>JAISZI010000043.1 GCA_031269335.1 Puniceicoccales bacterium
GTGCCGGCGACTTCTTTGAAAACGTTTTGACCGACGGCGACGCGTGTAGATTTCGGGGTGCGCGGGGTGATTGTCGGCCATGACTCGGGGGCGGCGTAACCGCGTTCGTTACCGACCCAACGCGCACCTGGACCGACGTCGCTGAAAATGACAGCGGAGGGTTGGTGTTTCGCGAGGAGTTTCCAGACGGCATCCCATTGGTAATAGGTGGCGGCGTTGATAGAGCGTTTTTCGCGTGCGCCCCCGTAGTAGCCGTCTCCGCCGTTGGCGCCGTCGAACCAAAACTCGAACAGTTCGCCGTAGCCGGTGAGTAGTTCGACGAGCTGGGCGTGGAAGGTTTTGACGTAGGCGGGGCGGGCGTATTCCGGGTTGTTTCTGTCCCAAGGCGAACAGTAGATTCCGAAGCGCAGGTTGGCGGTGCGGGCGGCGTCGGCGTATTCGCGCACGAGGTCGCCTTTGCCGTCGCGCCACGGAGCTTTGGCGATGTTGTGAGGGGTGGTCTTGCTTGGCCACAGGCAAAAGCCGTCGTGGTGTTTGGCGACGAGGATAACGCCGTTCATTCCGCCGCGTTTGAGGGCGGCGATGACTTGGTTCGCGTCGAGTTTTTTCGGATTGAAAAGCGCGGGAGATTCGTCGCCGTAGCCCCATTCGCGATTTGTGTAGGTATTTAATCCGTAGTGTATTAGGGAGAACGTTTCCGTTTCGTGCCATACCAATTGCTGCGGCGTCGGCAAGGGCGGAACCGGTGCCGGCGGCGGCACGGTGGCAGCGTCTGAAGCAAGCGGCGCGGCAGATAGCGAGAGGGCAAGCACGAGAGCGGTGATCGCCGTTTTTCGAGAAAGAAGTGTCATAAAGTCCAAAGACAAATTTTCCTTTGCGCGGTTCCCCGTTTCAAATGGCGGATTTTTTTGAGAACGCACGGTTTCTTGCAATCATGCAAGTAAACGCATTTATCGTAATTGCTGCCTGTTTCAGTTTTCGGGCGGGCGCGGCGTAGCGGTGGCTTCGTTTTGTTTGACGAGAGAGAGGGTGAATTTGATGGAGAGGGCGACTCGGCCATTGCGTAAGATTTTTCCGGAGAGGAAATAAAACTCCTGTAATTTTTCGCGGAAAATGACCTCAATGGACACGGTATCATTTGGATAGATCATGCCCTTGAAGCGCGATTCGTTGATGCGGCAAAGCACGGGGGTAAGGTGCGAGATGCTGTTACCTTCGGCATTTATTTTTTGAGAAAGAAAAATCGCGCCTGCTTGAAAAACGGCTTCGCAGAGGATCACTCCCGGCGTAATGGGTTTGTTGGGATAATGTCCCTTGTAGAAAAACTCGTCCGGGCGAAAGGTGCGCTTGCAGACAATGCCGTCTGGGCGTAACTCTGTGACGGAGTCGATGAAGAGAAAGGGCGGGCGGTGCGGAATGGCGTCGAGGACAGCTTGTTGTGGTTGCGGCATGGGCGAAAAAAAGCGCGGCGGCGCGGACGGTGCCAGAAAAAAGCGTGTTGTGCGCGGCGGGGGTAAGTAAAAGGCTTGCCTTTTGGGAGTGGAATCTGACATTGGATAGTCACTAAGGCATGAAAAAAAGTAAATCTGTTCGTGTGCGCGGGTCTCGGATTGCGGTGTATCCCGGCACGTTTGATCCGATCACGCTTGGTCACCTTGACGTGTTACATCGCGCCTGTCGTCTTTTTGACCATGTAATCGTCGCCATTGCGTCGGGCGGGACGAAACGTCCGCTTTTTACGCTGAAAGAACGTCTCGGCATGATAAGGGAGGCGCTTGTTGAGCTGCCAAATGCGAGCGTGGAGGCGTTGCCTGGGTTGACGGTGTTGTTTGCTCAGGAACGCGGTGCCATTACGCTTGTGCGCGGGTTGCGCAAGTTCACCGACTTTGAATACGAGTTCGACCTTGCGCACACAAACCGGCTGCTCGCGCCGGATATTGAGACAATTGTCCTCATGCCGAGCAAGGATCAGTTTTGCACAAGTTCTACATTTGTCAAAGAGATAGCGCGATACCAGACGGAGAAAGCCGCGCAATTTGTCCCGCCGAACGTGATGGCGTGGTTGTGGAAAAAATTGGGAGGTTCCCCAGCCGCCGTTGCTGCGGGGCGAAAAAACATTTGATTGGCGCGTGCAGATGGAGCCTTTTCCCGACATTACGCCGCCCGAGCGTCGGCATCTTGAATGCCCGTTTCCCAAGATGACCCCGTCGTTTTTGCTGCGCGACGATACTTTTTACATGGCGCTTGCCTACAACCAAGCCGTTGATGCGTGGCGGGAGGACGAGGTGCCCATCGGCGCGGTGATTGAGTCGGGTAACGCGGTGATCGCTTCTGCGCACAACGCCGTGGAACGTTTGCGCGACCCGACGGCTCATGCCGAAATGCTGGCGGTGACACAGGCGGCAGCGCACCTTGGCGACTGGCGACTCAATGCGTGCACGCTTTATGTGACAAAGGAGCCGTGTCCGATGTGTGCCGGCGCCGCCGTGATGGCGCGGTTGAAGCGAGTGGTGTTTGCGTGGGGTGACCCCAGATCGGGATGCCTCGGCGGGGCGACGTCTGTGCACGAACTGCCTCGGCTAAATCACCGCGTCGCAGTGGAATCCGGTGTCATGGAGACGGAGTGCCGCACCCTTCTACAAGCATATTTTGTGATGAAACGCGGGGCGGTGTCGGACAGCTAACGGATTGGCGTGGCAGCTTAAAATTATGCGAGGGTATGAAGCTACAGGGAGAGGTTCGCAAAAAAACGAGGAATCGAGTTAACTTTTAGATGGTCTTATTTTTTAGCGTTGAGGAAGAAAATTCATCTACGAATTGGGAAAGAGGCGTTTTTAAGGTTTTCTTTTGATGGAAGAAGGGCACGCTGCGGGAGTTTTACAAAGACCGCAGTGAAACGTTTTTTTCCATACTATGCTTACTTGCGCTCCGTGATGGGGCATTTCATCGGGGCGCTTTTATTCGGAGCCATTTACGGAGTGGCGAGCGGGTTTGGGGTTCCGTTTTTGACGCGCAAGGTGTTGCCCGTAGTTTTCGACCGCACCGGTGCGGCGGGGGGCATTGTCATAGGAGGGTGGAGTATTTCTGGGTGGGAGTTGCCTGTGGTGGTTATTCCGGCGGAACACGCGCTGTTTTTCACAATTGCCCTGCTTCCCACGGTGTTTGCCATTCGTGCGTTTTCGCAATTCGCCAATGTTTATTTGTTAAATTATGTGGGATTGCGCGTGTTGGAAGGCGTGCGCGTGAGTGCGTTTTCCCGTTTGCAGGCATTGCATCTGGCATATTTCAAGCGGAATACCGCCGGGGATTTGACGAGCCGTATTATGGTGGACACCAATCACATAAGATCGGTTGTCGTGGACACGTCGAACGATCTCTTGATTCAACCGTTTACTTTATTTGGTGCAATTAGTTATATTATATACGCGAGTTTGAGTCACCCGGGCATGGATCGTTTTTTACTTTCGCTTCTTATTGTGCCGTTGGTGGTGCTTCCGATGCGGCATTTTGGGAAGAAGTTGGCGCGGCGTTCTTCGCAGATGCTTGCCCGGACCGGAAATATAGCTGCGGTGTTGACGGAGAACTTGCAATCGCCGCGAGAAATACGCGCCTACAATCTCGAAGAGCGCGAGCGGACGCGGTTTGCCGGCATGATTCGGCAGCTTTTTCGTTCGCAAATGAAGATGGTGAAATACGAGAAAATGCTCTCACCTCTATTGGAATTTATGAGTGCTGCCAGTATCGCCGTGGCGGTCTATCAGGCTTCCGGCGCCGGCGTTTCCAAGGACGACGCCATCGCCATCATCACGGCATTGTTTTTCGCCTACGAACCCGTGAAGAAACTTGGAAGTATCTACAATCGCGTCAAATCCGGTCTCGCCGGTCTCGACCGCATTGAGGAAATTCTCCACGCTCCCGTGGAAGTGACGGACCCCGTGCATCCCGTTTCGTTGCCCGTTGTGCGCGGCGAAGTGCGGTTTTCCGACCTCACCTTTGCCTACGAACGCGAGCCGGTGTTGATCGATGTTAATGTGAAAGTAAATGCTGGTGAAATTGTTGCGTTAGTAGGACCGAGCGGAGCAGGCAAAAGCACCTTCGCCAATCTTGTCCCCCGTTTTTACGATCCCTTGCAAGGAGCGGTGTTGTTGGACGGCGTTGATGTGCGGGAAATTTCGCTTGTGTCACTGCGCAACAACATCGCCTTAGTCTCGCAAGAACCGGTTTTGTTTAACGACACGCTCTACAATAACATCATCCTCGGCCGCCCCAGTGCGACCAGCGCCGAAGTGGAGCGTGCGGCGGAGCAGGCGGGCGCGCTCGAATTTATCAAGGCTTCGCCGCGAGAATGGGAGACTCTCGTCGGCGAGCGCGGCGGATGCCTTTCCGGCGGACAGCGGCAACGCATTGCCATTGCACGAGCATTCCTGAAAAACGCCCCGATACTTATTCTCGACGAAGCCACATCCGCACTTGATACCGAAAGCGAGGAGACGGTGCGCACCGCGTTGGAGCAACTTGCACAAGGGAAAACAACGTTCATCATTGCGCACCGCTTCAGCACGATACGGTTCGCGACACGTATCCTCGTTTTTGGACGCGGACGCATCGTCGCCGACGGCTCCCACGATTCTCTCCTCGCAACCTGCCCGCTTTACCGCTCGCTCTACCTGCTCCAGTCCACCGAAGCCCGCTGAACGGTGATCGCCGGTGCCCTCGCCAAGTGAAAAAGTCCCCCTCCGGGGGATTTTATTCCCGCACTTCACCACCCGCGTATTTTTTTCAAAAAAAGTTTCAATTCCCCCCTTGACAATTTTCACCGTCCGCATATTTCCTGCTTTCGTAAATCGGTTCTCTTTCTCATGAATCAATCTCACGAAGACATCAAAGGTCGGTGCCATGCAGATAATTTCTGCCTAACCTCTTTCTCTGATCTATGAAAAAACATTCGATAGATTCGCCCTTGTCTGCTTCCACCCGTGCGCCCCGCTCCGCCAGGCTCCGCATCTTCGGCACGCGCTTCCTCGTCCTCGCCGCCGCAAGCCTCGCATGGTTGCCCGCCGCACAGGGTGTTATCCTCACCGCCCCTGTACCAACATCGGGTAGTAACTTCGGTTCTTCCGTGGGCATATCCGGCACCACAGCCATTGTCGGGGCATGGGGAGAAGGTTCTTATTACACAGGAGCGGCTTACATCTACACAGGGGTAGATTCTGGTAGCCCAATACAAACCCAATTCACCTGTTCGGGTACGGGTGCGGGAAATGAAGATTGGTTCGGTTATTCCGTGGGCATATCCGGTACCACAGCCATTGTCGGGGCACCCGCAAAAAATGCTTTCACAGGAGCAGCTTACTTCTACACAGAGGTAGATTCAGTCCCCTCGCAAGAAACCCAACTCACCTATTCGAGTGCCACCGAAGATTACTTTGGTTATTCCGTGGGTATATCTGGCACCACTGCCATTGTCGGGGCATTCAGAAAAGACGAACACATAGGAGCGGCTTATATCTACACGGGAGTAGGGTCAGTCAACCCAGCACAAACCGAACTCACCAATCCGTATGCGGGAGCGGGTGAATTCGGTTGGTCCGTGAGCATATCCGGCACCACTGCCATTGTCGGGGCACCCGCAAAAGAGGATAACATAGGAGCGGCTTATATCTACACGGGGGTAGGTTCTGACAACCCAGCACAAATCGAACTCACCAATCCGTATGCGGGAGCGGGTGAATTCGGTTATTCCGTGGGCATATCCGGCACTACCGCCATTGTCGGGGCAATCGGAAAAGACGATTACACAGGAGCGGCTTACCTCTACACGGGGGGAAATTTCGGCAATCAAACACCAACCGAACTCACCGCTTCGGATGTGAGCGAGGGGGATTACTTCGGTTGGTCCGTGGGCATATCTGGCACCATAGCCATTGTCGGCGCACCTGCCCCAAAAGGTCCCGGCGCAGGAGCGGCTTACCTCTACACAGGGGTAAATACAGGCACCCCGACAGAAATACTCAAACTCACCCCTTCGGCTGGGGTAGAGGGGGAGGTCTTTGGTTATTCTGTGAGCATAGACGGCGATAACTTTATGGTGGGCGCACCCGATGCTGCGAGCGGCACAACCTCCCACGGCGGCAAAGCCTACGTGGGGCAGGTGAGCACTTTCACAACAGCGAACGCGGGAAATGTCACCCGCGTAACAGAGGGGCTGAGTTTTGTTTCAAAAACGGACTGGATAATCGGCGACGCTACCAGCAACAACACTGTCATTCTCAGCAGATTCGAGTCCACCAATAATGAAAACCTCAATAGCGCATGGTATTCAGACACCGCCACTGTGAAGGCAACGGGAAAAGCGGTCTATATCGGCAAAAGCAACGGCGCGAGCGGCAACAAACTCATTGTAGAAGGAAATTTAACGACAAACAAAATTTATATCGGCTCAGCCAACGGTGCGAACAACAACACCCTCATTGTCAGCGCAAACAAAACGAAAGGCGACGAGAGCGGGAGGGTAACGGCAGATGAGATTCACATCGGATCGGAATCTTCGCAGGGGAACGTGTTGAAATTGGAGGGGGAGGTGAGTGTTGCATTGGTTACTCCAACAACGGTTTGGCTGCACCGAGGCAACATGCTGATAATACTGGGAGTTAATCCGGGCAATTTGCCACTAACACCCGCAAAAGCCGTGGAAGTGCTGGCAGATGCGGGTTCGGGTATCCCATTAAAAGCCGGATGGCTACCCGACAGCGAAAGCCTTATCACTGCCGCAAACGCCGAGCAGCTCATCAACACGAGCACCCGTGCGGACATGACCGGCTACACAATTATCCGCGCCAACGATGCTGGCGGTCCCCCCAGCACCCCCGAACCCTCGACCTACGCCCTCTGGGGCAGCAGCCTGCTCGCCGGCTTGGTATTTCTGCGCCACCGCCGTCGGCGCAAGGAGTGAGTAGCCTCCGGTCTCACACGAAGATCAAGCCTATCTCCTATGTCTCTGCCCCTCTTCCCCCGAAGGGGCACAACGTGAATAACCGCCGGTGGAGCGCGAGCACCGCGAGCGCGGAACCGGCGGATGCCGCCCTCCCGCCCGCCGCGCCCCGAAGGGGCGCAACTCCAGTAACTTCTGACTTCGCCAATGCTCCTTGTAGTCGCGCCCTAATCCAGGTTGACGGTGTCTATGTCGAGGAGGTTCGAGACGGCGGGATCGAAGTGGAAGCGGTTACGTAATAGGCAGATATGTTTTACGGCGTGGGAGACGTTGTTGGTGAAATACCAGGCGTTCCAGCGGTAATTATCTTGGAGGCGTTCGATGGGGCAGGGGGCGGGTCCGCGTATTTCGACGAGGTCGGGGGCGTTTTTTTCGAGGAAATGTATCCAGCCTTTGGCGTAGAAGGCGACTTTTTGCGGGTCGCGACTGCGGAAGAGGTGTCGGATGAGGTGGCGGGCTGGGGGGTAGCCGTATTGGTTGCGCAGGGAGAGTTCGGAGTCGAAAAAGCCGTCAAAGTCCGATTGTTTTGCGAATAAGATGGGTGATGCGTTTGGGGTGAAAGTTTGGACGAGGACTTCGCCTTCGCGGGAGCCGCGGCCGGCGCGGCCGGCGACTTGGACGAGGAGTTGGAAGGTTCGTTCGGCGGCGCGGAAGTCTGCCATGTGCAAGGAGATGTCGGCGTCTATGATGCCGACGAGGGTGACATTTGGGAAGTCGAGGCCTTTTGCGAGCATTTGGGTGCCCATGAGGATATCGAGTTTGCCTTTGCGGAAGTCGGAGAGGATTTGGCGGAAGAAATTTTTTGTGCCCATTGTGTCGGCGTCGAGGCGGGCAAGACGGGCGAGTGGGAAGATGTTGCGGATGGTGTCTTCCAATTTTTGGGTTCCTGCGCCCCGTCCGCGAATTTTTGGGGAATGGCAGACTGGGCAGGAGTTTGGGGCGGGTTCGGAGTAGCCGCAGGCGTGGCAGCGGAGGGAATTGGAGGTGCGGTGGTAGGTGAGGGAGATGCTGCAGTGGGGGCAACCTGCTACGAATCCGCAAGCGGGACAAATCATTTGTCGTGAAAAGCCGCGGCGATTTAGGAAGAGGATGCTTTGTTCGCGGCGTTCGATGCGTGAGCGGAGCGCGTCAACGAGCGGGCGGGAGAGGATGGTTTGCCCGTGGGCGTGGAGGAGTTCGCGGCGCATGTCTATGATGCGGAAGGCTGGCATGGAGCGATCTTCTATGCGAAACGGCAGGCGGCTGAGTCGGTATTTGCCAGAGCGCGTGTTGGCGAGGGATTCGAGGGAAGGCGTGGCGGAACCCGGCAGGGCGAGGGCGTTATTGAGTCTGGCGCGGTAAATGGCGACGTCGCGGCCGTTGTAGAGAGGGGTTTCGCTTTGTTTGTATGCTGGTTCGTGTTCTTCGTCTATGACGATGAGGCGCAGGTTGGCGAGCGGGGCGAAGACGGCGGAGCGTGCGCCGACGACGATGCGGGCTTTCCCCGATGCCATTGCCATCCAAGCGTCGAAGCGTTCACCGTTGGAGAGGAGACTATGCCAGACGACGACGCGGGTGTTGGCGTTGGCGAGGCGTTGGCGGAGGCGTTGGACGGTTTGGGGGGTCAAGGCGACTTCCGGAACGAGGAAAATGGCGGCACCGTCATTGGCGAGAGCCGCGAGGATGGCGCCGATGTAAATTTCGGTTTTGCCTGAGCCTGTGACGCCGTGGAGCAGGCGGACGCCGAAGGAGTTGGAGGCGAGGTCGGCGGATATGTCGTCCAAGGCACTTTGTTGGCTGGGGTTGAGAATCGGAGCGGTTGCGGAGACCACTTCGTTATCGGCAAGGTCGTCGGCATATACATCGCGAGAGACGTGTCCCGACGTTTCTTCGATGATGCCTGCTTTGATCAGGGCGTCGCACGTTGTTGTCCCGATGTTGAGGCCTTTGAGGACGGTGGCGCGGTCAACGGTGGCGGTGATTTGTGAGGCGAGGAAGTCGTAGAGCGCGGCTTGTTTTGGGGCGCGGCGGCGGAGTTTGGCGAGGGATTCGGGGTCGAGCGGGGAGGAAATGTGGAGTTTTTTTTGAATGATTGGACGTGTGCCGTGTCTGACGGACGCTGGGAGAATGGTTTCAAGGACGGAGTTGAGCGGTGCGGCGTAGTAGGCGGAAATCCATTTGGCGAGGGCAGGCAGGTCTGGCGAAAGGACGGGTGTTTCGTGGCAGAGCTGCAGGATGGATTTGAGTTTGTGGGAGGGGAGCGCGGTTAAGGGAGGTGGCGTGAGACCCGTGAGCAGCGGCGTGTGGGAGCTAGACGGGGCGGCGGTGGGAATGGCGGTGTTTTCGGTGTCGGCATTCCAGACGATCCCTATGCGCGTTGAGGAGCCGAGCGGGACGCGCACGAGTTGCCCGAGGCGGATTTTGCCGGTCAGCGTCGGCGGGACGGCGTAGGAGTAAGTGCGGCCGCCGCCGTCAAAGGGGAGGACTTCGACAATGGTCGGCTGGGTTTCGGGCATGGGAGGAGGAATTATTTGCCGGGGTTATTTTTCCGCAATTTCGTGCGCAAGGCGTTCCAGTGGGCAAGGCGTTCTGCGATTGCGGCTTCTGCGCCGTTAGGGCTTGGGGAGTAGAGTGTTAACGGATTGGAGAGGTAGGTTTGCCCTGAAATGCCTTCTGGGAATTCGTGGCTGTAGAGGTAATTGGCGCCGTGACCGAGCGACTTGTTTAATTTTGTGTGCGCGTCGCGCAGGTGGAGTGGGACAGGTTGACGTGGTGCATCGCGCAGGGCGGCGCGGGCGTTGGCGAGGGCGATGGTGGCACTATTGCTTTTGGGGCAAGTGGCGAGGAAGAGGACGCAATGGGCGAGGGTAAGGGAGCACTCGGGCATACCGACGAAGTCGCATGCTTGTTGGGCGGATATGGCGACGGTGAGGGCGCGTGAATCGGCAAGACCGATGTCTTCGGAGGCGAGTATGACGAGGCGGCGGGCGATAAAGCGCGGGTCTTCGCCGCCGTCCAACATGAGTGCGAGCCAGTAAATAGCTGCGTCTGGGTCACTTCCGCGGATGGATTTAATGAAGGCGGATGCCGTGTCGTAGTGTTCGTCTTCGCCGCGGTCATAGCGGAGTTGCCGTGCGCGGGCGAAGTTTTCGACGTCATTTTGGGAGAGAGGCGTTCGCAACGGATGGGCGGCGACGAGCGTTTCGAGGGTATTGAGGGCGCGGCGCAGGTCGCCGCCAGCCATGAGGGAAATGGAGCGCAGGAGGGCGTCGTCGGCAGTTACTCCGCTGGCGCCCAGACCCCGTTCGATGTCGATGAGGGCGTCGTGCAGGGCAGCCGTTATGGATTCTTCGTCGAGAGGTTCGAGGCGCAGGAGGTGGCTGCGGCTGAGGAGGGGAGGAATGATGTAGAACCCTGGGTTGTGCGTTGTGCAACCGATGATGCGCACGACGCCGGTTTCGACATCTGGCAGGAGGAGGTCTTGTTGGGCTTTGTTGAAGCGGTGGATTTCATCAATGAGCAGAATAGTGCGCCGTTCTGGGTGGTAACGGGCGAGGCGCAGGATGTCGCGCAGTTCTGCGGAGTTGGAGATTACGGCGTTTATGCGGGTGCAGTGGCTGCGGGTTTCGGAGGCAATGATTTCGGCGAGGGTGGTTTTGCCGCAGCCCGGCGGACCGTAGAAGATGAGGCTGCCGAAGGAGTCGCCCGCAATTATGCGGGGCAGGGTGCTATTTTCGCCAAGCAGCTGTGTGTGTCCGCGAACTTCGGACAAGGTGCGCGGGCGCATACGGGCGGCGAGGGGAAGGCGAAAAGCAGGGTAACCGGTGCCGTCGTTTCCCGCAGGGGAAAGATTTCCGGTGTTGTCGAACAAGGTTTGCTGCCCACTGGAATCCGGCATGGTTGGAGGGAAGGACGATGGCGGTGTTGGGCGAGGGCGACACGGGGCGGGGTTAATCTTGGTTCCAGTTAGTGATATTATCGGCGCGGTAGGAATCGCTGAAATACTCATCGGGCACTTTGCCGGTGGATTCCATGTTACCGGAGAAGATGTCGTTGTCGGCGAGCGGCTCGCGGAAATTTTTGCCGGCGGAAATAAGGAGGAAACCGGGGCGTTCCCATTGGGTGCCCAGTTTGCCGCCCGAAATGATGTTGAAGCGGTAGGCGAACGGATTTCCCCAACCATCAACAAAATAGCGTTCGTCTTCGTTCGGGGGAACGGTGCCATTGATGCGGACGACCTCGAAGGTGCTTTCCGAGGCGAAAGGGAGACGTTGGGGCGTTTTTGTGTCGCTGCTCGTCACCGCGTCGTAACGCAAGAGGCGCAGGGTGTTATCTTCGTTTTTGAGGACTTTCAGGCCGGTGATGCACGCGTAAAGATTCCGCTGCCATCCCACGCTGTCGCCGGTGCCGCCGTCGTGAACCGGATATGCGCCGTATGTGGTTTTGAAATTTTCGAGAATAGCGGACATATAGCGGATGCTGGCGGTCGTAACGGACGACCTCTTTTTGTTTTCTACGAGAGGAGCGATGGCGAGGACGATGGTGCCGAGTAGCCCGATGATGGCGATGACGGTTAATATCTCAATGAAGGTGAAGGCGTTTCTTGCGCGGCGGCGTGAAAAATGGCGGTGTCTCATGGACGTTGAAAGTGTGTTGTGCAAAAAGAAGTGAAGCGCGGTGAAAGTAAAAAAATGGGCGGTGCGGGCGAGACAAAAATGGCAGGGGAAGATTTCAGCGGTTATAGGCTCCATTAATAGTGCGGATGGCACTGTATGCTTCGTCGGGAAGGGCTTGGATAAAGCGAGAAATTTCAAGGAGACGAGGCGGACCGCCGGTTCTGGTTATTCGGGGGCAAATGAGGTAGAGGAGTTCCATGGCGCGTGTGACCGCTACGTAAAACAAGCGGCGTTCTTCGTCGAGATCGTCGGCTTCGATGGCGCGTTTGAGGGGGAAGAGTTCATCTGCGCAGCCGATAACGAAGACCACGGGAAATTCTAACCCTTTGGCTTGGTGAATAGTAGAGAGGCGCAGGAGGCTTGGGTTGGCTTCTGGGTCCGGGCTTTTGTTATCGGCGTCGGAATTTAGAAGGACGAGCTGGGCGAGGAGTTCGTTGACATCGGTGAACTTGGAGGCGAAGGCGAGGAGGAAGTCGAAATCGTCACGGCGTTCGCGCCAATCGGGGTATAAGTTGGGGAGAAAATCGCTATACCAGCCCTCAATTGCGATGCGCATAATCTCGGCAATTGTCTTCACTACGGTGGGCTGCGGGTTGTCGGATTCCGGTGTCTCGGAAGAAGAACGCACGCGAAGGGCTTCAGCCATATCGTCGAGCACGAGGGCGAGATCGCGGTAGGAATCGCGAGCGGGAGCCGGGACTTTTTCGATTATTTTTTTGTTGGTTAATGCGGAAGTGAAGGTTTGTTTCGTAGAATGTGCGAGGGCGGTGGCGGATTCGAGGATGCGCAAGGTTGTTTTTGGACCGATTTTTGGCAGAAGAGCCATGAGGCGGGAGAAAGCTACGGAATCGGTCGGGTTGTGTGCGAAGCGCAAGTGGGCAACGAGGTCTCGGATGTGCGCTTGTTCAAAAAAGCGGACGCCGCTCGTGATGACAAAAGGAATGCCGCAGCGGGTTAATTCTATTTGTAATTCCATTGCTTGGTAATGCGCACGATAGAGGACAATCATATCGCCGAGGCTACGCCCGTTTTCTGCCAGATTTGTCACGCAGCGCACGATAAACCCGGCTTGTTCTTTCGTGTCCATTACGGAGACAAAATAAGGTTTTTCTCCGGCGGGGCGCGACGGGCGCAGTGTTTTGGAGAAACCGTGGATGTCGCCTTGTGAAGCGAAAATGCCGTTGGCGAGGTTGAGTATTTCCGGGGTCGAGCGGTAGTTTATTTCTATCTTGTGAATAGTCGCGTTTGGGTGGCGTTTTCTAAAATCAGCCACATTGGCAAATTCGGCACCGCGCCATGTGTAGATACATTGGGCATCATCGCCGACCACCATGAGTTGATGGTTTCCGGCGAGAGCATCCACGATATCGCTTTGCAATTTATTTGTGTCTTGAAACTCGTCCACGAGAATATGACTAAAACGATTTTGATAAAACGCGCGGATGTCGGAGTGTTTTTCGAGCAGTTCGACCCAGAGTTCCAACAGGTCATCGTAGTCGCATAAATTCTTTTCGCGTTTGGCGTTTTGGTAAGCGGAGAAGAAAGGCAGGAGAAGCTCGATAGTGTCGTCTTTCAGCCAAGAGAAGCGGGCTGAAAGAACTTCTTCCAATGGGCGGCGCGTGTTACGGGCGAAGCTGTATGCATCGTAAATAACGCGAGGTTTTATGGCGTCTCGCTCTTTGAAAAAGGAACCATTGACAGACTTTGCAGTTTCCGCGAAAAGCGAGTCGCTGTCTCCGGCGTCCATGATCGTGAAGTTTTTATCCAACCCGAGAATGGAAGCGTTGGAACGCAGGATACGCAAGCCGATGCTGTGAAAGGTGCCGCCCCAAAATTCGGAGCGCGGGACATTAGTCAAATCTTCGACGCGGGTGAGCATTTCTTTCGCGGCTTTATTTGTGAAAGTGAGCAATAAAATTCTATGGGGCGAGACGCCATTGGAGAGAAGCCATGCGACGCGATAAGTGAGGGTGCGCGTTTTGCCGGAACCTGCGCCGGCGAGCACGATGGCTGGACCATCGTCGGCGGTGACGGCGCGCAGTTGGTCTTCGTTTAATGCCATTTCAAAATTGATAGGCAGAATTTGTTTCATGAAGTTCGGCATGAGAAAAGAGTGAAGGCGAGCCGGTTTATCAACGGGGGGAATGGTGTAAATCGGGGCGCATACGGATTGCTCCGCGTGATGTTTTTACGCATTGTTGCCAAATGGTTTGCGGCTGCACTTCGATTGAAAACAGATACAGGCGTGGTCCGCCGTTGAGATTGGAGAAACGGGTGAGCCATTGTTTTTCCCATTGTTTATCCGTGGCGTCGCGGCGGTCAAAATTCTCATGAGGCGTTTCTACGAAAACCCGTGTTCCCGCGCTTGATTGTTCGACGCCGTCTTGAAAATCGGAAAACACGATTAAAGTATCATAGCCTTCGTGGAGCATGATATCTATCCACGCGCCAACGGAGGAGGCGGTAAAATTGGCACCGTAGCGGTCGATGATTTCTTTTCTGGAACCGTGTCCCCCTTTTGCATTAAAAATGCTGTTTGCGGGAGGGCGTCCGTTTTCTATGGAGCCGTCAACAACTCTTATGCGGATGCCATCGTATTCGTAGATATCGGCATTGGGGAATTGTTTATATATTTCGGCTTTTACTGGTTCGAGGTAAGGAGACATACTGCCGGAGTTATCGAGATAAACAGCCATGTTTTTTGCGTTTATACGCAGCCCCATTACCATTCTTGAAGTGAAGTTTCTGCCGCCGGAACCGAGACCGGTGAGGCCGCCTGTTCCTCCGCCGAGTCCGTCGCCTGATCCTTTGGACAGCATGGCTTGCAAAGAATGCGGCATTAGTGCGCGCATCTCCGGCATCGTTGTATCGGAGATGTTCACTTTACTGGCGGGAGATTTAATGGAAAGTTTGTCGCGAGCGCGGGCAAATTCTTTTGAGTGGCGGTGTTGTATCTTGTGTTCTCTGAAAGTGATTTTCTCGCCGTCTTTTCCGCCGCCGCTCCCTGTCGAAAAAACGAAATTTTCTTCTTCTTTTGGAGGAGGCGACGGGAGCACTATTAACAGGAGGGATAGAAGTAAGAGTAAGTGAATTGCGATGCTTACGGCGAAGCCATTTCCGCCAAAGTTTTTCTTCCAGCGTGCCCAGCGTATTTTTTGCGGAGACGCGTCTGTTTCTACATCTGTTTCGGGCAGTTCTTTTCCATGCACGCGGTCGAAGTAACTTGCGTGTGGCTTGACTTTGTGTTGCACTGCCCGTATCTCCGGTGGCGGGGGTGCGTCGGCGGTAGTTTTTCGCGTTACTTCGCGTGTGAGTTTCAGGCGGGGCTGCGCATTTTCTGTTGGTGGGGGGGAGGGTGGAGCTGCTTCCGGTGTTGGCGTTGTTGTTATTGTTGCCGGTGTCATTGTTGCCGGCGGGGGCGGGTGTATTGGCGGTGATGGTGGTTGGAGTGGTGTTTCTGGTGGCGCGAGAAGATCGGGTTTTGGCGGGGGCGTGTCCACGTAAAAAGACGAGGCGCAACGTAAGCAGAGGTATTTTTTTATGTCTCCAAACTTGAATTCAAGGGCGTTCACGCGTTTTTTTTGGAGGCAATTTGGGCAGTAATAATACTCCGAAACTGACCCGTCTTTTTCATATTTCGTATAGATGGTGACGCCTGATGGCAGTTGGTAAGGCTCGAAGTTTTTTATATCAAAACCATCGGAGGCGGGTGGGTTTTCGTTTTTTTGAGTAGGAGCGGGAGGCTCTTGTAGAAGCGCGAGTTGGATTTCGGCGAGTTGTAGGAGAAGCGGGGTGAAGTTGGGCGGTGCGAGGATGTTGTCCGTTGTGTCTTGAAATCGCCGCAAGCGTGAGGAGACGTCGATAAGATTGGTTTTGAGATTGGCGAAAATGGTTTCCGGTGATTCGTTTTCTGTGAGGCATTGTTGTAAAAATTCGAGGTGAGTATTTGTCAGGAGTTGTGACACCTCGTCGAGGTGCCGCCGCAGGCGTCCCTCCGGCGCGTTTGCACAGATTTTGCGCATCTCGTCTGCGGCGGATTTTACCGATAGGGCTATGTTTTTGTATTCGGGCATGGGAGTTGGGACAAAAAGGTTCGACGGGGGAGGGCGTGGTGTCGTTTACTTTGTGGGCAATCCGCCGCCGCGGACGCGCATGCGCAGTGCATACAGGCCTTGCGATGCTGTGATGAAGAGCGTTTTGCCGTCGGTGCCGCCGAAACAGACATTGGCGGTCCATGGCGCGGGCACGGGAATTTGTTCGATGAGGCGTCCGCGTGGGTTAAAGACGGTTACGCCTTTTCCGGTCAGATAGACGTTTCCTTCGGCGTCAATCGTCATGCCGTCGGATCCCATTTCGACAAAGAGTTGTTTGTTTGCGAGGGAGCCGTCGGCTTTGATGTCGAAGCGGTAAGTTTTTCCTGCGCCGATATCGGCGACGTAGAGCAGGCGTCCGTCGGGTGTTCCGATTATGCCGTTGGGTTTGTTAAGCGACGCTTCCACGCGGGAGAATGTTTTACGGTTTGGGGGAAGGTAATAGACGTGTTCGCCGTCTTTGCGCGGTTTGCGTCCGGTGTCACGCCAGTAGGGGCGTGCGTAGAATGGGTCTGTAAAATAGATGCCGCCGGAAGGGTGCACCCATAAGTCATTGGGACCGTTGAGGTCTTCTCCTTTGAATTTGGCTGCCAGCACGGAGTGTTTTCCCGTTTTTTCTATGCGCCACAGTTCGTTGTCGGCGTCGGAGCAGGAGAGAAGTGCGCCGTCGTTGTCGAAGTAGAGACCGTTGGCGCGGCCGGATTTTTCGCGGAAGCAGGAGAGTTTTCCTTCAATCGACCAAATCCAGATGCGGTCGTTTGGCTGGTCGGTGAAATAGACGTCGCCGCGGGTGTTGACGGCTGGACCTTCGGTGAAGGAAAAGCCGCTGGCGAGTTTGCGCACTTTTTCGTTGGGAGCAGAGACGCCTTGGACTGCCTCGGGGGCTGGCAGGTTGTTTGCGGTGGGAGCGGCATTGCCCGTCGGCGGCGGGCAAAAGAGGAAAAGAAACGCCAGTGGAAGGAATTTTTTCATGTCAAGCATGGCACAACAAGAAAACACTCTTGCGAAGGATGGCAACTTTTGACGGAGAATTCTGTCAACTCGGCAGCTCGGTGCGTGCCGTGCCGGGGTTGGTTGTCGAACACATTTGCCTGTATGCCTTTCCTACGTCGTTTCCGAGTGATTACCGCGTTGCTTGTTGCCCTCGCTGTGGCAGCAGCGTTCCTGGATTACCGCGACCTTGTGTCGTCCGGTCTTAAGCGTGCGGTGGGCGCGGCGCAGTTTGGACCTTCGCTCATTGCGTTTGCCGGTGGCACGGCTCTCTCGTTTGCCTGCGTTGGCGTGTTGGTGCTCACTGCGCTTGTCGGGCGCGTGTATTGTTCGACGATTTGTCCGTTAGGTCTCTTGCAAGATGCCATCGCACGCGTGGCGGCGTTGGTGCGCAAGTTGTTGAAAATTAAGAAAAAGCGATTGCCGTTTCGCCGCCCCGATCACGTATTGCGGCAAGGGATTCTCGTTGTCACGGTGCTCTGCGTTGTGGCTGGTTGGGGCGGATTCGCAATGGCGTGGCTCGATCCTTACAGCCATTTTGGGCGTGTGGCGGGTGCGCTTTTCCGACCTCCCGTCCTTTTCATCAACAATACCGCGACCACGGTTCTCGAATGGGTGGGCAGGGGCGCGTGGGTGCCGCGGGTGCCTGTGCCGTGGGCGGGTATCGGTGCGTTTCTGCCGCCGCTCATAATTTTCGGTGTGGTCGCCATCGTTTCCGCTCTGCGGGGGCGCCTTTATTGCAACGCGATTTGCCCCGTGGGCACCTTGCTTGGTTGGGCGTCGCGTCGCGCCCTTTTTCGCCTCGCCATTGACAAGACCGCCTGTGGCCGCTGCGGCGATTGCACGGGCGTGTGCAAGGCGCAGTGCATAGATTTGCGTGCGCAAACGGTGGACTTTTCCCGCTGTGTGGCGTGTTTCAACTGCGTCGCCGTTTGCGATAAGGCCGCCATTCGCCTCGCCTTTCGCGGGCGCGCAAAGGCGCGCGGAGCTGTCCCGCTTCGTGCGCCACGCCCTGTTGCCGCGCAACCTGTGTTGACACGCCGTGAATTTGTTGCGGGTGCGGGAGGTGTTGCCGCGCTTGCCGGAGGATTCGCGTTGCTCGGGGGCGGACATTTCGCCTCCGCTGCGGCAAGCAACAGCGTGACGGCTCCCCCGGGGGCACTTTCGCGCAAGCGTTTCATTGAGCGGTGCACGGCTTGCCAACTCTGCGTGAGCACCTGCCCCAGCCACGTGCTTGCGCCCGCACTTTCCCACTATGGCACGCCCGCCGGTTTTATGAAGCCCTACATGAATTACACCGACAGCTTCTGTAACATCAACTGCACCGTTTGCATGGACGTCTGCCCTGACGGTGCGTTAGTCCGCCTTCCGCTCGCCGAAAAACAAGTCTCCCGCCTCGGTCTCGCCGAGGTGACCATTGAACGTTGCATCGTGCGTGCGAGCGACACCGCTTGCGGCGCCTGCGCCGAACATTGCCCGACCGCAGCCCTGCAATTCGTGAAGGGCAAACGCACTTACGATGAGCCAAAGGTGAACAAAGACCTCTGCATCGGTTGTGGCGCCTGCGAATTTGCCTGCCCGGCTTTGCCCGTGAAGGCGATTATCATTCGCGGATTCGAGAAACACGAGAAAGCCGTTGAGATGGAACAAGAAAAGGCTGAAGACCCCAATGCTGACAAAACTTCTGCGGGCGAATTTCCCTTCTAACAACCCGCCCGCCTGCTTTTGCTTTTTACATTTCAGCCATCACCCCCGATATTCCCCGCCTCCACTAAAAAAGACACTCTTTACACATCATGTTTGAATCCCTCACAGACCGGATGAGCAAGGCACTCCGCAACTTACGCGGCGTCGGCAGGCTTTCCGAATCCAACATGGCAACCGCTCTCGCGGAAGTGCGCGATGCCCTCCTTTCAGCAGACGTGCACTTTAAGGTCGCCCGTGACTTCATCGAACGTGTCAAAACAGCCTGCATCGGCAAAGACGTCATCGCCAGCATCAGCCCCGGGCAGATGGCGGTAAAAATCATCCACGACGAACTCGTCAGCATCCTCGGCGGCAAAACGGCGGATGTTTCCCGAAAACGCCCGCTGCGCATCATGCTCGTCGGCCTCCACGGCTCCGGCAAAACCACCACCGCCGCCAAACTCGCCCGACACCTCGTCAAAAAAGAAGGCTGCGCCAAACCCGTCCTCGTCGCCTGCGACATCCACCGCCCCGCTGCCATCGACCAGCTCGAAACGCTCGCCCGCAACGGAGGCTTCCTCTGCCATGCCGACCGCTCCAAAAAGGATGCCCCAGCCATCGCCGTCGATGGTGCCGAGTTCGCACGCCAAAACGCCTGCGACCTCATAATCTTCGACACCGCCGGACGACTTCAAGTGGATGTCCCTCTCATTGAAGAAATAAAGAAATTGAACGAACGCGTCCGCCCCGACGAAATCCTCCTCGTCGCTGATGCCGCCCTCGGGCAAGAGGCCGTCAACGTCGCCAAAACCTTTCATGAAGCACTCAACCTCACCGGCATTATTCTCACAAAACTCGACGGTGACGCCCGCGGCGGTGCCGTGCTTTCCATGAAAAGCGTTACGGATGTGCCAGTGAAATTTATCGGACACGGTGAAAAAACAGAAGATTTCGACATTTTTCACCCCGATCGCATGGCGCAGCGCATCCTCGGCATGGGCGACGTCGTTTCCCTCGTCGAAAAAGCGCAAGAGGTTGTGGACGAAAAAGAAGCAGGACGCCTCGCGGAAAAATTGCGGCGTGCGGAGTTCAACCTCGAAGACTTTCTCTCCCAACTTCACCAAATCAAAAAAATGGGTTCCCTCGGCGGCATGATGAAACTCGTCCCCGGACTAAATTCCCTCAAAATCGGCGAAAAAGAAGAACGCATGATGCGCCGCACCGAAGCCATTATCCAATCCATGACACCCCGCGAACGCCAAAACCCGGAAATTCTCAACGGCAGCCGGCGGTCCCGTATCGCAAAAGGTTCCGGCGCACAAATTAGCGAAGTTAACGCGATGTTAAAGCAGTTCGAACAAATGCGCAAAGCCATGAAAATGCTCCGCACCCCCAAAGGGCGCGACATGATGCGCATGATGGGCAATGGCGAATTTCCCACCGCCCCCACCGCCCCACCGCAAAACCGCAGCGGCTTTCGCAGGTTCTAAAACGACGATTTCGCCGACGCCCAGCGAGACCGCCGCCGCAGGGTGGACGGCGAGCCTCTGACCTCGACCGATCTGGCGGGCGGAGCGATAGCCCTTGCCGGAATGCTCATCATCGTGTCCGGCTGGGGTAAGCCGATCTGACGAGGACGAGGGATTTTCGGCGATAGTGCCCCGTTTTTTTGAGGGAATAAATAGCTTGTAACCGCGCCCGCCATGCGCACCCTCCACACCCTTTCGAGCACACGCTCTACCACACACACGCATCCCTCCAGGAACATGAAGTCTGTAGATTTTACCAAACTTTCGTATGATGCACCCGTCGGTGCACCCGATTACGCCGCATGGCAACGGGCAATAGAAAATGCTGCGGGCAAGCCATTGGACTCGCTTTTTACCGAGACGATGGAGCAAATCCCCGTCAAACCGCTTTACACCGCCGCCGACTACGAAGGCATGGAACACCTTGATTTTTCCGCCGGAGTGCCCCCCTATTTGCGCGGACCTTACGCCACCATGTATGTCATGCGCCCGTGGACGGTGCGCCAATACGCCGGTTTCTCCACAGCGGAAGAGTCCAACGCCTTTTACCGCCGCAACATCGCCGCAGGACAACAGGGCCTCTCCGTCGCCTTCGACCTCGCGACACACCGCGGTTACGACTCCGATCATCCCCGCGTCGTCGGCGACGTTGGTAAAGCCGGCGTGGCTATTGACTCCGTTGAAGACATGAAAATTCTCTTCAACGGCATCCCCCTCGACCGCGTCAGCGTTTCCATGACCATGAACGGCGCGGTCATCCCCGTCCTCGCCTTTTACATCGTTGCTGCCCTCGAACAAGGATGCACACTGGAACAACTCTCCGGCACTATTCAAAACGATATTCTCAAAGAATTTATGGTGCGTAACACCTATATTTACCCCCCTGCGCCTTCCATGAAAATTATCGGAGACATTTTTGAATACACTTCAAAAAATATGCCTAAATTTAACTCTATTTCCATTTCCGGTTACCACATGCAAGAAGCAGGCGCAACTGCCGACATCGAAATGGGATACACACTCGCCGACGGTCTCGAATACCTTCGCACGGGTGTGCGTGCAGGCATAAATATCGATGCCTTTGCACCCCGCCTCTCCTTTTTCTGGGCTATTGGCAAAAACTATTTCATGGAAGTCGCTAAAATGCGCGCCGCCCGCATCCTCTGGGCAAAACTCGTCAAACAATTTAATCCCAAAGACCCCAAGTCTCTCGCCCTGCGCACCCATTCCCAGACCTCCGGCTGGTCGCTCACCGAACAAGACCCCTTTAACAACGTCGTGCGCACCACAATAGAAGCCTTCGCCGCCGCCTGCGGACACACCCAATCCCTCCACACCAACGCCCTCGACGAAGCTATCGCCCTGCCCACCGACTTCTCCGCCCGCATCGCCCGCAATACTCAACTCTTCCTCCAAGAAGAAACCGGTATGTGCAAAGTTATAGACCCGTGGGGCGGTTCCTATTATGTCGAGTCCCTTACCCACGCACTCATGCACAAGGCATGGGCGCATATCCAAGAAGTAGAAAAACTCGGCGGCATGACCAAAGCCATCGAAGAAGGCATCCCAAAACTCCGCATCGAAGAAGCCGCCGCCCGCCGGCAAGCCCGTATAGACTCCGGCAAAGAAACTATCGTCGGCTTAAATAAATACCGCCTCGAAAAAGAAGACCCGCTCGAAATTCTCGATATTGATAATACCGCCGTGCGCGAATCCCAAATCAAACGCCTTAACGAAGTAAAAACCAACCGCGATCCCATCCGCCACGCCGCCGCCATCGCTTCCCTCGAACACGCCGCCGCCACCGGACAAGGCAATATCCTCGCCCTCGCCGTCGAAGCCGCCAAAGCCCGCGCCACCCTCGGCGAAATCTCAGACGCCCTTGAAAAAACTTTCGGGCGCTACAAAGCAAAAATCCGCATCATCAGCGGCGTTTACGCAAGAGAATTTGGCTCCAACAACACCATGAACGACGTCCGTGAACTCATCCAAAAATTTGAAACCAAAGAAGGTCGCCGCCCCCGTATCCTCATCGCTAAAATGGGGCAAGACGGGCACGACCGCGGAGCCAAAGTCGTCTCCACCGGTTACGCCGACCTCGGCTTCGACGTGGACATCGGCCCCCTCTTCCAAACCCCGCAAGAAACCGCCCGCCAAGCCGTTGAAAACGATGTCCATATAATCGGCATGTCATCCCTCGCCGCAGGACACAAAACCCTCCTCCCCCAACTCGTCGCCGAACTCAAAAAGCTCGGACGCGAAGACATCCTCATCACCTGCGGCGGCGTCATCCCCACGCAAGACTATGAGTTCCTCTTCCAAAACGGCGCCGCAGCCATCTTCGGTCCCGGAACCAAAATCCCCGAATCCGCCAAAAAATGTATAGAACTGCTTCTGGCGACAGGGGAATAGTAGAAACAAACAACCCTCCCCGAGATAAGGACAAATTACTTGATTCTTTGCCCGAAACAGAGGAAACGTTTGTCCGGAAATGATTGATATAGAAGAAATTTTATTGCGTGAAAACGCAAGCGTGGAGTGGAAAGAAAACGTTGCGGATATCAGCGATGTCCTGAAAACAATCACCGCGTTCGCCAACGATTTTCAAAACGTAGGCGGCGGCTATGTCGTGTGCGGAGCAAAAGAAATAAAAGACGCCTACGGCTTCCAAAGCGTCCAACGCACGGGACTCGACTCTTCAAGATACAAAGAAATCCAAGGAAAAGTCCAAGACGGTTGTGTAAAAAACATTTTCCCATCAATTACTCCTCTCGTCCAAGAGCTGCCGGCGGAAACCCCCGAAAAGAAAATTCTTGTTTTCATTGTTCCCGCGAGCAAAAGCGTGCATTCTTTCCGAATCAAGGGACACGACAGCGGGATTTGTTATATCCGCCTCAACAATGAAACCAAGGAGGCTCGCAACGAATTGTTTCGCGACCTTCTTGTAAAAAAAAACAACATGGAGGCATGGGACAGACGCTTGAACGAAAAAGCCACGCTGGCGGATATAAACATACGTCTCCTTCAGCTCACACTGGAACGTATGGATATAAAACCGCAAACCAGCATTTCGAGAGACAATGCGTATTTTACAAATCCTCTGAGCGCGTTTGTCCCCAGCCTCGCTGAGAAACGGAGTCTTGATAAAGAAATCTGCCCCAGAAACTTTGCAACCGCCCTTTTTGGAAACGAACCGACGTTTTTTTTCCAGGGTGCGTGGACAAGAGTTTCTTTTTACCCGGGAGAAGACAAGAGCGGTCAGTATTCCGAGCTTCACAACATAACGGGCGGGTTGATTGAACAGACGGAAAAAATCCTTTCCCTGCTGAAAATGCAGCAGGCGGTTTTGGTAGATAAAAATTCGCAAACCCCCAACATTACCAAATATCCGGAGCGGGCGTTGAAAGAAGCCGTCGTCAACGCGATCGTCCACCGAGATTATGAATCCGACCAGCCGACCCGTGTGACGGCTTTCTCAGACAGGGTGGAAATCCGTTCGCCGGGTGCCCTGCTTCGGCAAATTGACAAGGATCAATTTCTTAGGGGCGCGGCACCTGTTGTGTGGCGTAATCAAACGCTCGCATGGTTTTTCAATAAACTCCAACTCTCCCAGTCGGAAGGGCAGGGTATTCCCACAATTTTCCGGACAATGCGGGAGCACGGTTCTCCCGATCCGAAGTTTTTCTTTGACGAAGACGCCGTCACCTGTGTTCTATACGCCCATCCGCGTCGCCAAGCGAACGATCACTTTGATTCGGAAGCTCTTGTGCTTAATTCCAAATTTATTTCAATACTGAGTGAAAGAATTAACGAATTTCACAAGACGCGTCTTCTCCCCAAGGAAAGTCGGGAAAAGGCACTGAATGTCCTTTTTTCCATTGAAGAATTTCTAAAAGACACGCCGCTTTTCACGAAACAATCCTCGACACGGGTTGTTATTGGTGAAATTGAAAAAATAAAAAAAGGAGAAAGTGAATTGAGCGTTTTAGTCAGGGAAAATTTAGTGGAAAAACTTATCAAACTCTCCAAAGAGGCAATGTTAAAAAACCTTTAACGCTTAACAACGGAAAGACATGAAAACAAAGACAGACATCCTGGCGGTCATCAAAAAACTGAATGAATCCGTGGAATACATTGAGCCGACGTTCAAAAACGACGAGTTCTATTTTGAATTTCCAGCGGGAGTTTTCTGGTCAATATCCCACTGGGAATTAGAAGGGGAAGACGGGCAGGCGGCGTATGCCCTGTATCTTTATCCTTTGCACAAGGGTTCGTTTGAAGACCTTTTGCGGTATGCTCATCTTAATACAAAAAAAGACGGAAGCTATACAGCTTTTTCTTCGCTTTATTACCCAGAGCTTTTTGAACAACTTCGTTTCCTTTATGAGGCAATGCATGAAAAGTATTTCGGTATCAACGGTCTGCTTGAAAGAGTGCTTCAAATCAAATCACCGCAGGACGAGAAGGCAAAAATTATCGAAAAACAGAAGAGAGAGGCGGAGATCAAAAGAATAAAAACGGAGGAAGGTCCCTTTTGATGGCGGGGGTGCCGTTTTTAATAGGAAAAAATTTTCAAATAGATGCGAAAAGAAGTTAAGGCATCCCGTAAAATTTCGACCGAGGCGCGAAGCCGCCGAATCTCTCCTGCAACGCTAAGTTTTTTTGTTTTTTTCGATGAAATCTATTCACGACAATTCCCGCTCTGCCGCCATTCCGGTGGCACTCATTGATTATGGGATGGGAAATTTGCGCAGTGTCGCCCGTGCACTTGAAAAGTGCGGCGCGGGTGTCCGCCTTGTATCTGCACCGGACGAGGTGGAGGCGGGTGTGCGGGCACTTTTTTTTCCGGGGCAGGGTGCCATCGGAGATTGCATGGCGCGTTTGAAACACACGGGTTTTGACAGTTTTATCCGGGGGTGGATTGCGGCGGACAGGCCGTTTTTCGGGATATGCCTCGGATTGCAGGCACTCTTTGATCACTCCGAGGAGGGCGACCACGCCGGACTGGGCATTTTCTCGGGGCGCGTGCGGCGGTTTCCTGCGGATCGCTCGGTAAAAGTCCCCCACATGGGTTGGAATACTGTGGCGTTTCGCCCCGGTGCACCACTCCTCGACGGACTACGTGCCGAGGGGGATTCCTTTTATTTTGTTCACAGCTATCATCTTGCCGAAGTGCCCAGCGAGTTGGTTTGGTGTGAGACGGATTATGGCGTGCGATTTGCAAGCGGGATTCGCCGGGGAAATTGTTTCGCCACGCAATTTCACCCCGAAAAAAGTCAGTCAAAAGGGTTGCAACTTTACCGAAATTTCCTTCAAATGGCGTCTGCTTGCTAAGTGGTGCGCATTGGGGCGCGCCCCGCAGTTTGCGCACCCTCAAACACAAACCACACATGTCTGACACCACACACGCAACTCTTCAACTCGCAGGAAAGCAATACGCACTCCCTGTGTTCATCGGTACCGAGGGCGAAACTGCGTTCGACATCACCCGTTTGCGTGAACAATCAGGGGCCATCACCTTCGACGAAGGTTACGGCAACACAGGTTCCTGCGCGAGCACTGTCACCTACATTGAGGGCGAAAAGGGCATCCTGCGCTACCGCGGTTACCCGATAGAGCAGCTTGCCGAATACTCGCACTTCGTCGAAACCGCCTATCTCGTGATATACGGCGAACTCCCTACGCGGGGACAGCGCGCCAAGTTCTCCGATTTGCTTACCGAGAACGCGCCCATCCACGAACGCATGGTGTATCTCTTTGAAAGTTATCCCCGTGACGCCCACCCGATGGCGCTCCTTGGTGCTATGGTCAACGCCCTCGCCTGCTATTATCCGCACCTCGCCACAAACACCCATTACGGCGATACGGATAACTTCGACGAAGCCGCCGCCACCCTCATTTCCAAGGTGCGCACGATAACGGCGATGGCTTACCGCATGAGCCGTGGGCTTCCTGTCATTTACCCCAAACGCAGCCTCAAATACTGCGAAAACTTCCTGCACATGATGTTCTCCGATCCCTACGAACACTACCAATGCCCCGAAGTCGTCTCCCGCGCCCTCAACCTCATCCTCCTCCTCCACGCCGACCACGAACAAAACTGCAGCACCGCCACCGTGCGCATGGTTGCCAGCTCCGGCGCAAATCTCTTCGCCTCCGCCGCTTCGGGTGTGTGCGCCCTCTGGGGACCCTTCCACGGCGGCGCCAATCAAGCCGTCATCGAAATGTTGCAAACTATTCATGATGACGGCGATGACGGCTCCCGCTTTATCGCAAGTGCTAAACAAGGAAAATGCCGCCTCATGGGTTTCGGTCACCGCATTTACCGTAACTACGACCCGCGTGCAAAAATCATCGGCAAAGCCTGCGAAGAACTCCTGCGCACCCTCGGCGTGCAAGACCCCCTGCTTGACATCGCCCGCCGCCTCGAACAAGCCGCACTCTCTGACAACTATTTCGTCGAACGAAAACTGTATCCCAACGTGGACTTCTACAGCGGTATTATGATGCGCGCCATCGGGATCCCGATGAACATGTTCACCGTCATGTTCGCCATCGGCAGAATGCCTGGCTGGGTCGCCCACTGGCGCGAAGTCGCCGCCGCCGGACGCCCCCGCATTTATCGCCCGCGCCAAATCTATACAGGCTGCTCCTGCCGCGAATACCTGCCCGTCGAAAAACGCGGATAAAGCGTTAAGGCACGCCCCGCGAAGTTAACGCAGAAGACCATCGCAAAATCCACCGGTTTGGTTTGGCGGAGAGGGAGGGATTCGAACCCCCGGTACCTTGCGGCACGCCTGATTTCGAATCAGGTACAATCGACCACTCTGTCACCTCTCCATGCGTTAACCAAGAATTCCCAGTAGCAAAGAAGACGGCACGGAAGCGATTTCGTGTCTTTGCGCAAGTAAAAAAGCGTTTTGGCTGCACTTCGGCGTTTTTTCCGGCGAACGCGATTTTTGGCTTTTCGCAAAGCCGCCTTTCGTTTCTTTTGCGCCCGTGTTCACCTGCTCGAAAACATACGCCGACATCCCGTTTGCCCACCGTCAGCACAGGCATTTAGGGCATTGTGCGTTCGTGCACGGGCATAATTGGAATTTCACTTTCACTTTTGCATGTTACGAATTGGACGCCAACGGCTTTGTCGTTGATTTTGGCGATCTGAAATACATTCGCCGTTGGTTTGACGAGCACCTTGACCACGCCTGCGTTTTTAACCGCGATGACCAAATGTGCAGCCAAATTCTCGCCGCTGCGCCGTCCGCCTACAAAGCATACATCGTGGACAATTGTTCCGCCGAGGGGCTTGCCCGCCATCTCTACGAGGTTGTGGACGCGCTTGTGCGGAAAGAAACCTGTGACCGCGTGTTCGTCACCGAGGTGCGCGTGGACGAGGACGCACGCAACAGTGCGACTTACCGCCCGTGAATGCCGCCGATTCTGCCGCCGCCCTTTATCCCGTCCACGAAACCTTTCACAGCTGGCAAGGGGAGGGGGGGCACCTTGGCAAATCTGCCTTTTTTATTCGCCTCTACGGTTGCCCCGTGCGTTGTCCGTGGTGTGATTCTGCCGACACTTGGGACACCCGTCGCGTTGCAGCCCCGCCCTCGCGTCTGTCTGTCGAAGCTCTTGTTAAAGAAGCAGTTGCTGCCCGCCCAGAAATTGTGGTGCTCACCGGTGGCGAACCGACCATCCACGATCTCGCCCCACTTGCAAACGCCCTCCACGCCGCCGGTCTTCCCGTCCATCTGGAAACTTGCGGGGCATTTCCCCTCCGAGGCAATTTTGACTGGGTGGCGATCAGTCCGAAAGACGCTGCGCCGCCGTTATTAGATAACCTTATTTGTGCCAACGAATTAAAATTGATCATCGGGCACCCCGACGACCTGCCCCGCTGGAGCGATTTTCTCGCCGCCCGCTCCCTTTCGGCGTCAACTTCGGTCTGGCTCCACCCCGAATGGTCGCGCCACGCCGATCCTGTTCTCCTTGATGCCATTACCCGCTGGGTGATCGCCCGTGGTGCCCCCTTCCGGGCGGGCTGGCAAATCCACAAATGTTACGATGCCGACGAGGTGGCGTCCCGCCCGTCGCAGGCGTGACTTGCCTCCTGCGCCGACTGCGAAAATCGAAGTTTTGCTGCAATTTTCGTGTAAAATTTCGACAACATTGAACCCGAAAACCGCCTTTGAAAAGGCGCAACTTGCGGAAAGCTGCGGGCATCAACAAGTTGTGCTCTTCGCTCGACGCACTTCCAGTGCGCCTTCGGAAAAGCGCAACTTACTGCTCCTCCGCATCTTCCTCGCAATTCACGCCATTCAAAAGCGGTTTTCGGGTTGAAAAAAACCTTGCGTTCCCTCTCTCGCCTCCCCTGACTTTGTGCCAGATAACGTCAAACGTAATGCGCCACCACACACCAAACACCGTTCGCAACGCCGTTCGTCGCCTGCCGCGAAAGTGGCGCCCCCGCTTTCCCCACAAAATTAAAGCAAGAACCGCGTTCTCAACAGCCTTTGTAAAATAATGCTTTTCCAGACACTAAAACGTTATGCGGACATTGTTTTTTATCGCACCATTGCAGGTATAAAATCCGAGGGACGCCAGCGTTATTTAGGTTATCTTTGGTTTCTCCTCGAGCCTCTCCTGAGCACCGCAGTTTTTTATATTGCCTATTCGCAAATCACGGGGCGCGGCGGACGCGATGCTGTTCTGCTCATTCTAATAGGTATGCTGCTCTGGCAATGGTTTGAAG
Organism: Puniceicoccales bacterium; assembly: GCA_031269335.1. Lineage (GTDB taxonomy): Bacteria > Verrucomicrobiota > Verrucomicrobiia > Opitutales > UBA953 > CALNBE01. The sequence continues at coordinate 28,692 of JAISZI010000043.1, forward strand.
GAAGTATTTCAGTCGGTGCCGGTTCCATTAAAACCAAATTCCACGTCCTCAATCAATGCAACCTCCCCAAATATATCTTCCCTTTAGTGTCGATTGCTGTGCACACATGGAAATTTCTTTGTGTCTCCGTCGTCTTTTTTACACTCGCTTCTATCCTCGGTTTTCCTCCGAATATTTATTGGCTCTATCTTCCTCTTCTTTTTGTTGTCCAACTTTTATTGATTATTAGCATAGCTCTTCCAATTTCTATTGGCGTCACCCTATGGGCTGATCTGCAAATCGTCATCAGTTCTATTTTTCGCCTTTTCTTTTTTATCTCTGGAATTTTCTTTGAGGTTAAACAAGTTCCGGAATCTGTGCGCGAATACTTTTTTTGGAATCCTATGGCGGTTCTTATTGATTCAGGGAGAAGCATTATTTTACGCAACGAAGCACCGTCTCTCCAGCGCTTGGGTATCACCATTGTAATTACCGCCTGTTTCCTCGTGTTCAGCTTCGCTCTGCACGCCCGTTATGACAAAAGAATCCTGAAGCTCACCAATGTCTGAACTCGCTCCCATTATTACGCTGCAAAACGCTGGCATTTGTTACCGCCCGCTGCGCTCTCTTTTTACAAAAAATAAAAAGGAAATCTGGGCGCTGCGCAACCTCAATCTCACTTTTTACGAAGGTGAAAAACTCGGCATTCTTGGGCGTAACGGTTGCGGCAAAAGCACGCTCATGCGCGTCCTCGCCGGTATCTACGAACTTGATGAGGGAAGGATTACTTTTCACAAAAAAAACCTTCACGTCGAACTTCTCTCGCTCGGCGTCGGTTTTGAAAGTAATTTAACGGGACGCGAAAACGCCGTCCTCAACGGAATGCTCATGGGAAAATCGCGTCAATATATGTTAGAAAGATTAGATTCTATTCATGAGTTCTCGGGATTGGGTGATTTTTTCGATTATCCCGTATATACCTATTCCTCTGGAATGAACGTTCGCCTTGGATTTTCTGTCGCAATGGAGACCGATCCCGATATTCTTCTCGTTGACGAGGTTCTCGGTGTCGGCGACAAAATTTTTCACGAAAAATCTTCCCGTGCATTAAAGGAAAAATTCACGGGTAACCGCACCGTCGTCCTCATCAGCCATCAACCCGCGAATCTCAAGAGTCTTTGCACCCGAGCTGTCTGGCTTGAAAGAGGTGCCATCCTTGCCCAAGGGGACCCCGGTGAAGTTAGCAAGTTTTACGAAGAAAATATCCACGCATATACAAAATGACGTAACGATGCCGTTTTAATCCTTCGCTTTGCCGTGTAATTTGCTTTTCAACGCGGGGCGCGGGTGCTTAATGCGGGGTGTCGAACCGCTTATGCCTATGACCAGTGTTGCAAGCAGAAAACATCGTATCCTCGTGATCGAGGACGACCATGCCATTAGAAGGGGGATAGTCGATTCGTTGAAATTCGCTGGATATGAGGTCGCCCAAGTGGCGACTGGGACGGAGGGGCTTCATGCTGTGCTCAACAGCGAGTATGATTTGTTGCTTCTCGATATCGTCCTTCCGGGCGTCAACGGACTCGATATTCTCAAAAAATTGCAGGAAGAACGCCCCGGCACCTCCGTCATCATGCTCACTTGCAAAGGAGGGGAAAGTGACCGTGTGAAAGGGCTTAAATTAGGTGCGGACGACTACATGGTGAAGCCATTTAGCGTGCGCGAGCTTATCGCCCGCATTGAAGCCGTGATGAGGCGCAGCCCGGGACCTGCGTTGGACGTGAAGACTCTCGCGATTCCCGGTGGCACGATAGATTTGGACAATCGGATAATCCGTTTTAACAACGGGTTGAAGACGCCCCTTACCGAGCGCGAATTTGAGTTGTTGCGTTATCTTGGGACGCACCCCGCACGCGTTGTTACACGCGACGAGATTCTCCAGCGTGTCTGGAAGATTGATCCGCGCGCCGTCGAGACGCGCACGATAGATATGACAGTCGCGCGGTTGCGCGAAAAAATCCGAGATCGCGATTGTTCCATTATCCAGACTATCCGCAGCCGCGGTTATCAATTTTTCAAAACCGCCGCCGAGACGGATTCACCCCCGCCTCGAAAACTGTGATTTCCCTGAGCCGGGTGGTGGGCGCGCCGCGCCTGCTGTTTGCCCTTTGCCTCATTCTCGTCTTCTTTGCGTTAGGTTGGACAAGCGCGACCCTTATCCAGATGGAGACCTCGCAACGAGCAGACCGCTTGTGGCAAGAAAGTGGCGAAGTTGTCCACCACGCGCTCACGGCAGCGGATACGGGATTATTTCAATGGATTGCGGTGGAAAACAGCCACCCGTATTTCGATTACCTCGCAAGTCACGCACCAGAACGTCGTTATGACGACATGTTTGCACCGCCCCAAGCGAACGAGGCACTCGCCCCTTCGCCCTTCTTGTTGGAAACGAACCCGTTTGTGCGGCTCCATTTCTTGGTCGCCCCTGCCGGAGAAATTTCTTCGCCAGAGGCACCAGCCGCCGGTTGGAGAGTGCCCGCGTCTGCGGTGCCGGCGGCGGCGAGAGCAGCGCGGACGGCGCACGACTTGGCTGCGTTGCGCAGCACGAGGGCAGGTGCGAATTTCCATGCGATATTTCCCGCCGCCGCCAGTGCCGCCATCCGTCGCGCCGAGGCGAGCGGTGGCGGATTGTTTTCCGCGAGAGAATCCCCTCCTGCTCCCGCAGGGACGGATGACGGCGGCGGGGCACCGCGTTTCACGGGCGCGATTACGTCTTTTTACCCCGCATGGCTGGACGGCGAACTCTATTTGTTGCGCCGCATCGGCACTACCCAGGGCGACAGCATCCAGGGTATCTGGGTGGATTGGTCATTCTTGCGAAATACGCTCATCGGCGCCGTCGCGGAACGCTTGCCCGGTGCCCGTTATCTCCCTGCGCCAGAGATTCCTGCAAAAAAAACCGCCCCGATAGACATGTCAGAGAACGAATACCACCTCATCGCATTGCCCGCCGTGTTGAAAGTCGCCGCGCCGGATACCGCCAATGTCCCCGCGTTTTCCCGCACGCGCCTCTTGCTCGCCGTTTGCTGGGTGTTTGCTGCATTCGCACTATTGGGCAGCGGCGGTCTGTTTCTCGGCACTGTGGCACTGAGCGAACGCCGCGCATCCTTCGTCTCCGCCGTCACGCACGAATTGCGCACCCCGTTGACAACCTTCCAGTTATACACCGAGATGCTCGCCACTGACATGGTGAGCGAAGACGTCCGCAAAGATTACCTCGCCACCCTCCACTCCGAATCTGTCCGCCTGTCCCACCTCGTCGAAAACGTCCTCGACTTCGCCCGCCTCGAAAAAGGACGCACCCTGCGCCGCGACGAAACCCTGTCTGTCGGCGCCATTCTCGGACGCTGCGAACCGCGTATCCGCGACAGACTCGAAGCCTGCGGCATGACATTGGTGTGCCATAACACGGACACTACGGAAAACCTCCTCTTGCTCACCGACGGCACCGCCGTGGAACAAATCCTCTTCAACCTCGCCGACAATGCCTCCAAATACGCCTCCGGTCCGGGGCGCAGCGTAACCTTATCCATCAACGCCAACGCCAATACTGTGGTGTTCTCGTTCGCCGATAATGGCACCGGAATCCCAGCGTCCGCCCTGAAGAAAATTTTCCAGCCCTTCAACCGTTCCGCCGAAGATGCCGCCGGCAGCAAACCCGGCGTCGGTCTCGGATTAGCTCTTTCGCGACAATTAGCACGCCGTCTGGGCGGAGATTTGAAGCTGGCACACACGGGTCCCGACGGAACCACCTTCCACCTCTACATTCTGCGATCCCCGGCGAAATCGTAACTTTAGCCCTGTTTTTCCGAAAACAGCGGCACCGTAAAACGCAGAAACGCCTCTGTCCCAGCGAGAAACGGAAAATTCGGAGGCGACGCTGTCAGCTCCCGCAAAGGAAAAGGCTGTGCTTCCAAATAGACAATCTGCCGCCCTGCTCCCGCCAGCAAAGCGTGCCCAGCCGAGATATCCCACACCTTGCAACGCATGCTAAAACTTCCGTCGAAGACGCTAAGCGCGGTGTAGGTCAGATTTGTAGCCGCACTGCCAAAACAACGCGCCGGATTACGAGTCAAAAGCGGCGAAAGACACTTCAAGTAACGTTCTGACAACGGCAAAGACAACGACACAATCGCCTGCTTGTCGAAAACCCCAGACGCCCGCTGCGCCTGAATCGGCGTGCCGTTGACACGAATTCCCCGCCGCGCGCCACCCTCGACAAGCCCTCCCGAAAGATGCTCGTAAATCCACCCATACACAGGCACCCCCTCTTCAAGCAATGCCAGCATAATTCCACAGGCAGGCAGCCCAAGTGCGTAGTTATTTGTCCCATCGATCGGATCGAGCACCCAGCAAAACCGGCTTTTCAACGACCGCCCGCCGGATTCGGCAGATGGCAACACCTCTTCCGAAACAACGTCATCGTTAGGAAAATTCTCCGCCAGCCACCCCGTTATAGCGTCCGACACAGCGATATCCGCATTCGTCACCCGCGTCTTGTCCGCCTTCCAACGGCTTTCTACCTTCCCCAAATGTCGTGCGAAATAGGCGATATTTCCCGACACAGCTTGTCCGGCTTTAGCGATACGCTTCTCTTGTTCAGCAGGCATGAACCTACCAAATGTAAAACTTGTCCACAGAGGAAACTTTTTCGCGCCCCCGCCACTGTTTCTTTTTGTGAACTGATACTGTCCCACTGTGACATTTTGTCTGGAAAGTTCACATTTTCGGCAAAAACAACCCCTATCAAAAACAATCTTATTCGTTTCTGTGAAAACGAATTATGTGCGGTTTTGACCATTGGCACCCGATTTGCTGAAAGGCAAGGCACTATGAGTAAAGTTCTTGGAATCGACTTAGGCACTACCAACTCTTGCATGGCAATCATGGAGGGCGGCGAACCAGTCGTCATCCCAAATGGCGAAGGAGCACGCACCACGCCCTCCATTGTCGCCTTCGCCAAAAATGGAGACCGCCTTGTTGGACAGGCCGCCAAACGGCAAGCCGTAACCAACCCACAAAACACCATCTTCTCTGCTAAACGCCTCATCGGACGTAAATTCCATGAGATTCAAGAAGAGATAAAATCCCTTCCCTACACCGTCGTTGAAGGCAAAAACGGCGACGCATGGATTTCCTGCACCGCCAATGGAAAACAGGAATCCTTTGCGCCAGAACAAATTTCGGCTATGATACTCTCAAAGCTCAAAGCCGATGCCGAAGCCTACCTCGGCGAAAAGATCAACCAGGCCGTCATCACCGTCCCCGCCTACTTTAACGACGCCCAGCGCCAAGCCACCAAAGACGCCGGCGCCATCGCCGGCCTCGAAGTCCTCCGCATCATCAACGAACCCACCGCCGCCTCTCTCGCCTACGGTCTCGACAAAAAATCCGACGAAAAAATCGCCGTCTATGACCTCGGCGGCGGCACCTTCGACGTCTCTATCCTCGAAATCGGCGACGGCGTTTTTGAAGTCAAAGCCACCAACGGCGACACCCACCTCGGCGGCGACAACTGGGACTCCGCCATCATAGATTGGCTCGTCGCAGAGTTTTACCGCGACAACGGCATTGACCTGCGCAAAGACCCCATGGCTCTCCAACGCCTCAAAGAAGAAGCCGAAAAAGCAAAAATCGCCCTCTCCAGCGCCCAGTCCACCGACATCAACCTCCCCTTTATCACCGCAGACGCCTCCGGTCCCAAGCACCTCAACCTCCAATTAAACCGCGCCAAAATGGAGCAAATTTGCGACCGCCTCTCCGAACGCACCCGCAAACCATTCCTCAATTGCCTCAACGACGCCGGTCTCACGATGAACGAAGTCAACGAACTCGTCCTCGTCGGAGGCATGACGCGCATGCCCAAAATCATTGAAATTGCCCGCTCCCTCGCCGGCAAAACACCCCACCAAGGCGTCAACCCAGACGAAGTCGTCGCCATCGGCGCGGCCATCCAAGGCGGCGTCCTCAAAGGTGAAGTCCGCGACGTCCTCCTCCTCGACGTCACCCCGCTCACCCTCGCCATCGAAACCGCCGGCGGCGTTGCCACACCCATGATCGAACGCAACACCACTATCCCCACCAAAAAATCACAAGTTTTCTCCACATATTCCGACAACCAGTCCGCCGTGGACATTGTCGTCCTCCAAGGCGAACGCCCCATGTCCCGCGACAACAAGACCATCGGCAACTTCCGCCTCGATGGCATCCTCCCAGCCGCACGAGGCACCCCGCAAATCGAAGTCACTTTCGACATAGACGCTAACGGCATCCTCCACGTCTCCGCCAAAGACAAGGGCACCGGCAAAGAGCAAAAAATCCAAATCACGAACAGCTCCGGTCTCTCCAAAGACGAAGTCGAGAAACTGCGTAAAGAAGCCGAAATCCACGCCGACGAAGATAAAAAAGCCCGCGAAGCCGTCGAAGTCCGCAACCAACTGGACAGCCTCGTCTTCCAAGTCGAAAAACAAGTCAAAGAACTCGGTGAAAAAATTCCGCCCGATATCAAAAACGAAATCGAACCTTTGCTCGCAGAAGGCAAAAAACTTCTCGAAGACAAAAACACACCGACAGACACTCTGAAAACGCACAAAGAGAAAATCGAAGCGCAACTGCAAGCACTCGGACAAGCTATCTACGCCGCCCAACAATCCGCTTCCGCCCAAGACTCGCCGCCTCCGCCTCCTCCTCAAAACGCGAAAAATAATAGCGACAATGTTGTTGACGGCGACTTCGAGGTCGTGGACGACGGGAAAAAATAAGCCGCAAAAATATCTCATCGCACGGAGACACGCCGTGAATAACCGCCGGTGGAGCGCGAGTGAAACGAGCGCGAAACCGGCGGTTAGTTTGAGCTTCACCGTTTTCTAATTTTCTAGTTTTTTTAGGTAATGCCAGAGAACGTCTCCCACGAGATTCCCAAAACCTACGAACCACAAGCTGTTGAAGCGCACTGGTATCAGCGTTGGATTGATGCCGATTGTTTCCGTGCCGTGCTTGATGCTGCCCGTCCTGAACGCGCTTTTGCCATTATGATGCCCCCGCCGAACGTAACCGGCGTGCTCCACATGGGGCATCTTCTCAACAATACGATTCAAGATGTGCTTGTGCGCCGTGCCCGCCAAAAAGGCATGGCGGCACTCTGGCTGCCGGGAACCGACCACGCCGGCATTGCCACCCAATCGCGCGTCGAAAAAGAATTACGCAAAAACGGCGTAACCCGCCACACGCTTGGTCGCGAAAAATTCGTCGCCGCCGTTGCCGATTGGCGGGATAAACATGGCGGCATCATATTAGACCAACTCAAAAAACTTGGTGCCTCCTGCGATTGGTCGCGCAAAATCCATACGCTCGACCCCGATTATTCGCAATCCGTTCTCCAGACCTTTGTTACACTCTATCAACGCGGTTACATTTATCGGGGCAGACGCATGGTTAACTGGTGCCCGGTCTCGCTCACCGGTCTTTCCGACGAAGAAGTTATTATGAAACCGCAACGCAGTGTGTTTTACCGAATGCGCTACGAAATCGTCGAACACCCTAACGAATTTGTCGAAATCGGCACCACTCGCCCCGAAACCATCCCCGGCGACACCGCCGTAGCCGTCAACCCTGCCGACACGCGCTACGCGCATCTCATCGGCAAACACGTCTGGCGCCCGTTCCCACGCGCCAAAATTCCCATTGTTGCCGACCCGCTCGTGGAAAAAGACTTCGGTTCCGGCGTCCTCAAAGTCACCCCTGCGCACGACAAAGTAGATTTCGAGATCGGGCGCCGCCATAAACTCGAGGTGCTGGACGTGATGAATCCCGATGGCACAATGAACGCACTCGCCGGAGACGACCTCGCTGGACTCGACCGCTTTGACGCACGCACCGTTGCCGCAGAAAAACTCCGCAGTCTCGGCTTGCTCATCAAAGAAGAACCTTACGAAAACAACGTCGGTTACTCCGAACGCGCCGATGTGCCCGTCGAACCACGCCTAAGCGAACAATGGTTCATCCGTTACCCCAAAGTCGAAGAGGCAAAACGTGCTGTCACCGAGGGCGTTATCTGCCTCCACCCCGAACGCTGGAAGAAAGTTTATCTCCATTGGCTTAACAACGTTCAAGATTGGTGCATCTCACGCCAACTTTGGTGGGGACACCGCATCCCCGTTTGGTATAAAAAAGACGCAGATCGCAACGATCCCGCCGCCTGCCACGTCGCAATCGAACCCCCCGCCGATCCCGAAAATTGGGAACAAGACACCGACGTCCTCGACACATGGGCATCTTCCTGGCTCTGGTGCCTCTCCACCCTCGGCTGGCAAAAACCAGGAGATACCACTCCCGAACTCAATTTCTGGTACCCGACCAGTGTCCTCGTCACTGCACCCGAAATCATTTTCCTCTGGGTTGCACGCATGATAATTGCCGGTCTCGAATTTCACGGTCCCGAAAAAAACACACTCACCGACGCCGAAATTCGCGCACGCATCCCCTTTCAAAACGTCTATTTTAACGGCATCGTCCGCGACACACAGGGACGAAAAATGTCCAAGTCGCTCGGCAATTCCCCGGAGCCACTCGACCTCATTGCCAGATTTGGAGCCGACGGTATCCGCCTCGGCCTTCTCTCCATTGCTCCCAAAGGACAAGACATCCTGTTTGATGAAGAGCGCATCGCGCCGGGACGCAATTTTTGTAATAAACTTTGGAACGCCGCACGTTTCCGGCAAATGTCTGGCGGTAAAAATACCACTCCCGCCACCAGCCTCGCCGCGCTCGCAGCGCGCATCAACCCGGCGCTCTGCGATGCCAACGACCACGCGATCCTCTCCGCGCTCGCAGCCGCAACTGACACCATCAACACCGCCTTCGATGCCTTCGATTTTAACACCTATACCGCCACCCTCCACCAGTTCTTCCGCACCGATTTTTGCGACTGGCATATTGAAGTCTCCAAAGCGCGTATCCAAAACGACGCCACCCGCGACACCGCTCTCGCCGTTTACGATATCTGCTTGCGCCAATTTCTCCTCCTCCTTCACCCAGTCGCCCCTTTCATCTCCGAGGAACTTTTTCACCTCCTTGGCTACTGTGGTGAAAACGACTTTATCCAAAACATCTGCCCGGATTCTGGCGAAAGTATCCTCCAAACGCTTGCCACACACGGCGTAACAATAGACCAATGCGCCGTTGCGGATACCAGCGTCCTGCGCGAATTTATCACTACCGCCCGCGCCCTCAAATCGCGGCAAAACCTTGGTGCTCGCAAGGATTCTCGCCTCATTCTCACCCCAAAAGATACACACGCCCAAGCGTTTGCATCCGCCCGATCCGATATGATTAAAAAACTTGTCGGCGCTTCCGAACTCATTTTCTCCGACCCTCCTACCGACAATAACCCGGCTACTCCAACTCCTCTGGGAACGCTTACCCTTGATACGACAGGTAATATCGATACCGCAGCAGAAAAAAAACGCCTGTCCAACGAGTTGCAACGGTTGGACAATCTTATCGCCGCAAGTAACACCAAGTTAGCCAACCCGGCCTTCCTCGCAAAAGCCCCGCCGGCTATCCTCGCCGGCGCACGCGCCCAACTCGCCGATCTGCTTTCCCGTCGCGATGAGCTTGCCCGCCTTCTCGCTTCTATGAACCGACCGCCTTCCCCGGAGGGAACAACGGCACCGTAAAGATGTTTTTGAATCAGGTCCGATTCCGTTAACACTAACTTTTTAACAATACACAAGCCACACACTATGTTTTTCCGTTACTTTTCAATGTTCGCGTTTCTCGCCGCGCCCGCCCTTCCTTTGCTCGCCGCAAATGATGGTCTCGTAGCGAGATGGACGTTTGACGGCGCAACCGGAACCGACGCCACAGGCAAGTTCCCAGCAACCATCCGCGGCACAGCAAGAACCGCTTCTGGCGTCTTCGGAGACGCCCTCGAATTTACGAAGGGAGTCCCGCTCTCCGTGAAGGTTTCGCCAACCGTCTTGCCAGAAGGAATCCGCGAACTTTCTATCACCGCTTGGGTTGCTCCTATAACGCTTAATGGCACCATCTTTCGTAAAGAAGACGTCGGCAGACACGGAGAAAATCGTATCCTTTTCGCACTGCAAAACGGCAAATTTGTCACCTTCGGTATCAATTGCGGCGGCAATTACGCCGAATGCGACGCACTGATCGACCCCGTAGAACTCGCCGATGGCAAATGGCACCTCGTCGCAGGCGTCTTCGATGGCAAGGTAATGCGCGTTTATCTCGACGGACGAGAAATCGGCTCCCTCGCCCGCCAAGTCCCTCTAAACACCGTTCACGATTTCGCCCCGCTCAAGGTGAACCGCGATGCCATTGCCCGCTCCCAATACGAGAGCATGAGTTCCGTCACCGTTCGCGGCGAACCTGTCTTTCTGGGCAGTGCCAACGGCTCAAACGAATTTTTTGAAGGCAAAATCGACGATATACGTTTCTATTCCAAAGCACTCACCCCCGCCCAAATCGCAACGCTCCACGCCGACGGCGGTCAACCGGTCACTTTCGCCACCCCCAACCCAAAATTTTATCAAAAAGCAAATACCTTTGTAGAAACACTTGCAGCCGTCGGGAGAAGAGCCGAACGCGACCCCATCCCCGCCGCCGATGCCGTAGGTGTCCAACGCCTGCTTCGCTCCGATTTCCCCGACGAAACCGCAGCCTATATCTCAAAGTGGCAAAAAAATCCCGTAGATAATGTTTTGCTCGATGCCCCCGCCCGCCGTAAATACGCAGATACACTCTCTACAAGAGCTTTCGAATACCTGCCGCTCACCGACCTCCAGTGGAGCGTCTTGTCCAAAAGCGAGCGAACCAAATGGGAACGCGTCCGCACCATCAAAGAACAACTCGACAACCCCTCCGCACCGATCTCCTCCGAAGTGCTTTTTGTAATGGAATCCCTTGTCGAAGAACGTCCCAGACGCCACGAAGGCGTCGCCGCTTATGTCGCCCCGAAAACTCCCGAAACCGTAACCCGCACACCGGAAGAAGCACGAAACATTATCGAAAAAGATTGGTTGCACCAAACTTACGACAAACCCACTGTCGCACGTTCGCTCAAAGAAATTACGTATGCCAGAAAACTCGCCGCACGCTTCAATTTGCCTAACTCTGAAATTAAATCGCTACTCGACAAACTCGACGCACTTGAAATCCGCGCCAAACAGGAAGACCCAAACGCACTCAACAAATCCCTCTATTTCGACGTGCGCACCGTCAAACGTGAAATTACTTTCAAAAACCCTATCCTCGATTTCGACTCCATCCTTTACATAGATACCCCATATCCGGGCGGCAGCGAAGCCCAGCACGAAACCCGCCACCGACTCGGCTACATGGGCGTCCCGGGCGGACGCCTCCTTATCCAAAAAGGGTTCAATCCCGACGGCAAACTTACCCAGCTCGCGCCTTCCGCCCCCATTCACGGTTCCTTTTGGCGCCCCGATCTTTCCTACGACGCCTCCAAAGTTATTTTCTCGTTCAAGCCCCATAACGAAAAGACGTTCCACATCTACGAAATTGGTGTTGATGGCAAAGGTCTGCGCCAGCTCACCGGTGGCATGTTCGACGACCTTGACCCCGTTTACCTCCCCGACGGAAAGAACTTCGTCTTTCTCACTTCGCGCGGTCACATCTACGTCCGCTGCATGCCTCCCACCAATGCCTTCGTCATGGCAAAGATGCCCCTCGACGTTCGCCCTGGCGATAAATCCCTCTACATCATTTCCCGCAATGGCGAACCGGAATACACGCCCTCTGTGCTCAGCGATGGACGCGTAATTTATACCCGTTGGGAATATACCGATAAACCACTTTGGCGCGCCCAAAGCCTTTGGACGATGAACCAAAACGGCACAAATGTGCAAACCTTCTGGGGAAACCAATCTGTCTGGCCTGATCTTCTTAAAGACGCCCGCTCCATTCCCGGAAGCAACCGCATCATGTTTACCGGTAGCGCACACCATAATTGGTTCTCAGGCTGCATTGGGATTATAGACCCTTCCAAAGGACTCAACTTCCCGGATGGCCTCACGAAAGTTACCCAAGAACTCCACTGGCCAGAAAGTGGCAACGGTCCTGTCGATCCCAAAGAAAATAATACTTACCACGCTTCCGGATTTTTTAGCGGCTACTATTCGCCCTATCCTCTCTCCGAAAAAGACTTCCTCGTCTCCGCAAAACGCGGTCGAAATCCGTGGCGCGGCGGAAACTTCATTCTTTATCTAATGGACACCGACGGAAACCGCGAACTTATCAATGAAGGAGCACATAACGTTTTTGATGCCATACCACTACGCAAGCGTCCCGTCCCCCGTGTTCAAGTGGACACCGTGAACTGGCCCTCGTGGGAAGAACGCGATACACCGGGCACCGGACATATTTATAGTAACAATGTTTACGAAAACGCCCCGCCGGAATTAAAAGACAAAGCAAAATACCTCCGCATTTGGTCTATCGAACACAAAACTTACACCTATTGGTATAAACGAAATTACGTTTCTTCCGGTCCGGAAGTTTCCGCGAACCAATCTGAAGGCGTTAAAAAAATCATCGGCACGGTGCCTATAGAAGAAGACGGCAGCGTCAGCTTCAACGCCCCCAGCGGTATCGCCCTCCATTTTCAATTGCTCGATGAAAACCACCGCGCTCTTCAAACAATGAAAAGCTTCACCGGCGTCCAGCCCGGCGAAAACCGAGCCTGTTTCGGGTGCCACGAGCAAAAAATGAATGCTCCCGTTTCTAATACCATCGGCAAAGCACTTCGCCGCCAGCCGTCAAGCATCACGCCGCCCCCGTGGAAAGACATCAGCGTCGGCTACGAACGTTATGTCCAACCGGTGCTCGACAAGCATTGCGGCGGTTGCCACGCGGACGAAAAGAAAGCCGCTTACAAAAAATTTAATAGCAAACTTCGCCCGGGTTTCCTCGGCTTCAAAGAACCCTATATGACCCTCCTCGGAAGCCCGACATGGGGAAGTGCTTACAAAAAACGCACCGACATGGGCGGCGCCTTCGGCTGGGCGGATACCATACTCGTAGAATCCTACGGCACAACTGCCCCCGCAGCCTATGCCACTTATCCAGCCATGACGCGCCTTTCCTACAAGAGCCGCCTCGTCGAACGCATGGCAAACGGCAAACACAACAACGTGAAAGTCCCCCACAACGAACTCCTCCGCGTCATCCACTGGATAGATGCCATGGGACCCTACAACGGCACCGAAGAAATCCGCAAAATGGAAGACCCCATTTTCCAAGGCAAAGACTGGATTTCCCAACGCCCCCGTATTCACACCGCACCCATCGTGCCACGCCCAGGTCCCTTTGACGTCTTCCACCCCGACGAAGACCCCGCCTACTTCACTCCTCCCCCGGCTCGCTACAACGCCATCCCCTACGGCGTCAAACACACACAATCTTCTCAAGTCACCTCAGCGAATTAGTGCTGACCTTTCGAAAATTGCACGGTGAAAAAGTAGGACAGGCAATCTCCTTATAGTCGCGCCCCTTTGGGGCTAGGGTTTGTGTGGTTGCCAGGTACCCAGGGCAACGCCCTGGGACTGTGCTGCCCGCCGTTCACGGCGGGATATATGCCGGGCGTTGCGAGTCCCATTTGCTCTATTCTTAGTCGGTGCTGAAAAAGCGGCATTTTTAAAATCAGGCGGGTTGAGGCGGGGGCGGGGGCGGGAGGCGTTGCCATAAAAACAGCTTTGTAATAAGGCGCAAAAATGCTCTCAGGAGCTTTTGCAGGTTCATTGACGCCGCGCTTAACAATGCGTTCAGCGTGTCTCCCATTACCCCTT
>JAISZI010000055.1 GCA_031269335.1 Puniceicoccales bacterium
AAATGGCAAAACAAACACCCTTATTGGACAGGCGTTTGGGATACCTCCGATGATGCCCGCCCGCCCTCATGGCTCGTCAGCGGACAATTCCAATTGCGTTCCCTCGCCAAAAAAACCGCCTACGAGGGAGACCTCTACAAAACACCGTGGGTGGCAGTCCCCAAACCAAATCCGACCGAATACGTCACCCTCCTCTCCAGCCTCCCCTCCGCCATTGAAAATTCTGCCGAACACCCGTTCGACACACGCGTTATCGCCCCGCTTGTCCCGATCCTTTCGCCGGACAAGACCCCACTGGGCAACTTTGCCTACTACGTCGCCGACGAAGGGGTGAAAGGTCGTCTCAACTTGCACGACGCCTTTGCACGCAAGACCCCCGACTCCGTATTTTCCCACTCGCGCGTCCTCGCGCCCGCCCGCGCCGCCGCCGAATTGTTTCCGCGCTGGGAGTCCTTGAAAACCGACGACAAACTCCACGCAGGTTACGTCATCAACACCGCCGGTTACGCCAACCTCCCAAAGCTCAGCCATATCTTCGCCGGCCTCAACAACACCAATCCCGCCAACACCTACTCCCACGCCGTCACCGCCTACTCCCAAGGCGTCCTCTCTGATGTCCGCCACGGCGGCCTTAAACACGACCTCTCGCTTCTCTTTGAACTGCCATCTGAAACCTTCCGCACAAAAACGGTTTACGGCGTAGGACTGAACGGCAAAGACCCCACCCATAACAACGGCACTGGCACGCTAAACATGACCGCCACCACCGGCCACGGTTCGGGCGATGGCTCCGTCAAAGACTTAAAATGGGATCCGCAACTCGAACCGATGACACTCGTTGATAATCGGGCAAGAATACTTTCGCGCCCAGTGTTCAACGTCTCCTTCGGCGGCAAAAATATCCGTGGTCCAGCATGGGAACTCATGCGCAACTATTACCGCCTCTATAAAGAGGGCGACGACGACATAAGAGAATCCCCAGGCTGGCCAAATTTCGTGGACGGTGCCCTCCGCGCACGAACCTTCTACCCAGGCATCACCGCGCACAGAAACTTCAACGGCGAAGCCATCTCACACATCTTCAATTCTCAAAACGCCGGCGGTGACGACGTCTTTGCCCAAGATTTCTGGAAAGGCGGAAGCCCAATCCCCCGCGTCACAAAAATCGCGACCCCCGCCTACATGGCGCGCTACATACTCGGATTCGGCCTTCAAAAAACCAGCGACGGCACTCTGCGCCTGATCCTCATTCCCATCGTCGGCATTCGCAACCCCTTCAACGTCCCCCTGCGCCTCGTCGGAAATGGCGTTGAGGCGGAAGGTAAATCTGGCAGAGTCGCAATCCGTTGCGCTCTCCGTAAATACGCTTCAACGACATTCACCTTCATTCTTGACGGCGGGACAACCACCCCCACAATAAGCATGGATGACCTCTTCGCAAGACAGGGCGTCAACTACGGCGGCGGCGGCAGCCTCGCCATTTACATTCCCGCCGACATCACCATCCCTCCGGGCGAAACATGGGTCTTCTCCCCCTCCGATAGAGATGTCGCAGTATTGACAAAGTCGCTCATAGCCGAACGTGGTTTTAATCAGCTCGGCGGATTTTACCTCGACAGGCTCAACAACGGGCAACCGCTCAACATCAAAGAAAATAGCTCCATAAGAGTCCGCATCGGATACAACCCCAGCGGCGGGAGCTACAACTCTGGCACTTTCATCCGCGAACAAATATCCTCCTGGCCTAACGATCAGCATATCCCCGGCGGCAGCGTTGACGATAATTGCGGCGAACACTCCGAGCCATTTATGATATTATTTGATCCTGCGGTCGCCTTTGACGATACCCCCGAAGATTGGGGTAGTGGGATTCTCTACTCCGTCGAATACCCCGTCAGTAACATTCCGGAAAACGGAAGTATCCCGGTTGGTATTACCGAATTTCTCGAAAAACCCGCAGGTGCCGAGTTCAAAACCCCCTTTCCCCTCTACGCGATGAGCAACCCCCTCACTTCCACCAAACGCCCCGACGCTCAAGTGCGCTGGGCTGCCAGAGGCACCCAATACGGCTTCAAATCCACGACCCCAAGCTGGCATTTCCGCCTCCGCAAGGCCACTTCATGGGAAGAATTACTCGAAGTCAGCGGCTACAGTGCCTACGGCGGAAATAGCATAACCTCCAAGGGTCAGACGAAATTCATCTCCGCCCATATCCCACGCGCCCCCATGGTAACCCTCGGTCAATTCCAATCGGCTTGCCTTTCTGTCGTCGACCACCAGCCGCTCTATTCCGTCGGGCATTCCTTTGCCACCCCTTTCGTCAAACCAGATTCCGTCTATTACACCGCCAATAATTGGACCCGCTACGACCACACATGGCTCCTCAACGCCACCCTCTGGGATAAATTCTACTTCTCCACCATTGCCCCGGAAGTTGACCCATCGGGGTCCGGCGTTCCTGTCGTAAAACGCCAACAGTATCAGGTATGGAATGATTTCCTCGACGGAAAAGAACCACTCATAAATCAACAATTCGTATTCAGCCAAACTGCGGATAAAGCCAACGCCAAAAAATTACTCGAAACAAACCACTCTTACCGCCAATCCGCAGGTTTCCTCCTCCAAAACGGCACCTTTAACATCAATGCCACCGACGAACGCGCCTGGCGCACCGTCCTCGGTTCGACCCACGAAACTCCGGTGCCCACAATGAATAATAATAGCGGAGTTTGGTCAGGAGTCGAAAAAACTGACGACACTCCTTTTCCCCGCTTCATCCCTATCGTTGGCAGTAGCGGCAACGGCGGTCTGAAAAATAATAGTGGCATCGCCGATGCTGCCTCGTGGAAGGGCGGCAAAGCTCTCAATAGCACACAAATTGAAAAACTCGCCCGCGCCATAGCCCTGAAAATTCGCACCCGCCTCGCAACCCTCGGCTACCGGACCAAGTACTCCAGCCCGACGGGCGAAACCCTCTGCCGCCCCTTCTTCTCACTCGCCGAATTTATCAACCGCAGCCTCACTAATGATGAAACGGGAAAGATTGGCCTTGTTCAGTCCGCCATTTTCTACGCCGACAGCAAACTCGGCGCAGCCATTAACACAGGGATGAAACAAAGTCACGACCTCACGCCCGCCAGCTTGCGCAAGGCAGACCAAGGTGCCTTTTACGCTCCGGAGATCGCCGAGATTAGCGACGGGAACATCCTCATGGCATCGGGCGCACCGGGCGCGCTCCTTCAAGGCGATATCCTCCAAATCATCGGCTCAAAAATCTCCCCGCGCAGCGACACCTTCGTCATCCGCGCATACGGCGATACTGCTTCCAAAGCCGGAACACACATCGCCGCCCGCGCTTACATCGAAGCGGTCGTCCAACGCCTCCCGGACTATGTTGACCCAAGCAACAAAAACACCCCGGACCTTCACCCCGACAAAGACGCATGGGACCCCAATGATCGCAAGATCAACCCCATCAACATTTACCTCGGACGCCGCTTCCGCGTCATCTCCACCCGCTGGCTCGCCGGAAACGAAATCTAACAAAGAATAATGCCGCCCGACACTGTCCAAAACAGCACGTCCGTGCCTTCCAAAAAAGGCTCGCCTGCC
>JAISZI010000085.1 GCA_031269335.1 Puniceicoccales bacterium
GGAAATTTCCGTCCCCAGTCCCATTTGTCGTAAATGGCGAGACCCTCGAAGAGCGGTTTGTTGCCGCGAAAAATTTCCGCCATTGTCGAGACCAGCAGCGACTTCCCAAAACGGCGCGGACGCCCCAAGAAGAAAGGCTTCCCGGACATGATGAGCTGGTGGATGACCTCGGTCTTGTCCACGTAGAGATAGCCTTCGTTGCGGATTTCAGGAAAGGATTGGATACCGAGAGGGAGACGTTGCATAGATAAAAGCACTCCTTGTTTTCTTTGCGTGGACCTTACGTTGTTTTTGTCATTATTTTTCAGAAAATTTGCAAGAAGAGAATTATTGCAGGTGCCATTTAAGAATTTTTCAATGGCACTGGTATTTTACGGGGAGGTCTGAGGGGGGAAAGTAATGGGCGTGTTGACATAGCGTTTAATGACAATTTGGCGTATTTCTTCCGTGTTATCGCCGTTGCAACGTTTTACGTCGTTTAGAAGGACGTAACCCATGAGGAGGAAGAGGAGGGCGAAGAAAAGGTATTGCACTCCGAGGAGCATTTTTAGTGGGAGGGGGCGTCCCATTATTTTTTGGATTGTGGCGAAAAGGATGTGACCGCCATCGAGCACGGGAAAGGGCAGGATATTAAGAATGGCGAGGTTTATATTTATGATGATGGTGAACCAGAGGACGCGGCGGATGTCGTCGGCGCTGGTGTAGTAGGTTTTTGCTATGGAAATTACGCCCATAAGTTGACCGACGCCGACGTCGGTATTGCGGTTAATAAGGGCACTAATGCTGTCAATGGTGAGGCGGAAGACGGCACCGACTTGTTCGTGCGGGGGTTGGTGGACGAGGGTCGATTTGATGGCGTGGGTAACGCCGATGAAGGGGGTTTTTTCCGGGGAGCGGAGGGTGACTTTGAAGTTTTCGAGGTGGAGCGTGTCGCTTCGTTTACCGTTTTTGAAGGAGATGGTGGCCGGTTCTTTTTTGTTTATTTTTTTCGCGGCATTTTCCAGTTCTGCGAGGGTTTTGACGGCGAGGATGCCTGCTGGGGAGTCGATGTCGGTGATTATGGCACCCGGTCGGAGGACGGACGCGTAGGATGACCCTATCGGGAGGGCACTTGTGTCGCAAAGCATGAGGTTGCGGCGCGGGGCGTTCTCGGGTGGACGGGGGGTTGCGAGGGCGTTGTCGGGGACGGCTGTGATGGTGAGTTTGCGGGTGGTGCCTTTGTCGTCGAAGCTGATGTCGGCAAGTTCGGCGGTATGGGTGAGCATTACCGGGGTAAGGGTGTGGGTGCGTTTGGTACCGTTGGTGCCGAGGACTTCGATTTTGACCTCGCGGGTTCCTTTTTCGGCGAGGAGCTGTCGGAAGTGGTTGAACGAACGTGCGTTAACGCCGTCAAGCGAGAGGATCGCATCGCCTTGGCGCAGACCGGCGATGGAGGCCGGCGAACCGGGGACAGGTTTCTCGATGATGATGTCGCCGGCGGCAGCGATACCGATGTGGCGGATGACGTCGCCGCTTTCGGGGTTTTGGACAATGAGTCTTGGTTTGACGGTGACATCGAGAGTGGAGCCGTCGCGTTCGATTTTAAGGATTACCTCTGGGTTGCCATTTGCGTCACGTCCACCGCCGAGGGCGATTTTATTCGTAATTTGCATAAAATCGGTGACTGGGGAGCCGTCGATACCGAGGATTTTATCGCCTGGGCGCAGCCCTGCGGCGGCGGCTGGGCTGGGACCGGGACGCCCCGGAAGCTCTGAGGCGACGTAGCCGATAGTGGTGGTGGCAGAATTAGAGGGGAGGGGGCGACCGGTGACCCAGAGCACGCAGGCGATAGCGATGGCGAAGAGGAAGTTAAAGACGACCCCCATCACCGCCACGATGAGCTTGTCGGCGTAAGAGATGGGCGGGAGGGCTTCGGGGTCGCTGTCGTTTTTCCCTTCAATAGCTTGCATGTCAACCATTTGAGGAAGCGCGACGTAGCCGCCGAGCGGGAGAAGCGAGATGCGGTAGTCAACGCCGTCTTTACCCGTCCAGCCAAAAATGCGGGGACCGAAGCCGATGGAGAAGCGTTCAACTTTCAAGCCCCGTTTGCGGGCGGCGAGGAAGTGACCGAGTTCGTGGACGAATATCGAACCGCCAAAAAAGAAGAGGATGAGGAATGCGCCGATGAAGTCGAAGGATGGCATGATGTTTTTTAGAAAGAAAAAGAAGAAGGATGGGGTCTGTGGTAAAGAAACGAACGGCTAAGTGCGGAAAATTGGGAGGTTAAAGTTTGATTTTATTTCCCCATCGGTTGAACGAAGCCGACCTTGCGGTGAACTTTTGCGAGGGTGCGGTTTGCGGTGCGTTGGGCAGCGGCGGCACCTTCTTTGAACACCGTATCAAGGCGGGCGGTGTCGTGGATAAGTTCTTCGTAGCGAGTGCGAACCGGGTCGAGGCGGGCGATGACGGCGTCGGCTACGGCTTGCTTGAAGACGCCGTAACCTTTGCCGGCGAAATTGGCTTCGATTTCGGCGGTGGGCAGGGCGGCGACGGCACTGAAAATGGAGAGCAAGTTGGTGATTCCGGGTTTTTCTGGAGCAGCGCGCACTTCGGAACCGGAATCGGTGACGGCGGCGAGGATTTTTTTACGGATCTCGTTGGGTGTATCTATGATATAGATGGTGGCAAGCGGGTCGGGGTCGGATTTGGACATTTTGGCATTTGGGTTTTGCAGAGACATGATGCGTGCGCCGGATACTCCGATGGAGGCTTCGGGGATGTTGAAAGTTGGGGAATAGGTGCGGTTAAATTTTTCGGCGAGGTCGCGGGCGAGTTCCATATGTTGGCGTTGATCTTCGCCGACGGGGACAAGGTTGGCATTATATATAAGGATGTCCGCAGCCATGAGCACCGGGTAATAGAGCAGCCCCGCGCCGACGGATTCTTGTTTGCGCGCCTTGTCCTTAAACTGCGTCATGCGTTCGAGTTGACCAAGCGGGCAGAGGCAGCCGAGCACCCAGGCAAGCTCGGTGTGCCCGTGGATGTGACTCTGGGCGAAAATGTGGCTTCGCGCCGGATCGATGCCCGCCGCGAGGTATTGGGCGAGGCAAGCATAGGTATCGCGGCGCAAAGTGGCAGGTTGTTTGGGGATGGTGATGGCGTGCTGGTCAACCACGCCGAAATAGCACTCGTAGTCATCTTGCATCCGCTCCCAATTGGCGACCGCGCCGAGATAATTTCCGAGGTGGAGCCTGCCCGTGGGTTGAGCGCAAGTGAGCACCACGGGTTTAGCGACGGGCGCAGCGTCTGGGTTCTGCTCAGTTACGATGGACATGTTGTAAGAGGAGTCGCGAGGGAACAGTGGAACCCGCCGTGCGCAACCCCAAAAACGATGCGCACCACGAAGGAAGTTGCGTTCAATCTCGGCGTAAATAGCTTCGGCGCGTCATGCCATCACGAATGCCCATTGTGCGCCATGCTACGCCCGCTGACATACCCGCATTACTTGACCTCGCCGACGAATTGGTTGCCTACGACCGCACCTACGACCCGTCGTTAGACTCGCGCTATAACCGTTCGCACGAGGGCATGGCTTGGCTGACAGGAGTTTTTACTGATGCCGACGCCGCCGTGTTTGTCTCGCAAACGAACCCCAATGCGGCTCCGGACGGCATGTTATTCGGGCACGTGGCGCCGCCGCCTCCGTGGCGCGAAACCGGTGGGCAATTGGCGGAAATAGAAATGCTGTGCGTGAACGCCGCGCAACGCGGGCACGGCGCGGGAGCGTCCCTGATAAACGCCTTCGCCGCGTGGGCGCGAAAACGCGGTGCGACGCGGTTGGCGGTGCGCGTTTCCGCCCCGAATATCCGTTCCCTGCATTTCTATCGCCGTGAAGGATTTGCGGACTACGACATCGTATTAGAACGCCCCCTGCAATCGCTGGAAGAATCGTAACCTTCTGTATTCAAACAAAAAAGCTCTTCTCAATCACGCCGCACGCGGCCTTTCGTTTACGTCTGGAAAATAGCCTTGACGCTACCGGCGACCTGCCGAACGTGTGGGTGATGCAACAGGGAGATTCTCTTGGGGTAATTCTTGAATTGGTCGAGCGGTCGATTGTCCCACTCGTATTGTTTGCTACCACTCCGCTTGCCGCCGTTCCCATTCAGGACAACGAGCATCGATCGGCGGTGTTGCCCTCGACGTGGGGCTGGGACGGGAATCTTTCTTCCATTGAATTTTTGGGCAATGTCCCCGTATCGGAAAATCCAGCCGACGTGAGTGCGGTGCTTGACATCGCCCAAACGGCGGTCTTCGCCGCTACGCCCGACAGCACCGATCAACGTATCCGCATCGCCGATGGCAAAGCGGGTGCGGTGATGCTTTACCCAAACACCAACATCACTATCCGGGGCAATTCAAACACGCTTGCTGACAACGGGTTCGGCGGTGCCGTCTATGTCGGCAGCGGTGCCGTTTTCGCCCTGCAATCGGGCACCACGGGCAACACTTTTTTCTTTTCCGAAAACACCGCCAAGGCCGGCGGGGCGTTTTTTTTCAACAATACGCAAAGTGTGGTATTATTCGCCGCCGCCGCCGTGAAATTTACCGCAAATGCAGCGGCAAGTGGCAACGGCGGCGCAATTTACGCAGAAAACGCGATACAGGTGCGCAACACCGACGCCTTAACGTTTCAAGCCAACACCGCCGCCTCCAACGGCGGTGCAATTTTTGTCAACGAAAGCATCGTCATCACGGGCATTACGACGTTCGTGCAAAACAGTGCTTCTAACGGCGGCGCGATTTATGCCGAAGGGGCGTTCTCGGCACAGAGCGCCACAACGTTTCAGAAAAACGAAGCATCTATCAGCGGTGGCGCTATTTACGCTAATGGCAAAGTCGTTTTTGGCACGAGTGCCCAGTTTTCGCAAAACACGGCAGGCGGCGGTGTCGGCGGCGGCGCAATTTACGCCGCAGGCGACATCTCCATCGGCGCCGACGCCCTTTTCGCCGATAACAGCTCTGACGCCTCCGGCGGTGCCATTTACATCAGCGGCGGCGTGCTCACGCTGGGCGGCGCGACGCAATTTCGCGACAATTTGGCGGGATCGGGCAACGGCGGTGCGGTGTTTGCGAAAAACGCCCTTGCCGTGTCCGCTGCCGCCGGCGTGGACGTGTTGCTCGATGGAAACACTACGCACGGCGTGTTCGGCGGCGGCGCGATTTACGCCAGCAAAGACCTGTCGCTCGCCGGCAATTTCGTGTTTGCACAAAACAGCGCAGACGCCTCCGGCGGCGCGATTTACCTTGGCGGCGAAACACTTACGCTCGACGGTTCGGCGGAATTTCGCGGCAACACTGCGGCAAACGGCGGTGCTATCCTCGCCAGCCGAAACCTGAATTTCACCGGAACGGGCAACGTAACTTTTACCGGAAACACCGCGACAACTGGCGACGGCGGTGCCGTCCGCTCGCTCGGCAACGTCAGTTTTGCGCAAACCGCGCGCTTCGGAGGAGACACCGCCGGCGAAGGCAACACTGCCGCCGGCGGCGGGGGCGCAATCTGGCTTTCCGGCGCGACACTCACGTTGGCGGGCGGCGGGCAATTTTCCTACAACACCGCCGCATCCGGCGGGGCGGTGCGCTCGAACGGCGCGTTATCAATCACGCACAGCGGCGAACTCGTGTTCACGGGAAACAGGGCAACAAACGCCGTGCTGGGCGGCGGCGCGATTTTTTCCAGCGGCGCACTTTCGATGGGCGATGGCGCGGTATTCGCAAAAAACAACGCAACTGGCGCGGGAGGCGCAATTTATGCGAAGGGCAATGTCTCGCTTGGCGACGGAACTCGCTTCGGCGGCGCGGCGGCAGATTCCGCCAACACCGCAGTAAGCGGCGGGGCGATCTGGCTCTCCGGCTCAACACTTACCCTCGGCGCAACTACCGTGTTTCGAGGCAATTCCGCCACCTCCGGCGGCGGCGGTGCCATCGTGGCGACCGGCGCATTGGAAATCATCCACGCGGGTTCACTGGTTTTCACTGCCAACACTGCCACTTCCGGCGGCGGTGCCATCCACGTCACCGGCGCACTCGTGTTGCACGGAAACACCCTTTTCAAAGAAAACGCCGCCGCCACCGCCAACACCGGCGGCGCGGTGTCCGCCTCAAACGTTCGGTTCGACACCGCCGCAGGCATTATCTTTTTCACCGCAAACAAAGCGGGCGGCGCCCCGAACGCGCTCGCTCTCGCGGGCGGAACCAGCGTTTTCACGGGAGCGCGGGAAATTGTCTTCGACGACCCGCTCTCCCACTCGCCCAACCCGACGAGTGCAAACGCGCTCACAAGCGACGCCGCACTTGTCCAGTTTGCCCGCAATTCAAAGCTCAACCCGGACGGCGCGGCAGGCGGCGGCGTGCACGTCACCGGCGGCGTTTTCCGTATCCTCGAAGGGAGTGTTTTCGACACCGGCGGCGACACAAACACCGTTTTCAAGCTGGGTCGTTCCGCAACGCTTGAAGGGGCTGGCACGGTGCGCGCCGCGGGCGGATTTCAAATTACGGGCGTTGTCTCTCCGGATAAACACCGTTTCACCCCAGACTCCGCCGATCTCGCGGCGACGGGCACGACAACAGGTGTCGAAGCCGCCGTGCTCACTTTGCACGGCGACGTCACCTTTTTGGCAGAAAATGAAAATGCCTGCGGCACCCTTCGCCTCCAATTGGGCGCAACGGCGGCAACAAGCGACAAGCTCGTCATTGACGGCTCCCTTGCCATGAATCCGGGGAGCACGCTGGAAATATCCGGTTACAATCCGAGCGGCGCGTCTTCTTCCTTCCCTGCGACAAGCAACAAAATCGTCATCGTCGAAACCACCGGCGGCATAACGCGTTTTGAGCCGGAACTATCCATTGACGGACAACTCAATTCGGTGGATTTCCTTACGACGCGCATCGGTGTCGAAGGGCTTAATGTAGTGATGGATACGATGTTGACATGGTATAGCACAGAAGGGGGGCGACCGGCACACGGCGATTTCACCGTCGCGAACAACTTCACGCTCACGGGCGGGCTATCGGACAATTCCAATGCCGCTTCGACACGCCGTGCCGATTGGCAGGGAAGTGCCCTCACAAAAAACGGCGAAGGTGTTCTAACCCTCGCAGGAAGCGGGACTTACTCCGGCGGCACAATGCTCAACAAAGGCGTGTTACGCCTCAGCGCGGAAAATGCCGCGGGCACGGGCGCCATCACGATGAAGGAGGATACGCAGTTGGAACTGAATTTCACGGGCACTTTCGCGAACACGGTTTCGGGCACGGGCGAAATATCCGCGACCAACACCGCCGACGTCACGGTTTCCGGCGACATTGAAGGCACCAATCTTAAAAATGCCGGAACCATCGCCGGACAAGGCACTTACAGGCTATCCAGCCTCACCAACTCCGGGCACTTCGTTGCCGCCAGCGTGAATACCCGTGCGGTCATCACCAATTTGGCGGAATTTGAAGCGCAAAGCATCAGCGGCACCATCGTCAACGGCTCGCAACACAGCGACGCGACAACGGTGCGATTCAAGGGCGGCTCGATTTCCGGAAGTATCGTCAATCACGGCATTTTTGAAGCGGACGAAATCAACACACCGGCGACCGGCTTCGACCAGCGCGCACCCCTCATCGTCAATAACGCCCGCTTCACCGCAAACGTTGTCACCGGATCCGTCGAAAACCACGGCACTTTCACCGCACAGGTAATCAGTGCCCCGGCAAGTGGCCTCGCCTCCGGCACTCCGCTCGTGGAAAACACGGGGACATTCGAGGCGCTCTCCATCAACGGCTCCATTGTCAACGGAGCGCAATCCGGCGACACCGCCGCAACGCTCAAAGCAGACGCCGTTTCGGGCGGGAATATCGTCAACCACGGCACTTTCGAGGCGCGCATCGTCGGCATCGCCTCGGATATTCAAACGACCAGCGGAATCTTCCTCACCAACACCGGCAACTTCACGGCGGACACCGTCACCGGCACCATCACTAACGAAGGCAGCTTCAAAGCGCGAAACGTAAATATGCCCGAAGGCGGCACTCAAATAGACAACCCATTAGTAACCAACAATTACGGCGCATCATTTGAAGCAACTGTCGTGCGCGGTTCTCTCGTCAACAATGGCACCGCGACCCTCGGCGACGTTTCCGGCGCCCTCACCAACGCCGGAATTATCCGCCTCTCCGCCAACGCACAATGGAACGACCTCGATAACAGCGGCGGTCAAATTGACTTCATCTCGCCGGGAAGCATCCTCTCCCTCGCCAGCCTTAACGCAGGCTACGGCGACGCTAAAGGATTGATCCGCATGAATATCGATTTGAGTAATCCCGAAAATTCAAACCGCCTCGAAGTGCACGGCGAAATCTCCGGTCAGCACCATTTCATCCTGATCGACACCAACCCGAGCAGCGACCTCGAAGGAATCACCGTCATCAACGCCCCAAACAATACTTCGCTCTTAAACGAAACGGTAAGCGGCGAAATGGTAACGTTTCTCAGCGAATACACCTTCATGGAAAACGGAAACGGCGGCTACTTGCTCGGCAAAACCTCCAAATTCGGTCCCGGCACCGTCGTGATTGCCAACTCCACAGGCGCAATCTCAATAGGCTGGTTTTCCCAACTCGACAACTTGCACAAACGTTTCGGAGAATTACGCGACACGAATAGAACGCAGACATCGCCAAAAACTAATACTCCCAACATCGCTAAGACCTCCACGCAAGCCCCGCTGTTCTCTTCTATCCACGCTACTAAAACTTATTTTTGGACACGAGGTTACGCTCAACAAATTAACGCCAACCTAAATATCACCGGCATGCGCGCCTTCCGCGAATACCAATACGGCGCAGATATCGGCGCAGACCGCGAATTTTCCTTCGACAGCGATAACCGTTTTTTCCTCGGCGCCTTCACCGGCTACTACGGAGCACAGCGCGATTTTCGCGACGCCTACGGCTCAAAGGGTAACACAAGCGCCGCCGTTGTAGGCGCCTACGGAATCTGGCAACACAAGGATGGCTTCTTCTTCGACTCCGATTTCAAATTCCAATACATGTCAACGCAATACGATGCGCTCCTCGACCACGCCGACTACGGAAACCTCGCCCTCGGCTTTTCCGCGCGCATCGGCTACACTTTTTCCCTATCCTCCGATTTTTTCATCGAACCGAATATGGGAATTTCTTATCTCCATATCTTCGCCTATGATTACCTGACAAAACGCGGCGTAAATGTCCGATCTTACGACAGCGATATTCGCCGGTTTGAAATAAATGCACGCATTGGAAAAACTTTTTCCCTCGGAAATAACCACTTCCTCATCCCTTCTCTCAACATCGGCGCAGAATCCCAATCCAGCGACGGCGGAAATGTGCGCGTCGGCTCACACCGCTTAACGCCAAATACCGACGGCACCCGCGGCACCGTCGGCGCCGCCGTCGTATGGCAACTTGACGAATCACAGCAATTTCACTTTGACTATGAATACGTCTTCGGCGACAAATACGAAAAACCTTGGAGCATCAACATCGGCTATCGCAAAGTATTTTAGCGGGCGCGAGGGGAATCCCTCGGCGGGGGAGCGCGTGATCCGCGCACGAAGCAACGAAGGAAGGAAAGAGGAAAGAGGGGGGGGGACACGCATCCCCCGACGGGGCAAGCGGAGGAGAGCGCGGAGCAGAGCAAGTGCTGTGCCCATCGTTTACGGCGGGGCTTCCCCGATAAGCGCTAAGATACTATAGTGGGCCATGAGGAGAGGGCGCGGGAGCGTTTTCTGGGGCGGGAGTTGGCGAGGGAGGAACGGATGGAGAGACCGTTGGCGAGGAAGAAGCGAAGGGAGGGAGCCAGGCGAAGGCAGACCAGGACGCAATCGCGAGCTTCGACGAACTCAGCCCAGCGGCTGTTTTTCAGGCAGAAGGAATCCCCAGGGGGAAAAAACCTCGGATTCGAGGATGATTTTTTCGATGAGAAGGCAGGTGAGAAGTTTTGCCTGCAACCAGGCGCGCGAACTTCGAGGATCGACCTTGGGGACGTGACCGGTGCCCAGAAGGGATTTGAGGCGTTTGAAAGCCAGTTCGATTTGCCAGCGCAGGCGGTAGAGACGCAAGAGCGAACGGGCATCAAACGTTGACTGTGGCAGGGAGGTGACCACCACGATGTAATCACACAGAAGCAGGCTCAAGGCGGAG
>JAISZI010000111.1 GCA_031269335.1 Puniceicoccales bacterium
GTCTGGCCAAGTTGCATTTCGAAAACCGATTTTTGCACACGCGTGCCATACGACGTGCATGCTTTCGCCACTCGGCGCAGACGACGCGCGCCCGCTCTCTCGTCAGTCGTGGAAACATCGTAGGTGATCAGAAGAAACATGGTCGGTGATGAATTCTGCCAATTACAATCTGTGGCCGTCTCAGGCAAACAAATGAGGGACGTAATCGACGCTCTCACGCAAGGCGCGGGCCAAGAGGCGCGCCTGGATAAAAGGCAACTGTCCATGGCGCACTTTCTCCTTGAACAGCGGATGCGCCGTTTCCTCGCGTTTGCGGGTTTGGTAGGCTGCCACAATGTCCTTGCGTGACGATTCGGTCAATTCAACAGCACCACCCTCCCGGTATGCGAATGATTTCGGATTGAGTTCGCCCCGATTCAACAGCGTGATCACAAGCCGTTCGACCCAAGGGCGAAATTCTTCCATGAGATCGAGCGCAAGCGACTCCCTGCCGGCCCGGTCAACATGCAGGTAACCGACAAAAGGATCAAGGCCAGCCGCCGTGAGCGCCGAGATGCAATCATGCCGAAGCAGGGCGTAAAGAAACGAGAGCATGCAATTGACCGCATCACGCGGCGGACGGCGGTTGCGCCCGTCAACAGGAAATTTCTGCCGGACCTGCGGACGCAAGTGTTTTTCGAATACATCAAAATGCAACGCCGCCGCCCGACCCTCAATTCCCCGCGCTGCATCGGTATCTTCAATTCCGGAAAGCTGACGCAGCAGGCGTATCAACATGTCGGATACGACGCGCAGGGTTTCAGCGTCCGAGGCATCGGCGGCGTCTCGCGCGCTGCGGTTGAGGAGCCAGCGGGTGTTGTGGATTTTTCCCGCGATAAACGCCCGGGCAATTTCAGCCGCGCGAACCGGGTCGGATGCAGTGGCGTGCTGGATACGGCGGAGGTGGACGGAGCCCTGGGGCACTCCTTCAACACGGGCTTCGAGGCGCCCCCATTCGGTGAAATAACAAACACTGGCTCCGTTTTCCCAGCAAAGCCGCATCGCGGCCGGCGACACATATATGTCGGGGCCGAACACGAGCAGCGATTCGCAGTTGTGGACGGGCAACGAAAGTTTGAGCTGGCGGTCCTGTTCGATGCGAAGGGCGAGCCCGTCCCGATGAACGGACAGTTTGGGCGTGAGAAGGTAGAGCGTATTTTGGAGAAGTTGTGACAAAGCTGGAAGGGTTGTTGGATGTTGGTTAAAAAACGACAACCTAAGAGTTATAGCTTATCGGTTCGTAGAGATTGCGGAAAGGTGTTTTGCTCGATGCCTCGGGCAGACAGATTTTGTGCAGGGAGCAACCCTCGCATTGCGGACGCAACTCGGCGGGAGGCATTTCCCCGGTTTCGATCAACCGCCGCAGGGCGGTGATCGTTTCGCGTGTCTTGATGCGCAAGGGTTCGTCAAAACAAACATCGCGGCGCTTTTGCGAGGACGCATGATAAATGGAGCCGACCTCAACGCTCAACCCGAACATCTCTTCGAGGCAAAAAGCCTGGGCGCAAAGCTGGGCTTCGTCGTTGGCGAAACGCCGCTTCGGTCCCTTCTTGTATTCAACGGGGCGTATTTCGGCAATGGCGCCCGCTTCGCCACCGGATGCGCGATGAATTTCCACGAGGTCGGCTTTCCCCGAAAGGCCGAGCCGGTCGGAATAAAGCGGCAGCGCGCGAAGCAGAGTCCACCCCGCGCGTTGTTCGTATCCGGGAAAGTCAACGTGCTCGTGCGCCTGGTCGCCGAGGAGAGTGTGCTCGTTTTCACCACGCAGCCCTTCAATGAATTTCAATCCTGCCCGCCTCGGACAGTAGAGATAATCATTTATGGCGCTGAGGGGAAACATCGGTGGGTGCTGGTGGTGTGTGTGTGTGCGGGGGGGGGGGGACGAGAGACGAGACGTGTTGTTATCATTACGGACGTGCTCTTGACAGTTCCTCGGCAAGGTATTTGTCGCTGCGGCAGTGCATGTCACCGAGACCTTCGCGCATTTCCAAATAAGTTTCGGATTTATAAAAAACGTCCAGTGCCTCGCGCAACGGAATGTTTTTAAGGGTGGCGAAGGCGATCACCACATCGCGGTATTTGAGTTGGAGCAAAGTTTTGTTCGCGGTCATCATTTTTGAAGCGCCTCCGTTTTCTTGAACTTTAGAAACTCATCCATGATGGATTGCGTGCGAAAGCAATACTGACAATTCGGTTTTTCATAGCGCAGTCGTTTGATGGCCTCGGCCTTGTCAACCAATCCGTCGAAGTAAAGTTGCAGCGTGTTGAAAACCTTGTCGTCCGCGACACCGCCGATGACGATATCATAATTTCCGATGTTTTCGCCACGACGGCAACTTGCGATAAAATCAAGCCAGTCCTCCGAATAAGATTGGAATTCGAGAATGGAAGCGGAGGCGCGGAGCGCGGCATCATCCACTTCGTAAAGCGACAACACCGCCGCGCCTTTTGCGCGGACAAAACGCCGCGCCCAATTTTCCGCCTGCTCCCGGATGGGCGTTGTATAAAAACCTCTGCCGAAATCCTCATTGTCGCGGAAAAACGAAATATCCGGTCTTTCGACAGCAAGATGGGAGCCGTGATAAAGTATCATTCCGGCAGGCCCTCCTTGTTGAGCAGGTTTTCGCGTTTCATAATTTCGATGAGGTCATTCACAATATACTCCTTCCCTTGCGAATGCAGGGCGGCGTAATTGGGGACGATATAAGCATCCAGCAGGCTCCCTTTCCCGTTGTTCCGCGTAAGCAAGCGATAGACGACCTCGCCACCGACGTCCAGCCGCTCGGCAAGGTTTTCTATGCAGAAGATGGAAAATTCGAGTTCGTTCCGGGTCATGGGCATTTCTCCGATATGATAAACAAGATTCTAAAAACAACTTCCGTTCTGTTGAAAGTCGCGAACACCAAGCAACCCCTTCATGTAGCCGAGGAAGTTGTCATAACAACCGCTTTGAATGCGGAGCAAGTCGGTGCCAAAACCAATTTCAGAAACGGAAATATCTTTTAGTTTATTGTCCCAAATTTGAACACTATTGAGCATGATCTCTTGTGAGGTCGGGAAGTTTTTGCGGTCCTTGTTTTCAAAGCGTTTGCAGATTTCATCACCGACAAGAACGGTTGTCGTGGCCGTCGTAATCAGGCGGCACAATTTTGCGACTTTTGGAAAATCGCAAACGGACTCCGCCTCGCGGATGTTTTCGGCGGTTTCCTCCATTTCGCCCGTGCTTTGGTTGAGTTCCATTTGCAAGGCTTTGGTGCATTGTTCGGGACCGAGTTCGTTTGCGCCGTTATCGTTTTCAAAAAGTTGCCCGACAATTTTGGCGGCGGTTTTGAAGTGCGGGTGAAGTGTTAGTTGCTCGTCGGCGTTGTGCTGGAAGTCATAAACAAAGGCGTCCGAGTGCTCATTGTTTCGATTTACGCGTCCGGCGAGTTGCAGTAGATTCGCGAATGCGGCGCGCTCGCGAAAACCCGTGCGGAAAGAGAAATCAACGCCGGCCTCGACACAACTTGTCGCCACCAAAACCCAGTCTTTCCAGTGACTGGCGAGATTTGTTTTTATGCGTTGTAGAATACGATTTCGGTCAAATGGCGTGAGTGCTGTTGAAAGGTGTTCAATGTTGAGACCAAGGTTGCGTTCCTCCCTCAAATATCGGGCGAAAACAGCGGCGGATTGCACCGTGTTAAAAACAACCAGACGCGGACCGGGCGCGGCGAGAACGGCATCGGCAAGGTCTTCTTTTGCAACGTAAACCGCTCCGTTTTTATTTTTCAAAACAGCGAGCCGGACTCGTTTTTTCTCGGCGTCGAACGCTGGCTGCGCATCCGCGTCGGCGACAAGGCGCGGGATGTCGCGGCGGTTTTTTCCCGGAACAAAGTCTTCGAGTTCCCAAAATCGTGCCAGCGAGCCGGATGCGAGAACGAAATGGCACGACCAGTCGTCGGCGAGTTCGCAAAGCCAGCGCCACATTTGTGGCCAGAGCGCGGCGGGCATCGCGGCGTGTGTTTCGTCAACAAAGACGGCGCTGCCGGCGATTTGGTGCAATTTGCGCAAGGCGGCTGGTTTGTTGGCGGCGAGTGTTTCAAAAAACTGGACGGCGGTTGTGACAATAATCGGCGCTTCCCACGTTTGCGCGAGTTGCCGCAGTTCCGCGTGATCGTCGCCGGAGAACTCGACTTTATGGTGATGCGCGGCGACGACTTTCTCCGCCTCCTCGCCGGGCAGGACGAGTGCTTTTCTATAAACTCCGACGGACTGGTCTATGATGGTTGTGAAGGGCAGAACGACAAAAATGCGCCGCAGGTTCCGTTCGGCGGCGACGCGCAGCAAGTGGGCAAGAACCGCTGTTGTTTTGCCGGTTCCGACCGGGCTGTCGCAAGAAACAATGCGCTCGTTATCGGCAAGTTTTCGCTCGCGGCAGGAAGTGTAGATTTTCTGGCGGAGCGCATGACGTTCGTGTTCCTGCTCGTTTGACGGTGTTTTCGTGGCGGCAAGGTTCGCGACATAATTGTCAAGTGCTTGCAACCGATCGGCGGCGCGAAGCGGAATTCCAGAGAGGGCGGTTTCGTCGCCGGTGTGCTGCGCGGAATTGCCGTGGTCGGCGTCAACAAGACACGACAGCGCAACACGGCGGGCAAGGTTGGAAGCGCCAAATTTTTGAACAATTCCTTTTGCGTCGTCTTCCGGGAAAATGGCGCGATGTTTGTCGAGGTAATCTTTGAGAAACGCGTCCGTTCGTTCGTAATGTGGCGCGGGCTTAATTTCGATAAGCGCATTCGTCCGTTCGTGGTGCGGCGCGGGAAACTGCGAACAATCGCGCAGGAAGAAGTTTTTCTCGTTGGCGACCCTGACTTTTTCTTTTGCGAACTCTGGTAGCCCGATATGATGCGAATAAACAAGCAACGCGGCTTCGCCTTGTTTGTATTTTAGAAGTTCGGCGGTTCCCGCCTCGCAATGATTAAAGCCGCAGTTGTCGTGATTATTGCGAATGAGAATGTCTTGGAAGAAATCGTCCAGCTTGCCGAGGTCGTGATAAATGGAGGCGACGCGCACAACGGCGGCAAGCGCGTCACGGTGTTTTACGGAGAACACACCGACGGAGGAGGCGTGACGCATTGCGGCGTCACGCACACCGGAGACGTGTTCCTCGTATGTTTGCGCGCGGACACCTTTTTTTGTCTGGGCGCTGCGGGCAAGCGGGGCGGACATTCTTTGCTGTTCCACGCTCACAAGGCGTAGTCTTGATAGGTTCCGAGGGCGCCGAACTTTTGCGGCGCACCCTCGCGAATGGATTTGTCTTTAATTTTGTCCCACTGCTTTTCGGCGAGGTCTTTATAGTCCGCCAGAGACTCCGATGGTTTTTCCAATTTCGCGGGAGTGAGCGCGTCCAAAAACAAATAGTCAGGCAGCGAGCCGGCGCGGCTGTTATGTGTAAATGTGTGCGCGTGGATGACGTTCACTTGCGTGCGAATGACGGAAGGCGTGTTGGTATAAGCGTATTTCAGCAGTTTCAAGAACAACTCGACATCTTGTTTTGCGCAGCCGGTTTTGTGCGCAAAGTTGGGATTAACAAAGAACGGCACAGCATAGAGTGTGTGTCTCACAACTTTGAATGCCAGCGGTGCCATACCACGGTCTTTGCCATCTTGAACGCCCGCCTTGTTTGTCCATGTGGAGAGTTCGATTTCGATGGGCGCGAGAGAAACGCCGACGCCAAAGTGGACGACGCCGGTGCGGATGCTGCTGCCCGCTTCCTCTTCGAGAAACGTGTTCCCGAAAAGACGGGCGTCCCAAAATCTTTTGGCAAAGGCATCGGGCGTTAATCTCTTGATTTCATTACGGTCACGTCCGCGACTTTCGAGAATGTCAAAGGATGTGGCGACGTGTCCGTTGGCGACTTCCTGCCAGACGACGCCGTTCTTGTCTTCCACGAGGTCGCGGAGTTTGCGTTTGACGGAGACGGGCGAGATTTCGCCGAAGCCATCTGTGCGCTGGCGTGGCGCGCCTTCGCGCTCTGGGTCGCCGTTCGGGTTGGATTTGCGGACTTCCAAAAGAAGAAGACCGGTGATGCGCGGGACGGCGTTGCCGCCGCCGGCTGTGTTTGCGGTGTTTTGTGTGTTGTCGGGCATGATGTTTGTCTGGTTTGAGGATGAAAAGTGTGAGTGTGTGAAATGGAAAGAGTTAAAGGTGCGGAGGGAGGAGGGATGTGTTGTCAGTGTGAACTCCGACGCTGCCACTGGATTTTTCGTTTGAGGTGGTGTCGTCGTCGGCAGTGTTTTTCTCCGGCTCGTAGGTGTCGGCAAGATAGCCAAGGAGAAGTTTAGCCTTGTCCTCGTCGGTCATGCGCTTGGGCAATTCGTCAGTGCGGATGAGAGAACAGGTGCTGCGAAACAGTCTCAGCATTTTCTTTCCAGTCTTCCTCGCAATGTTCTTGGGGGAATCTTCTTCACCCGTTTTTTCATTTATTTCGCATGTCTTTGCCCACGCTTGGTATGGCGAGATGCGTTTCGCAAGGAGGGCAAGCGCCGAAACAGGTTGTTCCAACGCCGTGTTAAAAAACGCGTTTCCGATAAGCTGCGAAGGCACTTGCCCCGCACGCACGTCTGTGCAGTAAGCATGGTGCAACTTATCCACGAGTGCGAGGAGTTGACCAAGTTGATAGAGCGGTTCTTTCATATAGGTTGTTTTGTCGTTGTTTTGAGGAGAGAGATTTTTCAGGAGGAGGCCGAGGAAAACGACTGTTTTGAGACATTGTCCGCGAACGGAATCAGACATGTCTGCGTCGCGCCGTTGTGTTTTCGCCGCTTGTAACTCCGCCAAGACTTTGGCCATTCTCGCAATGAGAAGCGAGAGCGCGAGGCGCGATTTCAACAATTTAAATCCCTCGGTCTGCGGAATGAAAACATCGTAAGCATCGGAAACGGAGAAATCGCGTTTATAAGCGGAAACAAAATTACCCTTCCTTTTGGAATTACCCTTCCTTTTGGAGTCAGGACTCCACACACGGTTAATCGTCGCCGTGAGGTCAACTGGCGATGGCGTCCATTTTTGTTGGGAAACGGGAACTTTCCCTCCGTCTTCCTTTGTGTCAAATTTTAGCAGGATTCGGATTGCAGGAATGTTTTTCGCAGCAGCATCCCATTGGCAGACACATTCAAGCAGGGATTTGACTGTGATGCTTCGGTTGAGGGTTGCCTGTCTGTTAGCCTTGTCAACGGCTCCCAGAGCAAACAGCCGGACGCGCAAATCCGGATTGTCGGAGAGTTTTCCCTGCAACATTTTCAAAACGCCCTCCGTGCGTGCGGCAAAGTCGGCGGCGTTTGTGTCGGCGGAGGCACAATCCGTCTCCATGCCAAACATTTCCGCAATTCCAAAATCATCCGATGGGAGAGCGTTTGTTTTATTGCCCGCACTTTCTAAATAAGCAATAAGCAGGTCGCGTTTTTCGCCCTGTGCACCCGGTATTGGGAAACAAGTTTTCCCTTTGTTTTCCTCGCTCGCGAGAAAGAGAAGTGTGTCGCTCATTTCTTGAACGAGCGATTTTGCGATAGGGAAAGCATAGACCTTTTCAAGGCCATAGCGGAGGAATGTTCTGGCTTCTTTTACGTTGACAGAAAAAAGTTTAACTTTCCCGATTTCAGAGACTTTTGGCTCTGGAAACTTATCTTGCAATTCATCGACAATTCCAGAGTAAGCATCAATTCCTTTCGTTTTCTTGCTTCCGTTCCGGTTCCCGTCTTTCCTTTTGGTCGCTGTCTTTTGCGGTTTGTCTATCGCAGGAATTTCAGTCGCCTCAGAGTCGGCTGAAGCAAGTGGATGCCTGTCCTTCTCAATGAGTTTTTCATTGATGGAAATTCCAATTTGCGGATGCGCGATTTTTTTGAAATTTGCATCCAGCAAACTTGGAATGAGGTCGAGATAGACGGGTTGTTTTGGCACTTTTGTTGTGTCGCCCGGAAAATTTTTCTTCTTGTACTGTTCCAAGTATTCTGGAGTCCCGATTCCTTCTTTTCGTTTTTGCCAGTCAAGCACGCCGAAAAGAATTTCGACAATGAACGAAAGTTCTTTGCCAGCGTATGAGTCAATTTTTCCAACAAAGACATCCGCAATGGTGGCGCAGAAATCGTGCAGCGTCGTTGGCTTTTCGCCGAGGAGCATCAGGAGTTTTATGAAATTTGTGAGTTTGGAGCCAGCGTTTGTTGCACCCGAAAAATCTTTGCGCAATTCCGCAACGAGTTCCACGCAAGAGCGGTAAAACTGTTTTTCTTGGGCGTCGGTATAATCACGAGTTTTCACACCCTCCAATTTCGCCAAGTCACGAATGGCGGAACGTTGCGCCTTGGTGTCGGAATTTTTCGAGGGCTTGGATAACGCGATGACTTTTTCGATTGGCACTTTGATTTTCTCCGTTTGAACCGCCGAAAAATTGAGCAACGGAACCAGAATGTTAAAGCCGGGAAAACTCGAACCGGAGGAACCGTGTTCCACTCGCAACAATTTTCCCGCTTCTTTGCCATCGAGAAATTCAAGCGCGGCGGGGCTTGCGGACTCGTCAAGCGCGACAACAAGTGTTGTTCCGTTTTTCGGCATCGGCTGAATGCGCGGATGTCGCGAGGCAACGGTGACGCCGGCGGTGCCCAATGCCTTGGCTGCAATGAAGAGTTCGTTAAGCATTTTGAGAGTATTCGAGGACGCCGTTACGGACGATAAGATTGTTGAGGAAAGTCGGCTTCCATTTGCCGCTTTGCGGGCCGTTGAAAACGGATTTTAGCAAAGTTGGAATGACGTGGTTTTCGGTTTCGCAGATTTTTGTTTCGGGGCGGAACTCGCCGGCGTAATCGGCGGGGAAATCGCTCAATCCCAGACACGGATAAGCGTGAAAGGTGCCGCGCCGGAGAGCACGGTTGAACGCGTCTTGAAATGCGTGTTGCGGACAGGTTGTAAAACCGTGGGCTCGTTTTGATTTGTCGCGGCGCAACTCAATCTGCCCGCGTGTCTTGTCGCCAGCGTAATGTTGGGCGAATGTGACGTCGGCGTAGAGCCGGTAGCAGACATTGATGAGCACGATGGCGTGTTGCTGGAATGACGCGCCGCTTTTGATTTGGTCGCTTTTACGCAATGGTCCGCCGTAGTTGGTCGCGTAGCGGTGGAACTGCACGGGACGGCAAATCTCGACGCGCGTCGGCACGATGTTCACCGATTTCCAGCGCAGCACCGACTCAAAAATCCCTTTCGCCGCGCTTGGCGAGGGCACCACCGCCGACACCGGTGCCGCGCCCGTGTCGGGGCGCGTCCACATCGCGGTCGGGCCGGAGATTTCAAGTTGGATAGGATAGGGCATAGGATAAGGTCAGAGTTTCTCGATGATTTCCACTTCGGCGGGGAGGTTGTCCTGATTGATGGTCACATCGTAATCGGCAAAACTGCGGGCGGTTTTTTACGCAGAAAATTGAAAATTCGAGTTCGTTCCGGGTCATGATTCGCTGTTTATTTTGGAAGTCGCGTCCGTCTTTTGTGGTGGCTCGCCAAGTTCCCAAATCAAGCGGCGGGCGTGAATGTTGGCAGTGCTATCTGGGTTTTCTGGTTTTTTTGTGGAGCAGCCCGTGACAAAACCGTATTCGTTGGTGACAGCGTAGATTTCCCCGTCAGGCGCACTTCCCCGATAGTCATCCAAACCACTTGGGAAATCACCGCCGCTGGGAAATTTTCCCTCGATGTCTTTGTTTGCCTGCACGGTGACCAGCTCAAAAAGTTTGTGAACCGGCGCGTTGCCGAGAGAGGATTGGTGTTCGAAATCCACAAGCCCGACAACACGCAGTCCGTCCGCCCGCGCCGCCGCCGTGTCCACATTGTAATCGCCAAAAGAACGGCTCAACGCGAAGAGAAAATTGTCAAGGTCGGCGTAAGTGAAACGCGTTTTTGCCGCGAACGCCGGCGAAAAATGAATGTGCGAACGATAGAGGCCGTAGGCGACATTGTATTTGCGCCCCATCGTGCGGTTTCCTGTCTTGTTTTGTTCGGCTTTGACCGCCTCGGTCTCGCTCGCTACGGCGCAGCGTGTGATGGAGAAGTCCAATTGCAAAATTTTATCATAACTTTCCGCGAAGCTGAATTGAATTGGTCCGCGGATTTGACCATAAAAACTGCCTTTGAGCGGACCTTCCGTGGAAACGACTTGCCCGAAATAGCGCACGTCAAAATAGAGTTCGCAAATCGCGTCGTGATAGGCGCGGTCTTTGTATTCGGAGAGAAAAGGTGGGGGGACATCTTTGTTTTTTCTCTGTCCCTTCGCGCCTTTGTTCTTTTTTGCTGGTTTATCGGAAACGCTTGATGGCAATCCTTCCGGCGCGTTGTCAGTAGCACTATCTGTTGTGTCCGCATCGGTGCTCTCTTTTGTTTTCTCATGCACTGTTTCCCAATCATTTTCGGTCAATTGCTTTCCATTAACCGTGTAAGTCAGGAAAATCTCTTTTGCCTTCTTCTTGATGTCGTCGGCTTTAAGCACTCGCTCAATGACAGCGTCCTCGCGGATAAAAAGATTGTAGCGCGGATCGGCGTTTTTTTCACCCTCGGCGATGAGACTCTTGTTGGTGTTGTATCGCGCAAAAAAATTGCGGATTTTGCGTTTGAGGCAGACGTCGGTAACAAGACCAGTCAGCGTATCCGGCTGGAGGCGCGGCATGTTGCCAGTATCGGGGTCGCCGTTCGGATTGCAGTTCTTCGCATCGAAGAGCAAGACAATGTCGTGGCGCTCGACGACAACGGCATCGTGATTTTTTCCATTCCAGAGGGAGGGGAAGTGATAGGTATTCGTGTTGGACATGTTGGTCGTGGTTGGATGTTGGAGGTGGTGTTTTTGGAAAATTGTCAATTCAAGGAAGTGTTTATGCGTTGTCGTCCTCGCCAACGGTATCGTCACTTTCGGAGGTTTCGTTGTCGGTTTCATCGGCCACCGGATTGGTTCCTTTGCGATAATGCGGCCATTTTCGTATTTTTTCATAATAGAAGCCGATGGCGAAACGCCCCTGATCTTCAAGGGAAAGCGTGCGCGGCCATTTGGCATCGGCGGCAAATTTTGCGACGAGTTGCGCCAGTCCGTCAAAATCGGTGTTGACGTCATCGTCTCGTTTTTCCTTGGGAACACCGTTCTCGAGCGTGTAGGCAAGACCGCCGCCTATTTTTTCCAAGTGAATGGCGGCGAGTTTGCGCAGGCGTGGAAAAACAAGCGCGGGTGTGCTTGACGCCGAGCCGTAGTAGCGCGTCGCCGGTGATGACGCCGTGCTTTTGTTGTGCGCGGCGTTGTGGATTTTGTCCAGAATCGCCAGCACCCGCCCGCAAAGATAGGCGGGGTGATTTTGATTGTCGTGGTTTTTGTCGTTCATTGGATTCTCCCTGTCGTGTTGTGCGCGGGTTGTGTTGGTGGAGTTGGTGGAAAAGTAGAGTTTCATGAGCGCGGTTCGCGCTTGCAAGCGACGAGTAGACAATCCCTTGTCACTTTCATCAAAGCCTTTTGCGAGTTCGATGCCCTGACGCAGGACGGCTGATTTAAATAAGGCCGCCGGCAGCGGAGTTTTTTGCCAAGCCGTGTTCAAAAGTGCGCTATACACATGACTCGGCGGTTTGTTTTTCGATTTCGGCTGAAGTTTGTTTTTTGATTTCGGCTGAATGGTGCAGTTAGCGAGATCGGAGATGCCAAGCGGTTTCTCGGAGCGCAGCCGGATTGCTTCGAAATAGGCGCGGAAATTTTTGTCCACACGGGCGAGACTATCACTCGCGCAAGATTTTACCGAGAAGCGTCCCTTCTTCTTTTCAAGGAGGAACAGCGTGAACGCCGCATTGTCTATTTCACGGTGCCTCCCGCCCCAGACAGAATGAATATAATCCGTCACCGCGAGCGGGTCGTCGGCTTTGATTAGCGAAAGAAAACCGCAATCACACGCTTTTTCATTTTGCGTTGCCCAGAAGACGGCAACTTGATCGCCGAGATAAAGATGCGCGTTATCGTCCGCGAGCATTGCATTTAGCGCGGCGGCGGCTTTTTCCGCCGTGTCGAGCCGGAGTTTCGCGGTATGTTTTCCAAGACCATAACTGACAAACGGCGCACTGCCAAAAGAGACGAGAGGGATTGTTGAAAAGACATTAGGAGACTTCTCGGTCAAGATGGATTCGCCGTCTTGAAAAGCGTCGCCGCCGGTGATTTGTTGCTCGAAACTTTTAATTTCGTCTCTGCGCAGATGCACAAGTTTTTTCGTTTCCCACCACTCACGAAGTTCTCTGTCTTCCAAGGCAAGTTTTCCCGTGATGCGAAACGCGAGCGTTTCCGCGTTCACGCCTGCAAAACATTTCAAGGCATCGCCAGTTGGCGCGGACGGGATTTTGGCAAGTGCTTTGGTATTTTCTAAAAACGAGTTGACTGCCCGGATGATTTTGTTTCGCGGCAACATGCGCAACGCCACCTTAACAACATAAGCAAACTGTGTAATTTCCGGTCTAATTTTCACTTTCTTAACAGTGCCATTTTTCTTTTTTTTATATTGTAGTTTGTTTTCATCGCCGTCCCCGTTAATTCCATTCACAAAAATCTCATGCGCCTTTCCGCTTAAAAAATCAGGTTTCCATGTGTGCTGGGAGAGGCTGCCGAGAATATAAGCGAGCGCGACAGGAAAGCGTTTTCCGTGCTTGCCGTTTGCGCCTGCCGTCGGTGTGAGACCGAGCGCGTTTCCGTCCTCATCAAGTTCGATGAGCCAGTGGACGGGGCGCGAATGAAACGGCTCGCGTCCAGTGACACCGAGGATGTCTGCCTGCCGGACCAACTCAGCGATCATTGAACACCTCCTTGCCATTTTCCGGGACGCGAATCCAGCCGTATTCCGCATTGGCATCGAAGAACAACGGCACGGGACGGTTTTCTTTTTTTCCCCAACCATCTTGCGGGCGCGGAATACCCCTTTGTGTTTTCTCCTCAACGCCCCAGAGTTTCCAAACGGGTGAAAAATCAAAGCGATGGAAAATCATTCCGAAACTTTCCCGCGCCGGCTGTCCGTCTATTTTCTCTGGTGGATTTTCCTCCAATGACCATTCGGAGACGGAAAACTCGCGGCAGCCCAGAAACGGTTGATAAAAGCACTGTCCTTTTCGTGCGCGGCGCAGAAACATTTCGCGGTATTTTTGCGCGAGAAAAACCCCGCCGGAATTGCGGTCCGCGCGTTTGTCAATCGCGACCTCAATCACCGCCTCAATAAGGTATTCGAGCGGTCGGCGTTCGCCGTCCTCATCGGCACCGCCGGTGAGAATGAGCGAATTGCGCTGGGTGCGTTCCGCATGAATATTATAGCCAAACGCTTTCGCCGGTTCTTGGTGGGTTCCGTAGCCGAGTTCGTTTCGGAGAATAGAAAAAAAGACGCCTTTGTTCACAACGCCGATGCGGGTGACGCGCCAGCGAAAACCAATTTTGTTATGACGTTTTTCCTGCTCCGGTTTTTCCACCGGCTTCATCAGAATCGCCTCGAAAATGCCGCGCGCCGCCTCCGGCGTGATGACGGGATAACTCACACGTTCGACGTGAAATTCGGGGCGAGTGAAACAGGCAAAATTGCCTTTTACACGGAGACAGACTGGCGATGTTGTCATTGCTGTGGCGTAGATTTTGAAAATGTGTGTGTGGTGGGGGGGGGGATTAAAGAGAGTCGATAATCTCGTTTAATGCGGCGCATTCCAAATCGAGACCGGCACCGTTGACGCCGTCCGCATAGATGTTTGTGATGTGCAAACGGCGGAGCCCGCGTATCGGGTCGTCGTCTTTAAAAACCAGTTCGCTGTTCGTCTTGTTAAAGAATTTGCGTGTTTTCTTACTGGCGGGGAAAGACAAATTGATAATATAGGGCTGGATTTCGCGCCAATCATCCGCCGTAAAAAATATTCCGCGCTTTTCTTCCTTTCGCCATTGCCCCACGGTTTTTCCGTCCGGCATTTTTGCGTGCTCGACAAGCAACGGAACCGTGTCGGCTTCAATAAAGTTAAAGCGTTTGCTGACTTCTTCAAAATGAAGTTTTTCGCGCTCAGATTGGATCGCGCAACATCCTTTGTCGGGAACCGTGACTTCGTAAAGCAGGCGGAAATAAGTTTCAAACGACTCCGGTTTTTCCGGCTCCGCTTTGCCGAGTCTTCGCAGAAGTTCGGTGTTTTTAATTGCGCTTTCATAAAAGCCTTGCGGATTCTTGACGTCGTTGGGCGCGAAAATGTGGACAGTGCCTTCCTTTAGTGCGCCGTTGCGATTGCAGCGACCGGCAGCCTGGACAATGGAGTCATAAGGTCCGAACGCGCGCCAAACTTCCGGGAAGTCAACATCCACGCCGGCTTCAACACATTGCGTCGCCACAAGAAAGCATGATTTGCCGGCGGCAAGACGACGCTCGACCTCGGCGAGCACTCGCAAACGGTGCGCCGGATACATCCATGTCGAAAGATGGAAAGTGGAATCCGGCTCAATCTTTTTCACTTCGTCAAACAATTCCCGCGCTTGCTTGCGTGTGTTCAGAATGGCGAGCGCCTGTTTGGTTGGCACGGTGCTCATTTCTTTTGCCAGTGTGGGAAAATCCTTAACCGGCGGCGGTTCTGTTTTATTGATTCCCTCGTATCGCACTCGCTTTAATTTTTTGAACAACTCATTTGCCGTGACGTCGTCAATAACCGGTGTTACATTTTCAAAACCGAACTCAAATGAATCGGCCTTTGTCAGTGCCGGCTGGGTCGCGGTGCAAAGCAGGAGTGAGCAACCATATGGACGCTCGTGACTTGCGAGTTCCTTTAGAGCATCAAGAATCGGTTGCAAAAGCGAGGGGGGCAGTGTTTGTACTTCGTCGAAAATGATGACGGACTGACAGATGTTGTGGAGTTTTCGCGCATCAGCCGGACGGCGCGAGAAAAGCGAATCGAAGAATTGGACGCTTGTGGTGACGATAATTGGCGCGTCCCAGTTTTCGGCGGCGAGTTGGCGTTGCGAGCGTTCCTTGTTCCACCCATCCTCGTCTTTGTCGTCTTTGGAGGTTTTAATTTTCGGGTCGGTGGCTTGCGAGTGGTGTTCCAGCACTAATTTTGTCTCCGTTCCG
Organism: Puniceicoccales bacterium; assembly: GCA_031269335.1. Classification (GTDB taxonomy): domain Bacteria; phylum Verrucomicrobiota; class Verrucomicrobiia; order Opitutales; family UBA953; genus CALNBE01. The sequence goes on from JAISZI010000111.1 coordinate 15,144, forward strand.
TTTTCAAAAATGTCGCGGAGAACTTTTGTTGTTTGCTGAATGATGTTCAAATAGGGAATGACAATAATCACGCGGCGAAGCGGTTGTTTTTCCGGGGAGAGATTTTCATTTTGAAACTTGATGTGGTTTAGCGCGAAGGCGAGCGACGCGAGTGTTTTGCCGCCGCCAGTGGGAACGGTGAGCGTGAAACTACCGCGCGGTTTGGCGGCGGCACTTTCACACTTTTCCAAGACCTCGTTTCGGATTTTCAAGAGTTCGCTATTCGCGCCTTTTTCACGCGCCTCGTCGGCACGTTTTTTGATAGCATCGCGCAAGGTCGCGAGAAGTGTTTGCGCGGCACCTTTCTCCGCCAGCCCCTTTTCGCCAAAACGCCAACCCTTGCGCTTCAAGGCGTTTGTTTGCGCACCAGCGGCGGTGGTGTTCGCGTTTTCCGTGTCAAGCCGGTCGGCGTCAACAAGCGCACTGAAAAGCATTCGTGTATAAAACTCCACCGCGAGCATTTTGGTCTGACGCCCGGCGGCGGTCGCGAACGGCAGCGCGTCGAGCCAGGCGGGAAGTGGCGGGAACACACATCCGTCAACCACAGCGGAACCGTCCGCCATTGCCGAGAATACAAACGGCATGTTCGGGTTTTCCACCTTTTCCGCATCGGCAATTGCCGTGAGACACCGCTTGCCGTCGTCCGCGTATTTTTCGCCGACCTGCTGCAAGTCGCTGCGATTGTGAAGTCCAGCGTGGTGCGCGTTGATGGCGAATGCCACCGGCCAAAGTTGACGCGCCAACGCCACCGCCGCGCCTTGATGCGCATGCGGTTCCTTTTGCGCATGCGGTTCCTTTTCGCTTTTTCTTTTTCTTTTTTCTCCGTGAATGCGTTCCTGAAAATTCTCCCGCGCTTTCCCAATGTCGTGAAGCCAGCCGGCGACACGGGCGTCGTCCGTGCCGCCAAATGCCACGCCGAACTTTCGCGCAAGCGCGGCGACACCGTTCAGGTGGGCGACAAGGGATTGTTCAGAATGGGCAAGTAAACGGGTCATGGATGTGTGTTGTTGAACAATGCAGATTTGTCATTCGGAATGATATCCAGCCCCCCGGCTTCCGGCACAACAGATTTTCCAGCGCAGCACCGACTCGAATATTCCTTTCGCCGCGCTTGGCGAGGGCACCACTGCCGACACTGGTGCCGCGCCCGTGTCGGGGCGCGTCCACATCGCGGTCGGACCGGAGATTTCAAGTTGGATAGGATAATGCATCATAGGATAAGGACAGAGTTTCTCGATGATTTCCACTTCGTCGGGGAGGTTGTCCCGATTGATGGTCAAGTCGTAATCGGCAAAACTGCGGGCGGCTTTTCCGGCTGCGGTTAGTTCGGGTTTGAGCTTAACAGTAACACGGTCGAAGAGTTTGTGGGCGGGCGCGTTGCCGAGGGGACTGGCGTGTTTGAAAACAATGAGCTTTTGCGGGGCCATTGTGCCGCGGCTGGCGGAGCGGTCGTGGTCGAACATGAGCGAGAGGGCGCGCCAGAGGAGTTCGAGGTCGTCATCACTGAAGCCGGTTTCGCTGGCGAGGTTGGCGCTGATGAAACCGTGGCAGCGGTAGAGTCCGTAGGGGATGATGTTTTTGCGGCCCATGGTCTGGTTGGGCGCGTCGGCCTCCTTCGCCTCGGTGACGGCCATGCGGGTGACGCTGAGGTCGAGCGGGAGGATGGAATCGATGCTGCGCGAGAAGCTGAGTTGCACAGGGCCGCGAACCTGGCCGGCGTTGGGGCCGGTGGACATGACCGCGCCAAAGGTGCGCACGTCATAAAAGCGGCGGCACATCTCGGCGCGGGCTTTGCCAACCTGCTCGCGGGTGGCTTTTTTCTTTTCGGATTTCGGATCGATGTCGAGGCCGAGCACTTTGTGGGCTTCGCCAATTTTGTCGTTCAGCACGGAGCCTTGCTGAACAAAAATATCGTAGCCGTCAGCGCCCGCTTTTTCGAGCAGGGCGTAGTTGCGGATTTTGCGTTTCAGGCAGACATCGGAAACGAGGCCGTGCATGTCCTGCGGGTCAATGCGCGGGGAATTGGCAGCGTCGGGGTCTCCGTTGGGATTGCCGTCTTTGCAGTCGAAGAGATAGATGAAGTCGTAGCGGTTGGTGATGATATTGCTCATGTGTGGATATTTGTTTTGCAGTTGGGCGTTTACGAGACCCCCAAGTATCCCATGCGTTGCGATTTTGATGCAAGCGAGGGAGGTAGTTGGGCATCTATCAAAAATTCATGATGGTTGGTCATGGAACGGAGCAAAAATTGCCAGGAACAGTAAGTCAACGTCTATTCTTCTGAATTACGGAAAATTTATTGCCGACCATCACTTAGTCTGTTTTTCTTCCTAAACGCTGACTGAAAAAGTTCGCGCGGATTGAAACTATTCTTCTGATTTGTGATTGGTAACCAGTGTAACAAGAGAGCCATCCGATTGTCGGATGGCTCTCTTGTCTTCCATTTCATAGAGGGAATTCTTACCAGCAGCGCAGCGCGCAGCGGTGCTCAAAGGCGTTCAAATGCCTCCGCTTGATCTCCCCGGTGTGATCTTTCCACCCCGTCCCTCTTCATCCTTTCCTCTCAAAATAGCGATGACCCCCCAAAAATAATCTGTGACGATGCCAAACTGCCGGGGCGAGTCATGGTCTATCGGGCGGTCTTCAGAGAGCGAAAAGGAAGCTCAATTGAGGCACTCAAACCACC
>JAISZI010000033.1 GCA_031269335.1 Puniceicoccales bacterium
GTGTTTTTCACGCTTGTTGCTTGTAGCATGAAGTGTGCCAAATGCGCAAAACAAGCGCAATATAAACTCTTTTTTGCGTTCGCCGTTGTAGAGGGCGAGTTGGACGTCTTTTAAGAGAGATTTATTGCGCAAAAATGTACTCATTGGAGAGTGTTTTTCGCGGCGCATTTCGATTCTCCAAGGCGACGCTACTCGCGCTCGAACCAGGGGCGGCGGCAACCCTCGCGCAGATCGAAGCCGTCGAGCAACATCACAAGCGCCGTCGGCTCGATGCGGATTTTAACACGCGGCGCAGCGGCGGTGGTGGTGGCGCGATGGGAGCGGTTGCCAGCGGTGTTTCGAGGCCAAGCAAACGTCCCCTTTTCGAGACGCTTCGCGCAGACCCAGACGCCCGTGCCGTCCCAGGCGAGGATTTTGACCCGCGAGTGAGCGCGGTTCGTGAAAACAAAAACCGAGTCGCTGCGCGGCTCTACGCCCAACGCCTCCGACGCCAGTGCCCACAGCCCGGCAAAGTTTTTGCGCAAATCCACCGGCTCCACCGCCAGCAGGATTTTGGAATGAGAATTAAAAGAAAACATACGCCCGCGATGTTAGCGGGCGGCGCAGAAAAAAGTTAGGGGGCACTTTCGGGAACGGTTACAAAACAATGCGCCCCTGCGCCACTGGTGCTTCGTCAGCTTGGCATCTTTTCCGCTGGGGGAAGCGTTTGGAGGCGCGCTTCAAAAGTTTAATCTGTTCCTAATTTTTCTTCTCCTTCTTCTCGCGTTTGGCCTTTTTTCCCGACTCGGGCGGGAGCGGCTCTTGACCGGGGGCGGGCAGCACTTTGAAGGGAATCGCCGGAGTCGCGATGCTCTGCCTGCGGCCTTTGGCACGCTGCGTGCCTTCGATCACGATGATGCCTTCGGTGCCGGCTCGCCTCGGGTCGGTGATGCGGATTTTCACCACGCCTTCGGTTTCTCCTGCGGCGAATTGCGCGGCGGTGATTTCCACCGTGTTCGGGTTGCCGAGGCGGGTTGCGGTCACGCGTATGGGAATGTCGCGGGCGATACCGCGCCGGGTCGGCTTAGTTTCCGTAGTGTCTGTGCTGCGGCGGGTTATGCGCACGGGAATTTCGGTGGTCTTATCAACCATCAGCTCTAACGGGCGGGTTGATGGGGGGAGCAGTACTTCGACGAAGAAGGGGGGTGGGGGTGTGACGACGAGGTAGCTTTGAGCGACGGGGACGGTGTGGTAGTAGAAGAATGCCTGCATGAGTTCCTCGGCGGCGCTGACGTTGTGGCGCACGGTCTTGCCGTTGATCACGGCCTCCGCCCAGAAGCGCGGCGCATAGACGCCGGGGGTGGCGGTGCGCGGGGCGGAGATTGTGAGGAGTGCGTTGTTTTTGCCTTTGGGGATTGTCGCGGCGGAGAGGGCGAAGCCGGGTGGCAGTCCTTCGACGCGCAGGTTTACTTCGCCGTCGAATCCGTCGATGCGAAAGGATTTGAGTTGCACGACGGTGCTGCCGCCGGCGGGCAGGCTCAGGTTGTCGGGCGTGATGCGCAGTTCGTAGTCGGGTTGGGCGGGCGCGATGCGCAGGCGGTAGGCGTATTCGGGACCGCCCTTGTCCTGCGTGTCTTGGAGTGCTACGTGATAGGTGCCGTCTTTGGGGATGGTGACGGCGAGGCGCGGGTCGGCGTGGTGTGTGACGAGGCCGTAGCGTTCGTCTGTCACGTCGTCGGAAAAAAGGGTCTGCGGTCGGTTGCCCTTGGTCTTGGCGGCGGCGGTCTTGGCGGATGAGGTGGTGGTCTTGGCGGCGGTCTTGGCGGCGGCGGCTGCGGTGGTCTTGGCGGCGGCTGCGGCGGCTGCGGCGAACACACGTTGGGGCGAAAGCGAGAGTTTCGCGTCGAGCGGCGAGTCGAGGCGGCGCGCCATCACGTCGAGCACGAGCGCGTCGCCTTTTTTGGCATTAAACGAGAACCAGTCGGCGTCGCCGGGGCGTCCGATGCGGCCGTTGATGATGACGGGGAGCGTGACCATCTGCGCCCTGGCGAGGGTGTCGTTGGGTTCGCGTTCGTAAGTCTCTGGCAGCGAACCGAGTTCGAACTGGCGCGGATTGGAGGGACCAAGTCTGGTGGGGGCGTTGACGGAGATGATGCCGGGGGCGATTCCGGCGAAGGAGGCGCGGAATTTTGCCAGTGGACCGGGAAGGTTGATGCCGCGCGCGGTAAGCTCGACGTTTCGGGCACCAGCGCGTGCGCCGAGTGGGAAGATGTCGGAGACAAACGGGAGTTCGCCGATGGTCATGCGGTAAACGAGGTCGCTGCGGCCGCGCGAGACGGCGTCCCAGATCTCGACTTCATAGTCGCCGGTGGAAGGGACTTTCCAGAGGAGCACGGGGTCGGGGTCGAAGCGGAAGTCGTCCGCTTCTTCGAGCAGTGCGCCGGTGTCGCCGGCGAAGAGCGCGATTTTGGGCTGGAACCAGCCTGGCACGCCGTCGGCGAGGTAGGGTTTGATGGCGCGGCCTTTCACCTGAATTAACAGATTTTGCCCGGCGATGGCGCGGAAACGGAAGCGGTCGCGGTCGGCGCTGAGAATCTGACCGTTCACGACGACGGGGAGCGCCGGGAGCGTTTGCGGGCGCGTGGCGGGCTTATTTTCGAGCACCTCGGGGAGCGTGCCGATCTCGAAGCGGAAGCGGTTGGAGAGGCCGGCGTCCGCCATGACGCGGAGGTCGCGGACGCCGGGGGCGGCCTGTTCCGAGACGGTGAGGCGCAGGCGGGCGACTTGGGCGGCGATGGCGTCGTTTTTTTTGGCTTCGCGGATTTGCGCCTCGGTGGGGGCGGTGACCTTGAGCACCTTGCCGGTGACGCCTTCGCCGCTGACCCACACCTCGCGGGCGCCGTCGATGGCGCGGCCTACCAATTCGACCTCAACCGTCTGCCCGCGCTGGGCGCCCGCCGGATAAAGGTGCTCGATGTAGGGCGCGGCGGCGGCACTGTTGACCAAGAAAAAAAGGACAAGGCATAATATATAGTGATGCCAAACGCCGCCACCAGCACCGCCTCCGCGAACGCTGGCACCGGCATCCTCCAATAGATGCGAATCCTGATGTTTCTCTCTTGTGTTCATGCTTTCATAATCTCCTTGAGGATTCCGCCGCTGGCGACGGGGACGTCGCTGGTGCCGCCGGCGGAGATTTTGCCCGGGCGGGCGGCGCCGGGTTTGGCGGCGGGCGGAGGGGGGACGACGGGGGCGGGCACGCCGCCGGGGTGCGGGAGCTTGCCGACGGGGTCGATGCCGACGAGTTTGTAGATGCTCGCCGACAAGTCCCACGGGGCGATGGGGCGCTCGACGACTTGTCCGCCGCGGTTGTCGGTGGCGCCGACAATCTGGCCGCCCTTGAAGCCGCCGCCGGCGACGATCCACGAGAAGGCGGCCCCGTAGTGGTTGCGTCCGCCGTTCCAAGGCGGTTCCGTCATGAACTTCGGGGTGCGTCCAAACTCGCCGCCGCAGGTGACGATGGTGGTGTCGAGGAGGCCGCGTTGCGCGAGGTCGGCGAGGAGCGCCGAGAAGCCGCGGTCGAGGTCGGGCATGAGTTTTCTGTAGCGGTCGGCTTGATTGCTGTGCGTGTCCCAGCCGCGCATGTTGACGGTTACGTAGGCGACGCCGCGCTCGACGAGGCGGCGCGCTTGCAGGCAGGAGCGTCCGAACTCGCTCTCGCCGTAGAGGTTACGGATGGCGTCGGATTCTTTGGAAATGTCGAAGGCTTCCCGGGTTTTGCCAAGGACCATTTCCTTGGCTTGGTCGTGGAAGTAGTCGGCCTCCTGAAAGAGATCGGATTGGGTGTGGCCGAAGGCGTCGAGTTCGGCGAGGAGTTTTTCGCGATTTTGGAGACGCTGGCGTTCGCTCTCCTTGAGGGGAACGGAGAGATTGCCGGGGACAAAGGTGCGGTAGCGGGGACCGAGAAAACCGGGTTCGGAGAAGCGTCCGAGGGCGACGGGGACGGTCATGTAGGCGGGCAGCGAGCGGCCTTTGAGCATGCCGTTCTCCTCCATTTTGTAGGCGATGACGGCGCCCATCGACGGATAAACGAGGCCCGAGGACGGGTCGGTGCCGGTCTGCATCATATAGACGCCGGTTTCGTGGCCGTTGGTGCGGTGGGAGAGTCCGCGCAAGATGCTGTATTTGTCGGCGTGTTTGGCGATGCCCGGAAGGAGTTCGTTGATCTGGATGCCGTCCACGTTGGTGCCGATGGCCTTGCGCCAGGGACCGGTGACGTCGGTGCCGGCGGCGGGCTTGGGGTCAAAGGTGTCGGTATGCGACGGACCGCCGAAGAGGAAGACCTGAATGACGGCCTTGGCGCGGGCGCCGGGGGCGGGCGCGGCGCGGAGGAAGGGGGCGAGGGCAAGCCCGCCGATGGTGAGGGAGCCGATGCGGAGGAAGTCGCGCCGGGTGACGAGATCGAAGGCGCGCCGGTAGGGGGCGTCGGCCTCGTGGTCGTGGTGGTTGCAGAGTGGATTCATTGGGAGAAGTTAGCAGTTAGACGTTAGCGGTTGGACGTTAGGAAGTTAAGAGGCGGAAGGCGGCTCCGCCTTTCTAAGTTTTTATTTATAAAAATATTTAGTGATTATATAAAAACTCCTTTGTGTTTATCAGCGCCCAAGTGAGGTCTTGGGCGGCTTTTAGTTTGTCTTTGTTATTTTCGAAATAGCGGGAGACGGTGTCTTTTTCGGCGGCGGTCGGGTGGCGGGAGAGGAGCGCGAGGTAGCATTCGTCGGCGAACGCGGGGAGATTTTGGGCGTGTTTTTTGTATAATGAGGCGACTCCGCCGCCGCGTTTTTCGATTTTTTTGTTTATTCCGTCGGAGTTGAGGAGCCAGAGTGCCTGCGCCATCGAGGGACTGCGGTTGCGCTCGTATTCAAAGGACGAGTCGCGTGCGGGGCGACCAAAGGTTTCGAGGAAGCCGGTGGTCACGCTGGCGTCGGGGTTTTGCACGGCGTGGAAGTCGTCGGGCCAGAAGGCGTAGGGTTCGGGGATGCTGCTGGAAAATGGCTCGTAGGCACCGGTCAGGCCGCCGATGGCGTCGGCGAGCACCTCGGCGTCGAGGCGGCGGGAGCGGTGATGCGACCAGTTTTGCATGTCGGTGCGGTTCCATTCGTTACGCAAGCTGGAGCGCTGGTAGGTTCGCGAGGTGACGATGAAGCGGAGGAGGTCGCGCTGGTCGTAGCCGCTTTTGACAAAGCGGGCGGCGAGCAGGTTGAGCAGTTCGGGGTTGGACGGCGGGTTGCTCGGGCGCACGTCGTCCACGGGCGAGGTGATGCCGCGTCCGAAAAGCGCGGACCAATAGCGGTTGGCGGCATGGCGCGCATACCATGGGTTTCCGGGCGCGGTGAGCCAGTCGGCGAAAAGATTGAGCGGGTTGAGAGTGGAGTTGCGGACGACGGGCTTCCCATCGGGGAAGGCGGGGGCAACGATGGTGACATCAACAGCGGGCCGACCAGCGGTCTGACGGGCAGCTTGACGGGCGGCTTGGCGGGCAATGCGCGCATCTTCCCTGTCGGCGGCGCGTTTCCCCCGCACCGAGGCGCCGCTGGTGGTGCCGGCGGGGGCGGGGTCATTAAACGGGGGCCAATTTGACGCGAAAAAGACGATCTCCTCCTTCCATTCACCAGTGCGCTTGTATTTGAGCGTGTTGAAGAACGCGGCCAGAGCGAGCGACTGCTTGCGCGTCCACCCGACGTAGGGGTGTTTCGGCGCGGGGTCGAATTCGAGGCGCACGCCCATGAACACGACGGCGGCGAGCGAGGCGATGTTCTCGGGCGAACGTTTTTGCATGGAGCGGTAAAAGTTGGCGGGCGGGTCGCGAAAATTGCTGCCGCTGGTAAGGAGCAGGGCGCGCGTCAGGCGGTCGTAGGGCATGTTGGCGGCGACGGCGGCGCGCAGCCACGCGTGGTAGGACTGGACGGCGTTGGGCCAGAGGTTGCTGGGGAACTCGCTTTTCACGCGGAGCACGTCGCCCCATTTCATGGCCCAGTAGTCGGCGTATTCGGGGCGCGTGAAAATCCAGTCCACGAGCGCGGCGCGCTTGGCGGGCGAGGTGTCGGCGAGGAACTTGCGCGCCTTTTCCGGCGGCGGCAACGCGCCCATCAGGTCGATGCAGGCGCGACGCAGGAATTCCGCGTCGGTGCAAAGCGCGGAGGGCACGAGGCCGAGGACGCGGAGGTTTCTGTTCACCACGGCGTCGATGGGATGCGAGTCGTCGGTGGCGGGAAAAGTGACGCCGGCGGGCAATTCGCGGCGGACGAGCACCGGAACGGTGGCATATTCATTGCCGGCGCGGAAACTGAGCAGCGCGCGTCCGGGCGAGACGGCTTTCACGCGGACGCGTTGTCCGTCGGGCGCGACGGTGGCAACGGAGGTGTCGGAGGAGTGCGATTCGAGGGTGTTTTTTTCGAGACTGTAGGCGTTAGGGACAACTTTTTCGAAACCGTAGAATTTAAGAACAACCTCCCCGCCGGGCGCGGCGGTGACGGCGACGGGCGAAACGCGCAACGGTCCAGCATCGACGAACCCGACGAAGAACGCGCAATGAACGATGAACGCTATGTAATAAATGCTGCGACGAAACATGGCGGGAAGTTTTTGTTTTTATTTATGGGAACTGCTGTTTTTTTCACCGCGAAGGATGCGAAGGCGGGGGAGTCGCCAGTGTCGGAGGGAACGAGCATCGGCGTCGGTTTTTGGCGGCAAGTCGGAGTATCGAGAACGGCTGTCATTGGAAATACGAATCGGTTCAGATGAGAGGGTGTAGCGGATGGCGTCGTTTTGCAAGAAAAGAAAACGTGAAACGGAATCTCCCAGAGAAAAATTTCCAAATGTTCGGCTGTGTTCGGTTTCGGATTGAAAACGCTGTGTCGTCCATTAGTTGCCGCAGAGTGAAAGATTTTTTAGCCATCTTTTCCGTGCTTCTTTTCTGTGTCGCAACTTCCGCCGCAGACGGAGTCGCCGGCAACGACTTGCCCGCTCCCCGTTTTGTGCCATGGGCAAACACCACCGTCGTTAATAGCGGCTGGGAGTATTTTGAAGAACCGGCAAAGGCACTCGGCGAACAAGGAAACACCGCCGCCGCAAAAGCAGAAGACGAACCCGACATGCACATCGTCACCGATGCCCCGCCGCCGGCGGAGGCGAAATGGCGTCCGGTCACTCTCCCGCATTCGTGGAACGCGGCGGACAGCGTTCAAAAAGCCACTTATCGGCGTGCCGCCTCATGGTATCGCCGCGCATTTCAGTTTTCGGAAGCGGATTTGAGCGAATCGCTGTTTCTGCGATTCGGGGCAGCGGGGCAGCAAGCTGTTGTTTATATTAATGGCGTAAAAGCACTTGTCCATAAGGGCGGCTACAGTGCGTTTGTCGTTTCACTCAACAAGCACGTCCGCTCGGGGCGAAACATCGTTCTTGTGCGCGTTTCCAACGCTGTCGATTACACCTTGCCTCCTCTCAGCGGTGATTTTAACCAATACGGCGGTCTTTACCGCGAAGTGCGCCTGTTGCGCGCCCCGCGCCAGCTTGCCTTTGATAGAGACGATCACGGCGGTCCGGGCGCGCGCATTTTTTCAAACATTTCCGACGACGAAGCACTTCTCGACATCAGGTTCGCCCTGTCTTGCTCTTCTCTACCGGCATCCAAAATCGGGACCAGCATCGCGCTCACCCTTACGGCACCGGACAAACGCATCGTCTTCCAAAAAAGCGCGCATATCACTCCGACGCTCGGCAAATCCAACCTCACCGTTTCCGGCACCATTGACAACCCGCTCCTGTGGTCGCCGGACACCCCGGTGCTCTACACCCTCACCGCCCGCCTGATCGACGACTCCACAGGCAAAGAAATTGACCGTGTCTCTATTCGCCACGGTTTCCGCCATTACGAGTTCACCCCGAACAGCGGCTTTTTTCTCAACGGAAAACGTCTTAAACTCGCCGGTGTCAGCCGCCATCAGGACATGCCGGGTCGCGCCAACGCCCTTGATGATGCCCGACACGACGCCGATCTGCGCACCATCAAAGAAGCCGGGTTCAACTTCCTCCGCCTCGCGCATTACCAACAAGACGACTACGTCCTCCAACGGTGCGATGAACTTGGTCTCCTCGTTTGGGAAGAAATCCCGCTCGTCAACGTCGTCGCCGCCCGCAAACGCGTTCCCGCCACTCCGGCTCGCGTCACTCGGGCTGCCGCCGCTCCGGCTCCCGCCGTCCAGCGCGCCTTTCCTCTCAGCCGTGTGCTCGTTGAAAATGCCCTGTCCATGCAACGGGAAATGATTTCCCAACACATTAACAACCCGTGTGTTATCCTCTGGGGGATGGGAAACGAAATCAGTTTAGCCCGCCCCGAAGACGACCCCGAACGCAGTGCCTACGAACTCGCCCTTTTGCGCGAACTCCAGACCCAATCCCGCCGCCTTGACCCCTCTCGCAAAACCATTCTTGTAAGCCACGACAGCGACCGTGCCAGCGACGTGGGTGCCATGAGTATTCCGGACCTTGTCGGCTACAATCTCTACCGCGGGTGGTATCGCGAAAACACCGCTTCTCTCACGCAACGACTCGGCGAACTACACGCAAAAAACCCCTCTAAACCACTCATCCTCTCCGAATTTGGCGCCGCCGCCGACACGTGGATTCACAGCGAAACACCGCGCCGCTTCGACCACAGCGAAGAACACATGGTCAACGTCCTCGAATCCTCTTACGACCAATTCGACGCTCCCGATCTCGACTGGCTCGCCGCTCATATTCTCTGGGTTTTCGCCGACTTTGGTGCCGCCCACCGTATAGACACCCATCCCTACATAAATAACAAGGGTCTCCTCGACACCCACCGCCAACCAAAAGACGCTTATTTCTATCTCAAATCACGCCTCCAACACCGCCTCCCCGTTCTCTATATTCAATCGCCCTCATGGACGTTACGATCCGGCACGCCGCAAAAAATCTACCGTGTCTTTAGCAACATGGACTCTGTTGAATTTTTCCATAATGGTATCAGCTGCGGCAAACAAACCGCCAACTTTCGTTGGCAACTTTCCCTCCGTCCGGGCGCCAACACCTTGCTCGCAAAAGGCACCAACAAAGACGGCTCCTCCCGAGAGCATACTTTCGTCGTTAACTACGATCCCACCCGCGCCCCGCGCATCGCCCCGGTCATGCCAAAACGCTAACCGCATTTTTACAAAATCAACATCGCATCGCCGTAGCTATAGAAACGGTAGCGGCGTGAAATTGCTTCTGCGTAAAGTGCTTTCAACCATGCAATTCCGCTCGTGCTTCCCGGTGTTAAAAACGCCGCCACGAGACACATCAAAGTTGATCGAGGCAAATGAAAATTCGTTAATAATAGATCCGCCCCGCTAAAAACAGCGGGTGGATAAACAAACAATTTCGCTTCGGTGGAATAAGCGCTATTCAAGCCCAATGGCACGCGGTTGACCGCTTGTTTACGGGCGAAATCCTCCATTGCACGAAGCGAAGTTGTTCCCACGGCAAGACGCCGCCCTTTAGCCAGTGTTAACGCCGCACAGGTGGCAGCGGGAATTTCATAATACTCGCCGTGAATAGAGTGCCCCTCAATCGTCTCCGATTTCACCGGTTGAAACGTCCCCAGCCCCACGTGCAGTGTTAAATTAAAACAAGGCATCCCGCGCATTGCCAACGCGCCCAAAACTTCTTCCGAAAAATGCAATCCCGCCGTCGGTGCAGCCGCTGCCACCGCCCGCTGCGTATCGGCATAAATTGTCTGGTAACGCTCGCCGTCCAACTTCGCGTAAGCCTCCATAGCATCGGTCGTATTCTTATCATCTTTTTTACGCGCCCGTTCAATATAAGGAGGCAACGGCAACCTTCCCACCGCTTCCGCCAGTGACGAAACTGTCATCCCGTCCGGCAAAAAAAACCGCACCAAAAATTCCGCCTCGTTCCGCCCGACAAGTTCCACCCGATAAATGCCGTCCACAAAAAATTCGCCCAATCCGGAGACTTTTTTGCCCGGCTTGAGCAAACACCACCATTGGCGCGATTCCGGATCAGGCGTAAATTTGCCCTGGGGCGATTTTTCTGCCGCCGAACTCGATTCCTCTCTCGGTCGCAATAGCAGACATTCCACCCTCCCGCCATTGGGAAGTCTCCCGTGCAACCTCGCCCGCAACACGCGGGCATCGTTGCGAAACAACACCGTCCCCGCCGGCAATAACTCCGGCAAATCCCGAAATACGCAGTGCGAGACCTCCCCGGAATCCCTGCGCACGACTAACAACTTTGAATCCTCCCGCCGCGCCGTCGGCGTGCGAGCGATACAACTTTCGGGCAATTCGTAATCAAACAAAGCAGTCTCCACACCCGACTTTCAACCAACACAGGGATAAATTCCACCCAAAACGCTTCCCGCCGCTTACACGGGCGGAAAACCTTCTTGTTGGCGCAGCCACGTTATGGCGCCAATCTCGTCGGAAAAAGCCCCTTCGATTTGTGCTTCAAAAGCACTCTTTAGCCACTTGCTGAAATCGGGACCCGGCTTAATTCCTTCCTTGATGAGGTGACGCCCAAGCAGAATCGGTTTTGGCGCCGTGTCTTCCACGCGCAACGCCGCAGCTTTTTCGAGAAGCCATTTCCCGCACGGCGGAAAATCAGTCAGGGGCGGACGTCCCCGTTGGTCTGCATCTCCCACGCGCACAAGACGATCTATACGGCCGACCCGTCGTGCCAGTCGGCGGATAGAAGCATTACCTGCATTGTCACGCCAAAGCGAAAATGGGCACATGTGATTTTCTACAAGCGGGAGAACGCTCTCTATAAGCTCCCTGTGCTGCGTCATGCGCATCAAAAAAGCACGTGCGAGCGGGACGCTTTCTTCCTCGTGCCCGTAGGCATGTAAACGCCCGTCTTCCCCTATCCGCGTCGTCACCGCCTTCCCAAAATCGTGGCAAAGCACAGCGAAGCCGACGACGAGGTCTTCCCACACATCGCCGGTTCGATTTGCGGCAAACGCATCGAGGCAGTGCGCCGTGTGCGTCCAAACATCTCCTTCGGGATGATGGATAGGGTCTTGTTCACAGCCGATAAGTGCCTCTAATTCTGGATAATAACGCACCCACCCGCAATTGCGCAGGAACGTCAGCCCGATGGACGGCTTCACGCCTTTTGAAATGAATTTTGACCATTCTTCAAAAATGCGCTCCGGGGGCAAATTCTCCGGCGTAATGCGCGAACATAATTCCACCGTCTCCGGCGCGGGTGTCATCTGGAAACGCGCCGCAAACTGCATTCCGCGCAATACGCGCAAGGGGTCGTCGGCAAACGCAGGCGAGGTGTGCCGCAAACGTTTTGCCGCCAGATCGCCAATCCCGCCGTAGGGGTCAAGAAGCTCGCCGGTGCGGGGATTCCAGTAAATCGCGTTAATCGTAAAATCGCGCCGCGCAGCCGCTTCCACAAGCGGCATATTGGGATCGCCTTCTACCCTGAACCCGCGGTGCCCTAATCCCGTCTTCGACTCTCTCCTCGGCAAGGAAACATCTACGTCATGTCCGCGTATTTTGAAAACGCCAAAGGATTGCCCGACCGAAACAATGTCAAACCGCTGTTTCAAAATGCGTCGCAATACCGGAGCGCTCAGCCCTTGGACTTCAATATCAACATCTTTGGAGTGCACTCCCAATAAGGCGTCGCGCACACAACCGCCCACAAGCAAGGCGCACCCGCCTGCCGCAGTGATGATTTTGACAACATCGCCCACGACAGAAAGGTCTCCCTCAAACGGGATAAGCTTCGGTTGCCTTTTCGCAAAGTTCGCGTTCACGCCGCGAAGATGCCCCGCCGCAGGGTGGCGAGACAAGCGGGAAAAACCGCCCGAAAACCGCAAAAGCCGGAACCCGTTCTTGTCCTGATGGTCTCCCCCCCCAAATGAAATCACTTCTCCGCTCTCTCTTCTCTCTCTGCGTAGCAATCACTTCTGCCTTCGCCCTTTCCTCTGCCGCCCCTGCCGCGCCGCTTATTCCCACCGCAGATATCTGCGTGCGCGATCCGTTCATCTATGCCGATGCCGCCACGCGCACCTACTACCTCTATGTGCAGTCCGAAAACCGTCCCCACAGCAAATATAAAGGCGTGGAAGTCTATACCAGCAAAGACTTACGCAACTGGACAGCGCCGCGCCGCGTGCTTGACCTCGACGCCCTTGGCATTCGCAACATCCACACGTGGGCACCCGAAATGCACTATTACGACGGTGCCTATTACCTGTTCACAACGCTCACTTTCAGAGGCGGCGCTGCTCCTGTTAAAGGGAAAGACGCAAAAGTCCGCCACGGGCGCGGCACTTGGATTTTCCGTGCCACATCGCCCGCAGGTCCGTTCAAACCGCTCAAAGACGCCCCCCACACTCCCCCGGAATGGATGGCTCTCGACGGCACTCTCTACGTCTCCCGCGACCGTAAACCGTGGCTCGTCTTTTGCCACGAATGGGTGCAAGTGCGCAACGGCACCATCGAAGCCGTCCCGCTCAAACAAGACCTTTCCGACACCATTGGCAGCCCAACCCTGCTTTTTCGCGCCGGTGATGCTCCAAACATCCAACCCAACAAACTCGTCACCGACGGTCCCTTCCTCTACCGCAGTCCAAAATCCGGCGCCCTCTTCATGATCTGGTCGAGCTTCCTCAAAGGCAAAGACTTCCACAATAGCGACTATTGCGTCCTGCTGACAAAATCCGCCTCCGGCGAAATAACCGGTCCGTGGGGCACGCACACGCCGCTCTACTCCGAACGCGGTGGGCACGGGATGCTGTTCAAAGACTTTAACGGACGCTTCCTCCTCTCCTTCCACCAGCCCAACCATCCGGGCGGAAAAGAACGCCTCAAACTCTTTGAAATCGAAGATACTGGCGAAACCCTCCGCCTAAAATCGGAATACTAACGGAAACGCCCCGCGCAGAAGCGGTTTATTTCCACGCAAAGAAAAAGCGGTCGCGCCCGTTCATGTCCTTGCGTATCTCGTAACGCTCGTAGCCAAGGGAAGTTGCGTGAGCGGCGAGGACGGCGGCGTGAGCAATTCCCGTTTCCAGGGCGACAAAGCCTCCCGTTTGCAAGTGATCGCGGGCGGATGCGAGGACGTGCTTCAAGGCGGCTGCACCGTTGTCGGCGGCGACCAACGCGGAATGTGGTTCGTAGCGCGCTACTTCCGGCTCTGCGGTGGCGAGTTCGTCTGCCGTTAAATACGGCGGATTCGCCACGATGGCGTCAAAGTTTCCCTGCACGGATTGAAGCCAATCGCTGATGATAAAGGAAATACGTTGATCGAGACCAAGGGAGCTGGCGTTTTCCGTGGCAAGGGCAAGAGCGGCGGAGGAAATGTCAGTCGCAACGAGTTCCGCGTTTGGGAGTTCGGAGGCGATGCTGAGGGCGATGGCACCAGTGCCGGTGCCGAGGTCGGCGATGCGTGTCGCGGAAGGCGGAAGGTTGGCAATGACATGACCGACGAGTTCCTCTGTTTCGGGGCGCGGGATGAGGGCGCGGGGGTCACATTTTAGGGTGATTTTGCGGAAAGCGGTTTCGCCGGTGATGTATTGGAGAGGTTCACGGGCAGCGCGGCGGCGCACCCAATCGCGTAATTTGTCGAGGACGGAGGCGGGGAGGGGTCGTTCAAATTGCAAATAAAGCTCAAGGCGTTTGCAATTGAGGGCAGACGCAAGGAGGAGTTCTGCCTGAAGACGCGGGTTTTCCAACCCCTTGCCCTCAAAAAAGGTCTTAGTCTTCTGAAGAATTTCGAGCAAGCTCTGCACAGTGCGGGGACAGTCGCAACGGCGAGACAAAAAGCAACCGTATAAATAAACACATATTTCCCCGTTGTTCATTTATTATGAAGGATACTGGAATGGCCATACTTGGAGAATGACTCCCGACGGGCGTTGTCTCCAACGCTATCGAGGGACAACAAAATTCGACGGCGCGTTCGTCCGTTTCAATCCGCAGCAAGCCGCAAGCGGCGGGAGAAGTGCGCGGCGGGAGAAAAGACGATTTAAGCAAGTGCTCAAAACTCTGTTTTTTTTGGTGTTTTTTAGCCCGTTCTTTGTTCATTCTGGCGCGGATGGAGACTTTTCCCGCCGACATGGTCGCATGGCTTGTCAATTTTTTGCCGGAGGACGCTCGCTGGCTCCGCTGGTTCGTTGTGTCGGCGATTGCCATTGCCGCGATTTTGACGGTGTTTGGTGTCACTTTTGCCTTTTTGACGGTGACGGAGCGCAAGGTGTTGGGGCGTTTTCAAAATCGGATCGGACCGAATCGCGTCCGTATTTTTGGGATAGGTTTTTTTGGATTTTTTCAACCTTTTGCGGATGCCGTGAAAGCGTTGACGAAGGAAGACGTGGTGCCGTCAGCGGCGGATAAGGTCTTGCATTTTATAGCGCCGGTGTGCGCCGTAGCGATTTCCCTGTTAGGATTTGCGGTATTGCCCTACGGGCGGCACTTGGGCGCGTTGTCCGGGATGGACGCCGCGCTACTGTATTTTTTTGCCGCCGGGGCTGCGTCGGAACTGGCGGTGTTCATGGCAGGTTGGGGCAGCGGCAATAAATACTCGCTCTTGGCGGCGATGCGGGCATTAGCGCAACTTATTAGCTACGAATTGCCGTTGTTACTTGTAGCGGCACCCGTCGCGATGTTCGCGGGGACGCTTTCGCTTGATAGTATCGTCGTGGCGCAAGAAGGGTGGTCGTGGGGCATTTTCCCGCACTGGAACATTTTTTCCCCATGGGGGCTGGCAGGCGGGATAATTTTTTACATTGCGGCACTGGCAGAGTGTAACCGGTGTCCTTTCGACCTGCCGGAAGGCGAGAGTGAAATCATTGCCGGATATCTCACGGAGTATTCCGGCTTCAAATACGCACTCTTTTTCATGGCGGAGTATTTTGGTATGGCGGCATTTGCGGGTTTAGGCGTGACGCTTTTTCTTGGTGGCTGGCAGGCGCCGTGTTCGTTTCTGCAATTTATCCCCTCCTATGTCTGGTTTTACATCAAACTCGTAGCGGTGATTGTTAGCTTCATGTGGATACGTGCTACCTTGTTACGAATGAGAGCCGATCAATTAATGCGGCTGGCATGGAAATTTCTTGTGCCCATCGCGCTTGTGAATCTTGGCAACGCCTTGTTCTGGGCACTCTCGGCAGGCTGGGAAGGGGCGGTTCCAGTGATATTGCGCTGGACGATTTCCAGTGCGTTCGTGGCAGTGCCCTTCGTGCTTCTGGGCAAAAAACTCGGCGGAAATTTTGCCCCGCGAGAATACCGCCTTGTTTGATGCTTGTCCTACACTCTGACAGACAGG
>JAISZI010000050.1 GCA_031269335.1 Puniceicoccales bacterium
CCCTCCCCTCCCTCACCCTCTCCGGCCCCCACCGCAAATGGATTTCCGCCCTCCTCAAAAAAACTAGCCCCAAAGGGGCGGTCCCAAGTTAGCCCAAGGCAGCGCCCTGGGTATTCGTCAACAACACAAACCAGAGCCTCCAACCGGGCGGCACCATTCCATCCCAGAGCAACGCCCTGGGCTACCGTCAGAATGCGCCGTTGGCGCGGGTAAATTGGGGTACACCGTCGCCTTCGCCTCATCCTTCCCCCAGGGCGCTGCCCTGGGAAATGCTTGGTGCCGCCCCTTTGGGGCTTATGGTGTTTTAACAACCTTCAGACCCAGGGCGCTGCCCTGGGCTATATTAGGGCCGCCCCTTTGGGGCTTTGGTTTCCCTTCACCCCCGAACCCCAGGGCGCTGCCCTGGGCTATATTAGGGCCGCCCCTTTGGGGCTTTGGTTTCCCTTCACCCCCGAACCCCAGGGCGTTGCCCTGGGCTATGTTGGTGCCGCCCCTTTGGGGCTTCTGTTTCGTTGTTGCCCAATACCCAGGGCGTTGTGCCCTGGGCTACTATTGGTGCCGCCCCTTTGGGGCTTTCCCTTCCTCCTCCTCCTCTATCTCCTCTCACTCCTCACTCCTTACTCCTCTCCCCTCTTTCCTTCTCCCTCCCTCTCACTTCTCTTTCCTCTTTTCTCCCTCATCGCTGCGGGATTACGAAATGGCATTCGCGGGAGAGCCATTGTTCGAGTGAGTGTGTGAGGTCGGCGAGATTGTTGGGTGGGGTATCTTGGTTGTCGAGGGGTTGGCGTAAAATTTGCAGGGTGTGTTGGCGGCGGTCGGGTGGCAGGGAGGCGAGCCAGTGTTCGCGGACGGGGTAACCTTCGTTGCGGGCGAGTTCCCAGAGGGTTTTGAAAAAGGTGACGTGCGGGAGCGGTTTATTGGCGAGGGCATCTGTGGCGCGGTCGAGGAGGGCGGCGATGGTCTTAGTAGATTCTGGGGGAAGCGGATTTTTCAGGATTATCAAGGATAGGCGGCTGGCAATGGCGAGGCGCGTGTAGTCGGAGCCAATGGCGGAATGGCGGCGCAGGACGGTGTATTCGGCAATAAATTGCGCGGGCGCATCTGCTTTTTTGGAAGCGGCGAGCGTGATATCTGCGACGTCGAAAAAATCTGGGGCATGGGCATTTTTTGAGAGGGCAGAGAGGCGGAGCAGACAGGTCATTATTCCGTTTTGAGGCGAGAGCAGGGCGAGTTTGAGGAAGTGTTCGCCGGAGGGTTCGCGGGCGAGGACGAGGCAGCGGATTTTTTCGGCATTTGGCGGCATGGTTTTTTGCGCGGTTGGCGAGTGCCGCGGCGGGCAAGCGGTTTATGTTGTTTCCCAATCGAGGCTGATGTCCGCCCATGGCGCGTGGTGCGTGAGTGCGCCCGTGGAGATGAAGTCGGGGTGCAGCAGCGCGATTGCGCGGATATTCTCAAAGGTGACTCCGCCGCTGACTTCTGTCCAGGCGTGTGAGCCGATTTGGGCGAGGGCGAGGGCGAGTGTGTCCAAGGGGAAGTTGTCGAGCAGGATGACGTCTGCGCCGGCGTCGAGGACTGGCTGAATTTGGGCGATGGAATCTACTTCGCATTCGACGACGAGGTCGGGGCAAAGGCGGGAGCGTTCGTCGCGGACGTGGCGGACGAGATCGACGAGGTTTTTGCGTTCGTGGTGTCCGTTGCCGGAGGCATCGTTGGCGGCGAGGTGGTTGTCTTTGAGCATGATACGGTCGAAGAGACCGAGTCTGTGATTCCAGCCTCCGCCTGTGGCGACGGCGTATTTTTCCAAGATGCGCCAGCCTGGCGTGGTTTTGCGCGTGTCGAGGAGGCGGGCGGGTGTGTCGGCGAGTTTTGCGGCGTAGGCGGCTGTGGTCGTGGCGATACCCGTGAGCTTTTGCAAAAAGTTCAGCAGCGTTCGTTCTGCACGGAGAAGCAGCGGGGCGGGGCATTGCAGCGTTGCTATGGTGTCGTTACGGGAAACAGCGGTGCCGTCGGGGAGCGGGTCTATGATGCGGAAAAATGCCCGATCGGCAGCGGCGAAGCTATCGAGGATGATTTGCAACATATTAACACCGCAGAGGATGCAATCGTGGCGGGCGACGATCTTGGCGCGGACGCATCTGCCGGAAACGCCCCCGGCGATGGTGGAGTAGGCTGTGGAAGGGTCGCCGCTGCGCAGTGGAGCGGAGGCGAGGCCGAGGCCGGAAAGGTCTTCATCGCGGGCGGAATCGGCGAGGTGGGCGAGGTAGGCGTGGGAAATTTCTTCCCAACGGAGGCGTCGGAAGAGGTGATCGTGGAAGGCGTCACTTTTCATGGAAGCGGCGGGGGCTTATTTTTCTGCCGGAGAAGGCGGGGTTTTCCACGTCTGCTGCCAGGTTTCGGCGGCGGTTTTGAGTTTTGCTTCGAGGTCGGCGTCCATTTTGCCGGCGGAGGCGAGGGAAGCGAGGAGGGGTTCTGCGGAAACGAGGAGGAATTGCTCGAAGCTGGCGGCGGCGGCGACGATTTGGGCGACGGGGATGGCGGAGAAGATGCCATTTTGCATTGCCCAGATCAGGGTGACTTGCACTTCGACGCGTTTTGGGGAATAGGCGGGCTGTTTGAACAGCTCGACGAAGCGGTCGCCCTTGTCGAGGATAGCCTTTGTCTGGGAATCGAGGTCGGAGCCGAATTGGGCAAATGCGGCGAGTTCGCGGTATTGGGCAAGCTCGCCTTTCACTTTTCCGGCGACCTGTTTCAGCGGTTTCACCTGTGCGGCGGAACCTACGCGTGAGACCGAAATGCCGACGGATACGGCGGGGCGCACGCCTTGATTAAAGAGGTCGGTCTGGAGAAAAATTTGCCCGTCGGTGATGGAAATGACGTTTGTGGGAATGTAGGCGGAAACGTCGCCCGCCTGCGTCTCGATGATGGGGAGGGCGGTGAGGGAGCCTTTTCCTTCGAGGCGGGCGGCGCGTTCGAGGAGGCGGCTGTGGAGGTAAAAGACGTCGCCCGGGTAGGCTTCGCGTCCGGAGGGGCGTTTTAGGACGAGTGAAATCTGGCGGTAGGCGACGGCGTGCTTGGAGAGGTCGTCGTAGATGATAAGGGCGTCGAGGTCGTTTTCCATGAACCATTCGCCGATTGCGGCGCCTGAGAAGGGTGCAATGTATTGGTTGCAAACATTATCGGCAGCCGGGGCGGCGACGATGATGGTGTGTTCCAACGCGCCGGCTTTCTCAAGTGCGTCGATGGTGCGTGCGATGGAGGACTGTTTTTGCCCGATGGCGACGTAGATGGAATAGACCGGGCGGAATGCCGTGTCGCCGCCTTTGATGCCGGCGCGGTTGATATTTGCTTGATTGATAATGGTATCGATCGCGATGGCGGTCTTGCCCGTGGCGCGGTCGCCGATGATAAGTTCGCGTTGCCCGCGTCCGATGGGGATCATGGCGTCGATAGCCATAATGCCCGTTTGCAAGGGCTGGGTTACGGGTTTGCGGGCGACGATGCCCGGCGCAATGCGTTCGACGGGATAATGTTCTGTGGCGGAGATGGCGCCCTTGCCGTCGAGCGGTTGACCGAGTGCGTCAACGACGCGACCGAGGAGGCTCTTGCCGACAGGAACGCTGAGGAGGCGCCCGGTGGTGCGCGCCTGCATCCCTTCTTTGAGGCCGGAGATATCGCCCATGACAACGGCGCCGACGCTGTCTTCGGCGAGGTTGAGCGCGATGCCGTAGAGATCGCCCGGGAACGCGATCATCTCGTTCATCATGGCGTCGGAAAGGCCGTCAATGGAGACAACGCCGTCGGAGAGAGCCAGTATCGTGCCGACATTGGTTTTGGTCGCTCGTGTATCAAGGCTGGCAATTGCGTCTTGGATTTCTTGGAGGACGGAAGACATTTTTTAAGCGGTTGAAAAGAAGAAGGTTATGCGGCTAAAGCGGCGGCGAGTTTTTCCAATGTCGCGCTGGCGGACGCCTCGTAGAGATCGTCTCCGATGCGGACGCGCAGCCCCGCGAAAAGTGCCGGATTAGGCGAAACGACTTGGGCGAGGCGGCGGCTGTATTTTTTTTCAAAAAAAGTGGTGAGCTGCTCCATGGTCAAAGCCGGCAAGGTTCCGGCGTGTTCGATGTGAATTTCGCGCCGGAGAATTTCGCGGCGCAGTGCCGTTTGAAATGCTTTGAGGAGAGGTTTGAGCACGGCAGGGCGGTGCCGCTGGGCGAGCGTATCGAGAATGGCGCGGAGGCGTTCTGCGGAGACGAAGCCGTTGGCGGGGTCGAGGGAAAGCGCGACGAGGCGGGGGACAAGGGCAGGCGTCAGGGATTGGGAAACGCGTTTCTTGTTGGTATCGCTGTCGTTCATTGGCGGGCAAAATTAGGAGAAAACGGGGCGGTCAAAAGAAAAAAAACACGCTGCGCCGCTGCGCCGGTTTTGGTCAAGGGGACGGACGCCAGTGCTGGGAGAGATTGTCTCGGAAAGCCTCTGAATCCACGACGGTTTCAGGGGAAGGAAAGAGAAACGTACCGAAATCGTCGTGTTTCACGAAAGGAGCCGGCGGCCAGAAGACTCCGCTGCGGATATCGTTCAGGACTCCCCGCGCGCAGGCGACCGCGCTGTCGTCTAATTCTCTCGTGTATTCGCTCCAAGGGGAGACGGTTGTTTTGCTAAGTGCTTTGGGGAGATTAAAATAGGCGGTCGTCACCTCGTTGAACGATAGATTGCGGGCGAGTCGAAACAGCTGCGAATAGAGCGGGAGCTGCAAGTTACGCCAGCGGGAGCGGCTGTTTCCGACGAGAGTGTATTCGGGTTTGGGCGTGTCTTTGCGGACGTTTTCCAAGTGAGCTTCGTGGGGCGTCAGGGGCGTTTGGGAAGTTTTGTAGTCCATAATGCGCCAGCCCTGCTCGTCGTGCAGGTCAATGCGGTCAATTTTGCCTTGGATAGCCAGACCATCTTCATCGAGGCGAAAAGGGCGGCCGAGCAGCGTGGCGAACTTTACTTCGACAAGGGAATCAACGATGCGCCAGCCTTGGGCGCGGATTTGCGCCTGGGCACGGGCAAACGCCGACAGGCGGTTTCGCGCTGCTTCGGCAAACACTAACACCGGTAGCGGTCGGCGCGCCCCGTAGGCGCGGGCAATCCATTCGTCGAGCCGTGCGGCGGTGAACGCGGCAATAAATTCGGCGTCCTCGCTCTTGCTGGCGTGTTCGTCGCTGGCAAAAGTTGCGAGCACGTCGTGTATGGCGGAACCAAATTCCATGGCGTCAGGCTCCATTTTCCACGGGTCAAACGGGCGCATCTTGGCGACATTTTTCAAAAAGAATCGAAAGGGGCATTTGAGATAATCGCCCATGCTCGTAACGGAAATGTGCGCACAAGCCGCCTGCGCCATGTCGGGCGTAACCGTTGGAACATAACGCCAGCCGGCGCGCCATGCGGATTCGGGATTGGGCGGCGAAGGATCGGCGAAAAGCAGGCGGACGCGGTCAGGCAAAACCGCATTATCGGCAAGAAATAACAAGCGCGAGGGGCGCAACGACGTATCGCCGACGCCGGTTTGCAAAACAAAGACGTTGACGCGCCCTGAACCGGAAGCGCGTTGGGCAAGGAGCTTCTGGAAAATGTAGGCGGACTCGGCAAGGCGGGCGTCATTGGACGGCAAACCAAGTTTCTCGCGGAAACTTCCGGGCAAAAAAGGATCAGCGGTGACGCATTCCGGCACGTGTTCGTCGTTTAATCCGGCGAGGATTAAGTGAGGGGCGTCATCCCAGAGCAGCTCGAGCCAGCCCAGCAGCGGAACGGCGGTGTCAACGGGATCGGGCACCACGCGAGTAAGCGCGAGGCGGTGCAAGACGAGAGCGAGGCAGGTTTCGGGCGGTAAACGGTAACGGGCGGCGGCGGGGGCAAGCACGCGAATTTCTTCCAAAATGGTCTCGATGGACTCGCGGATGGCGCGGTCGGCTGGATTAGCAGAATCGAGGACGCGTTCAGCAAAGACCGCCGCGAGCATATCGCGCAAGGCGTCCGCCCAGTCGCCCGAAGCGATGCGCCGCCGCCAGCGATCAAGTGCGCCAAGTGCATTGGCGAGGAAGGAGTTAGCCGGGGCAAATTCGAGCATATCCGGCAATGAGTCCGGCAGGCGTTTTTCCCACAGCGCGTCCCACTCGCGCAGAAGCGGCACCTGTTTTGCCTCAGGCGCAAGCATTCGGACGAAATCCGGCAAACGTAAAAAACCCGAGACGGCGCGGGTCTCTTCTCCCGAAAGCAACACGCCCCACAAGTGGAGCAACACCCCCGGAACGAGCTGCCGCATCGTCTCCCCTTCCGGTGAACGCGCCGGAATGCCAACGCGCTCCGCAGCAATCTTGATACCGGCGACAAGAGCGCGGGCGGGGACGCCCACGGACGTCCACCGACCGGCGTCGTTTTGGCGAGGAAGCATCGCGGCAACGGCGTCAGCCAACGCGTTTGGCGTGGCCGCGAGCTGCGTCTGCGCGGCAAAGTCTTCCCAATCGATGGGACGATTCTTCCAAAACGCAGGCTCGACGCGCCCCCACGCGTCAAAGCCGCTTCGCATCGCTTCTGGGGCGGCGATAAGGACGCTGATGGAAAAAGTGCCGTCGGGCGGTGGCGTATTAATTTTGCCAAGGGCAACGGGCAAGAGCGGCGTCAACGCGGGCGTGGCAGCGAGCCAGAGACGCCGCCAGTGCGCGGGCTTCTGCGGGGCAAAGGCGCCGGCATGGCGGGCATCGGCGGCATCGGTTAAACCAAGCGCACTCAGCCGCGCCCGGTAGGCGGTTTCGACACGCGCCATATCCGTCCAGCGCTCGGTCTCGACGGTGTCGGGATTGGCGCACACGGTGGCGAAGTCGGGAAAAGCCGGCGAATTGGCGAGCGTGGCGCGCACGTCCAAGAGCACATTCGCCATGGCGACTGCCCATGCCCAATCGCGTATCGGCGCAGACGGCGCAACACCGTCTCCCTCCGGCGCGGCTGCGGGAAAAAGTGCCGGAAAACCCTCCGGAGCAGCGTGCAACACCGCCGCCATTTCAACACAGGCGACAAGCGGAGATGCTACACGGACATTGCGCGGCACGAGCGTGCGCAGACAAACGTCGGGCGTGAACACTTCGGGCGCGAGCACGCCCAAACCGGCTTCGGAAGCCTGCGCGGCAAGCGCCACGAGCAAACGACGCCCGGACTCGCGTGTGGGCACGACGACGACATGACCAGTGAAGTCGAAGGCGGCGGCAGTTTGCCCAACCTCGCGCAACAAGACAGCGGCGACGGCGGAAGCCACAGGCATTGTCCAGCCAATAAAGTGCACGTTTTCGGGCGTAGGCATTGCCAAGGGGTTATCAGAAAAAAAGAGGGCGAGTCGAGCCGTCTTTGCAAAAGCTTCGCGATGCGGCAAGGACGCCGATTTTACGCTTTCTGTTTTCGCCCTTCGAGATATCCCCCCTCAGCAATGGATGTCGTCCGCATCATCGGAGGTCGCCCCTTGGGCGGCGAAATCACAGTTTCCGGAGCCAAAAACGCCTGTTTGCCCATGCTTGCCGCTGCGTTACTCACGGAAGAAACCTGCACCCTGCGCAATGTCCCCGACCTGCGCGACACGCACTTCATGGTGGAAATCCTGCGTCACCAAGGGGCGCACGTCGAAAACATCGAAAAGGGCGTCTGGCGTATCACCGCCCGTGACATCAGCCCGCGCACTCCCTACGAACTTGTGCGTAAGATGCGTGCTTCCATCTGCTTACTCGGTCCGCTTGCGGGACGATTACGCCGTGCGGAAATCGCCCAACCCGGCGGTTGTGTCATCGGACAGCGCCCGATTGATCTGCATTTGAAAGGGCTTTCCCGACTCGGCTGCACGGTTTCGCATCAAAACGGATACGTCGTTATCGACGCTTCGGACGCCCGCGGGGCGAGCGTCTTTATGGGAGGACGCCACGGGAGCACCGTCACCGGAACGGCGAACCTCATCATGGCGGCGGTGCTCTTTCCCGGGGTCACGCGCATTGATAGTGCCGCCTGCGAGCCGGAAATCGCAGACCTGTGTCGGCTCTTGAAAACGATGGGCGCACAGATTGACGGCGTGGGAAGCCCCGCACTCATCATCACCGGAGTCGAACGCCTCGGCGGCTTCGATTACACCGTGCTCCCCGATCGCATTGAGGCAGGCACTTACCTGATCGCCGCCGCGCTCACTGGCGGCGATGTCACCGTGCGCGGGGCGCAAACGGAATGCCTTGGAGCCTTTCTCGACAAACTCGACGAGGCAGGAATCGCCGTCGAAGACGTCAACGGCGGCGATGCCATACGGGTGCGCCCCGCGAAACAGCCCTTGCGCCCGGTTGACCTCATCACCCTGCCCCACCCAGGCTTTGCGACAGATTTGCAGGCACAATTTTCGGCACTACTCGCCCTCATTCCGGGCATCAGCCTCGTCACAGAACGCATTTACCCGAACCGCTTTATGCACGTCCCCGAACTGCAACGCATGGGTGCGGACATCGCCATCGAAGGCGCCACCGCTATCATTAAAGGCGTAAAAAGCCTCTCCGGTGCGCCAGTGATGTCTTCCGACCTGCGCGCCAGTGCCGCCCTCATTCTCGCCGGCCTCGCCGCCCAAGGGGAAACCTGGGTGCAACGCATTTACCACCTCGATCGCGGCTACGAACAATTTGACAAACGCCTCGCCTCCCTCGGCGCCTGCATCGAACGCATGGACGCCGCCGCAATGCCGAAAGATTTTAGCGACGAACAAACAGACGCCGCCGCGTAAGTGCGGTGTGAGGTGTGGTGTATCACGTCTGCCGGCAAGGAGGCAGTGGCGTCCGGTCTCACACGGAGGAGGAAAGGGGGGAGAGAAAAGAGGGCTGATCTTCGCCCCAAAGGGGCAGCTCTAACATAGCCCAGGGCAACGCCCTGGGGGTTGGAGGGAAAGGAAAGGAAAGGAAAAGAAAGCCCCAAAGGGGCGGCCCTAATATAGCCCAGGGCAACGCCCTGGGTATCGGGCAACCACAAAAGAAAAGCCCCAAAGGGGCGGCACCAAGTATTTCCCAGGGCAACGCCCTGGGGGAAGGATGTGGCGAAGGCGACGGCGCACCAACACCCGCGCCAACGGTGCCTTCTAATCCCAAACCCAGGGCGTTACCCTGGGAAATGCGTAGTGCTGCCCCTTTGGGGCGAGAATCAGCCCTCTTTTCTCTTTCTTCTCCCCTATCCCCTCTTTCCTGTCTCCTACGTCCTCGCTGGTGCTCTGCTGGCGGTTTCGACGATTTCTTTGAGGAGGTTAGCCGGGACTTGTTCAAAGGTGGTTGGTTCCATGGTGTAACTGGCGCGGCCTTTGGAGAGGGAGCGCACGTCGGTTGCGTAGCCGAACATGGTGGCGAGCGGGACGCGGGCGTCTATGGTGCAAACGCCGTTGAGCGTTTCCATGTTGAGCACTTGACCACGGCGGCGGTTGAGGTCGCCCATGATGTCGCCTTGGTATTCTTCCGGGGTGACGACTTCGACCTTCATGATGGGTTCAAGAAGGATGGGGGCGCAGTTTTTCATGG
The DNA here is from genome assembly GCA_031269335.1 of Puniceicoccales bacterium. Lineage (GTDB taxonomy): Bacteria > Verrucomicrobiota > Verrucomicrobiia > Opitutales > UBA953 > CALNBE01. Next base: position 9,555 of record JAISZI010000050.1, read on the forward strand.
CTTCTTTGAAGGCGAAGATGCCTGCCATTTTGAACGCGAGTTCGTTGGAATCTACTTCGTGATAGGAACCAAAGACGATGCGCGCCTTGAAGTCTATGACGGGGTAACCAGCGATGGTGCCGTTATTGGCAGCTTCAAAGACGCCTTCGGTCGTGGGTTTGATGTATTCCTTGGGAATGACACCGCCCACGATTTCGCTGACGACTTCCTGCCCTTTGCCGGGGTTGGGTTCGAGAATGATTTCGGCGTGCCCGTATTGACCGCGCCCGCCGGATTGGCGGATAAATTTTCCGACGCCGCGGGCGTCTTTTTTGATGGTTTCGCGATAGGAAATCTGGGGCTTTCCAGACCTTGCCTCGACTTTGAATTCACGTTTGAGACGGTCCACAATGATTTCGAGGTGGAGTTCGCCCATGCCAGAAATGAGGGTCTGGTTAGTCTCTTGATTAGTCGAGACGCGGAAGGTCGGGTCTTCGGCGGAGAGGCGTTGGAGTCCGATGGACATTTTTTCCTGATCGGCTTTTGAGGCGGGTTCAATCGCCATCGAAATGACTGGTTCGGGGAAGGAAGGCGGTTCGAGGATGATGTCTTCGTCGCGGGTGCAAAGGGTGTCGCCAGTGACAATGTCGCGGGGTCCGATGAGGGCGCAGATGTCGCCGGAATAAACGGCGTCCACTTCTTCGCGGTCCATAGCGCGCAGGAGGATGAGGCGGGAGATGCGCTCGGTCTGGCGTTTGCGGGGGTTGTAGAGGGCGTCGCCTTTGCGGAGAACGCCGCGGTAGTTGCGGAAGAAGACGAGCTGGCCGCTGAAGGGGTCGGTCCACAGCTTGAAGCAAAGGCCGCAGACTTTGGCGTTGTCGTCCGGGGTGATGCCGCCGGCGATGGTCGTTTCGCCGCCGTTGGTGAAGGCTTTCATCGGCTCAACTTCGAGGGGAGAGGGGAGGTAATCCACGACGGAATCGAGCACCATTTGGACGCCTTTGTTTTTGAGGGCGGAACCGGGTATGACGCCGATGAAGAGCTTGCGGTTCTCGGTCTGCGCCTTTGAGCCGATTGAATTGATGGTGGCTTTGCGAAGTGCGTGGCGAAGCTCGTCTTCGGTGATTTCTTCGCCGCCGAGGTATTTTTCTGCGAGGGCGTCGTCGTAGTCGGCAACGGCTTCAATGAGGGCTTCGCGGTATTTTTGGGTATCGGCTTTGTAGGCTTCGGGGATTTCGACGGTGTTGAACTTCATTCCCCGCGGGTCGGATTCGTCGTAGATGTGGGCGACTTGCTTAACGAGGTCAACGAGGCCGGCGAATTTGTCTTCGGCGCCGATGGGGATGTAGAGCGGGTGGGCGTTTCCGCCGAGCTTGGTGCGGATGTCGTTGACGGCTTTGAAGAAATTGGCGCCCGTGCGGTCCATCTTGTTGATGTAGGCGATGCGTGGGACGTGGTATTTGTTCATCTGGCGCCAGACGGTTTCGGACTGGGGCTGGACGCCGGCGACTGCGCAGAAAACGGCGACTGCGCCGTCGAGCACGCGCAGGGAACGTTCTACTTCGGCGGTGAAGTCCACGTGACCCGGGGTGTCGATGATGTTGAGGCGTTGCTCGATATTGGCAAAGGGACCCTCTTTGGTTGTCCAACCGCACGAGACGGCTGCGGAAGTGATGGTGATACCGCGTTCGCGTTCCTGATCCATCCAGTCTGTAACTGCCGTTCCATCATGGACTTCACCCATTTTATGGACGACACCAGAGTAGAAAAGAATTCGCTCAGATGTGGTGGTTTTTCCGGCGTCTATGTGCGCGGCTATGCCGAAATTGCGTGTGTATTCCAGCGGAAATTTGCGTTCGGAAGCGTTGGTCTTCGAGAGAGTTGCCATTGGTATTTCTTTTGTTACTTGTTAAAAAGTTGTTTGTTTAATGAAAAAAGAAGGTGCGTGTTTTTGAACTAAAAAACGCGCACAGATTTGTGGATTTAAGAGGAGCGAAGAGGAGCGAAGAGGAGCGAAAAGAAGCGGAAAGAAGCGGAACGCAGGTGTGAAATGCGTTTGCACATCCGTGTTTTTGGCGCAGCCGCCTGCTGGCATTTTCCGCTTTTTTCTTTATATTTCAGGGTGATTTTACCAGCGCAGATGGGCGAAAGCGCGGTTTGCTTGAGCCATTTTATGGGTTTCTTCGCGCTTTTTGACGACGGAGCCGGTGTTGTTGTAAGCGTCGATGACTTCGGAGGCTATCGCCTCGGTCATGGGGACGCCTTTGCGGGCGGAGGCAGCGGCGACGAGCCAGCGGAAAGCCATGCTTGTCTGGCGTTCGTGGGAAATCTCGACAGGGACTTGGTAAGTGGCACCGCCGACGCGGCGACTTTTCACTTCGAGTTTCGGGCGGCAATTTTCGAGTGCGCCTAACAGGAGTTCGACTGGGTCGCCTTTTTCGAGTTTTTCGCTAACGCGCTCGATGGCTCCATAGACGATGCCTTGGGCGACGGATTTTTTGCCACGTTTCATGACGACGTTGATGAGCTGGCTGACGAGCGAGCTGCCGTAGCGGGCATCGGGAAGGTGCTGGCGCTTTATTGCTTTGCGGCGACGGGACATACTGTTTGTGTTAAAGGAGTTCTGGTGATGGTGTTGCCAGTGCGTTGCTTACTTGGCGGCTGCTTTTCTGGGGCGTTTGACGCCGTATTTGGAGCGGCTGCGGCGGCGTTTTTCGACGCCTTGGCAATCGAGCGTTCCGCGGACGATGTGGTAGCGCACGCCGGGCAAGTCTTTAACGCGCCCACCACGCACAAGAACGACGCTGTGTTCTTGGAGTTTGTGCCCTTCGTCGGGGATATAACTAATGACTTCCTGTCCGTTGGTGAGGCGGACCTTGGCGACTTTGCGTTGCGCGGAATTTGGCTTTTTTGGTGTGCGAATCATGACTTGAACGCAGACTCCGCGCTTAAATGGCGAGCTGTTCAAGGCCGGCGATTTGGACTTGGTGATGGGCTTTGTCCGTGGTTTGCGGACGAGTTGGTTGATGGTTGGCATTTTACCTGTGTCGTGGTGAGAAAAGGGGGACGTGGGTAGGAATTTGTGAGGGGGAGGCAAGCTGTTTTTTTAAGGAGGCAATATCAATATCGCCACAAAAGCGGGAAAATGCCCGTTTATGTTTCCCGTTTTTGGCAGACATAGCGCGATTTGGCGGGTCAGCGAGGGGCGGGTGCGATGAGCGCACGAGCGGAGGGGACGATCGCATTGGTGGAAGTGGGTTGAGGAGGAGGACGCGGAGGCTGACCAAAGCCGCCGCCTAATTGGTTGAGTTGCTGAAAGACTTCGCGGCGTTGATCATCTGTCATCGCAGTGAATTGCTCGCGCCATGCTTCGCGTTGTTCCGGTGTAGGAATCGCGCCCGAATCGCGGAAGGCGATCATCTGTGTCGCAACGGCGCGTGCGTTGAAGCCGCCGCCGCCAGCACTATCAACGGAAAGCGGCGTGGGTTGGGGGCGGATACTCATCGGTTCGCCGGTGCTGGTGATCATCTCTAATTTCAACGTCATGCCATCGAGGCGGACAACGGCACTGCGTCCCTTGTGGTTGATGCTTTCGACATACCACTTGGCGCGTTCGTCGCGCAGGCGCACCCATTGCGACTCGCCGGTCTCATTATTCGTAATGCTTATTTGCGCGTCGCGCCCGCGCCCAACCATGCCATGCAATTCCAATGAGGAAGTGGAGGCACGGGCTACGGCACCTTCGCGCCGCCCGCCGCGCATGCCGCGTCCGCCGCGCATACCGCCGAACCTGCCGCCACCTTCGGTCCCGAATTCGCCGCCCGCGCGCCAGCCGCCGCCGCCCTGTCGGCCTTCGCCACGATCACCGCGGCGGAAACGCGCCCCGGCGTCAAAATCCTGCGCGTCGAGCGCGGGGAGACTAATCAGTGCGGTTGCGAGAAGGAGGAGAAAGATTTTAGAGCGCATGGGAAAAACAGGTTGTGTTGTGGTTACGCGAAGCAAGCGGTTTTACGCGGGAAATCAACCCCGATGAGAGGGGAAGAGTTACATAAAAAATTGCACGATTGCACGAATGGCGGGGTGCGCGCACGCTGCGCGGTCTTTTTTGCAATGAAAATTTCCCCAAAAAGAAGCTTTGCCGTGTCTGCGCGGATGAGTGCCGCCGTAGCGGCGCAATCCGCCTACACTCCCGGCGAACAGCCTCAGGGCGGTGGCTGGATAAAGCTCAACACGAACGAAAATCCGTATCCGCCAAGCCCGCTCGTCGTGGCGGCTATCCAGCGCGAACTTGGCGGAGACGGCGCGTCGCTGCGCCTCTACCCCAGCCCGAAGAGTGCTCCGCTGCGCCTTGCGGCGGCGCGTTTCCACGGAACGAATGTGGAAAATGTGATCGTGGGGAACGGCTCCGATGATGTGTTAAATCTGCTTGCGCGAACGTTTTCAGACGCGTCGCGCCCCGTTGGGATGCTCGACCCCAGCTACTCGCTCTACCCGGTGTTATCGGGATTGTGCGCGGCTTCGGTGCGGCGTGTCCCCGTGAGCATTGAGGGCGACTTTGATGCGGACGCCGTCGCCGGCTGCGCCGCAAACATCTTCTTCCTCACAAACCCAAACGCTCCCTTGGGCACGGCTTTTTCCCGCGAAAAAATTGAGTCTGTTCTGGCGCGTTTTGACGGTTTGCTCGTGGTGGACGAGGCATACGCGCCGTTCGCCAACGCGGACACCACGGGGCTGTTGAGCGAGTATCCCAATCTCGTGATCACGCGCACCTTTTCCAAAGCGTATGCCTTGGCGGGAATGCGCGTCGGCTACGCGCTTGCTTCGGCGGAGGTGATCGCGGCGTTGGACAGGGTGCGCGATAGCTACAATCTCGACCGTCTCGCGCAAGTGGCAGGCGCAGCGGCACTGGAAGACACTGCTTATTACGAGCGCACTATCGCCACAATAAAAGCGACCCGCGAGGCAACGGCGGCGGCGTTGCAGGGGCGCGGCTGGCGCGTGCTTCCCAGCCAGGCGAATTTTCTCATGGTGTCGCCGCCGTCGGAACGCAGCATAAGCAGTGCGCCGGCGGCAGCCGCGCTTTTTCAATTTCTCAAAGAAAACAAGGTGTTAACGCGGCATTTTCCGCAAAATCCGCTGACAGCTCCGTTTCTGCGCGTGAGTATCGGGAACGACGCCGAAATGGCGGTTTTTCTCGATATAGCGGATAAATGGGTCGCGGCTGGCGGCGCAGCGCAACTCGCATCTGTCTCATAAGCAATGACAACGCACACCGGCACCAGCGAGACTGAGGGAATGTCCCCGTCAGCAACAACAGAGTCACTGCCGCCGTGGCGATTAGCCTGGCAGCGTTTGCGGCGAAACCGTGCGGCAGCGGGAGCGCTCGTGTTTCTGGGCATGATCGCCTTCGCCTGCGTGTTCGCGCCGCTGGTGCTCCCGTGGGATTACGCGACGCAAAACCGCGTTCTCGGTCCCGTTCCCCCGTGCACGGCGCATTGGTTGGGCACGGACACCCTTGGGCGCGACTTACTTGTGCGTTGCCTCCAAGGCGGGCAAATTTCGCTGCAAATCGCGCTTATCGCCACCGTGGTCTCAACCTTCATCGGCATCGCTTATGGCCTTACCGCAGGCTGGGTGGGCGGGCGGACGGAAATGTTTATGATACACGCTGTGGACGTGTTGTGCGCACTTCCCTTCACGCTTCTCGTCATATTGCTCACGGTAATCTTTGGGCAGGATTTGTTCTGGATTTATATGGCTGTGGGCGCGGTGTCGTGGCTCTCAATGGCGCGCATTGTGCGTGCCCAGACGTGTTCGTTGAAGACTCGCCCCTTTGTAGAAGCGGCACTCTGCCTCGGGCAAACGCCCAGACGCATCTTGATGCGCCATTTGCTCCCCAATCTCGCGGGCGTGATAGTCGTCCACGCCACGCTCACGGCACCTGCCGTCATGCTTACCGAGGCGTTTATGAGTTTTCTCGGATTAGGCGTAAGGGCACCGATGACCTCGTGGGGACTGCTCATCAAAGAAGGTGCCGACGTGATGGAAGAATTCCCGTGGCTGTTGATTTTCCCGAGCCTTGCGTTTTCCGCGACCTTGTTCGCGCTGAACTTCCTTGGCGACGGGTTGCGCGACGCGCTCGACCCACGGGCGGGCAATGCTTGACGAGGGCATCGCCGCGCCGACACGCACGCTTTTTTAACCCGAAAACCGCTTTTGAATGGCGTGAATTGCGAGGAAGATGCGGAAGAGCGCAACTCGCTGATGCCCGCAGCTTTCCGCAAGTCGCGCCTTTTCAAAGGCGGTTTTCGGGTTTAACGCAGGGCAGACAGCCGCCGCGCTACTTCGATGGCGTTTTCACGGCTGTTAAAAGCCGATATGCGGAAGTAGCCCTCCCCTGCTGCGCCGAAACCGCTTCCGGGGGTGATGACCACGTTTGCCTCGCGCAACATCTTGTCGAAAAACTCCCAACTTCCCACGCCGGCGGGCGTCGCCACCCAGATATAGGGCGCATTTTCGCCACCGAACACGCGCAACCCCGCCTCTGCCGCGCCGCGCCGCAAAATGGCAGCGTTCTCCATGTAAAGCGCGATGAGGGCGGACACCTGCGCCCGCCCTTCCGGCGAGTAGATAGCCTCGGCGGCACGTTGCACGATGTAGCTCACGCCGTTGAACTTCGTGCTCATGCGCCGCGCCCAAAGACCGTGCAGCGGCACACGCGCACCGCCGTCCCCCGTGCGGGCGGTCAACTCCTTCGGGATAACGATAAAAGCACAACGCAGACCGGTAAAACCGCCGTTTTTGGAAAAACTGCGAAACTCAATGGCGCAACGGCGCGCGCCGTGGATTTCATAAATGGAGCGCGGCAGCGAAGGTTCCCGCACATAAGCTTCGTAGGCTGCGTCGAAGAGTAACAGAGTATCATTGGCCAACGCGTAATCCACCCAGGCACGGAGGCGTTCTCGCGAGGCGACGGCACCCGTGGGATTGTTCGGGAAACAAAGATAGGCGACGTCAAGCGGTTTAGCCGTCGCCGCAGGCGGTTCTGGGACAAAGCCATTTGCCTCATTGCCAGTCAGATAACAAATGCCCTCGTATGCACCGCTGCTGCTCGCCGCTCCCGTGTGTCCCGCCATGACATTAGTGTCCACATAGACGGGATAAACGGGATCGGGGACGCCGACGTAGTTCTGGTGCCCGAGAATATCGAGAATGTTTCCACAATCGCACTTTGACCCGTCGGAAACGAAAATCTCGTCGTCAGCCACATCAATTCCCCGTGCACGGTAGTCAATTTCTGCGATGGCGGCGCGAAGGAACGGGTAACCCTGTTCCGGACCATATCCGCGAAAAAGGGCGCGGTTTGCCTGCTCGTCCACCGCTCGGTGGAGGGCGGCAATGACCGCCGACGGAAGCGGTTCCGTGACATCGCCAATACCGCAACGGATGAGCCGTTCGGCACGCTTCGGGTTTGCTTCGCAAAAGGCGTTCACGCGTCGCGCAATCTCTGGGAAAAGATAACCCGCCTTCAACTTGCGGTAATTTTCATTAAAAAATGCCATGCGAAAACGAAACGCGGAAACTGCGGTTCGGAAAAGCGCAAAAGGCAGGGGTGCCACACCGAAGGAGATAGGAGATAGGAGATAGGAGGTGGAGATAGAGAAGTGCGGGATTGAAATCCCCAAATCCTCCAAAGGGGGATAACGTGAATAACCGCCGGTGGAGCGCGAGCACAGCGAACGCGGAACCGGCGGATGCGCCACCTACCCACCCGCGCCCCAACGGGGCGGCGCCAAGCATTTCCCAGGGCATCGCCCTGGGAAAGAGTGGAGGAGTGGAAAGCCCCAAAGGGGCGGTCCTAATATAGCCCAGGGCAACGCCCTGGGTATGGGCAACCCCACAAACCATAGCCCCAACGGGGCGGCACCATTCCTTCCCAGGGCGTTGCCCTGGGCTACCGTCAGAATGCGCCGTTGGCGCGGGTAAATTGGGGTGTACCGTCGTCGGCGCCCCACCCTTCCCCCAGGGCGTTGCCCTGGGAAATGATTGGTGCCGCCCCTTTGGGGCTTTATTTTTGTGGTTGTCCAATACCCAGGGCGTTGCCCTGGGCTATATTAGGGCCGCCCCTTTGGGGCTTTCCACTCCTCCACTCTTTCCTCCCTCTTTCCCAGGGCACTGCCCTGGGCTATATTGGAGCCGCCCCGTTGGGGCTATGGGTGTGTGGGGTTGCCCGATACCCAGGGCGTTGCCCTGGGCTATATTGGGGCCGCCCCTTTGGGGTGAAAGCCGGCAACGCTTCCCCCGAATGGGAATGACGTAATCCGCACTCGTTTCACTCGCGCTCCCTCGAAGGGGGATAACGTGAATAACCGGCAGTGAAGCGTAGCGGAACTGCCGGACAGTGCCCCTCTCTGCCCGCGCCCCGAAGGGGCGCGACCAACAACCGTTGCCGTGCTCCCCCGCAGGGGCGCGACATAAGCGCAGCAGGGGCGCAACCGAGGGCGTGCGGAGACGGATACTCGGCGATGGCGAATCCGAGGCAGCGGCGCGTAACCGAGGTCTGGAGTTGTGCCCCTTCGGGGCACTGGTAGGGGTGGGGCTGATCCGCTGGTTCCGCGCTCGCTGTGCTCGCGCTCCACCGGCGGTTATTTACGTTAATCCCCCTTTGGGGGATGCGTTGTCTCCCAAGCCCCAAAGGGGCGGCTCTAATATAGCCCAGGGCAATGCCCTGGGTATTTGGGAACCAAAAAAAAGAGTCCCAAAGGGGCGGGGTGCACCATCTCTATGCCGCAATTGGAGCCGCCCATTTGGAGGCACTATGGTGTTTCAATGACCTCCGAACCTCAGGGCGTTGCCCTGGGCTATCATTGGGGCCGCCCCTTTGGGGCTTTTGGTGTTAGCCACCGTGTCCGGCGAGTTATCGGGGGAGGGAACAGGGGGAACCGATGGAGTCGTCGCCGAACCATCGGCGGAGGGCTGGGGGGATGCGGACGGTGCCGTTGGGCTGGATATTGTTTTCGAGGATGGCGGCGAGGACGCGTGGGAGACCGAGGGCGGAGCCGTTGAGGGTATGGACGGGGTTGGGTTTGCCTCCGTCTTTGGGGCGGTAACGGATGCCAGCTCGGCGTGCTTGAAAGTCGGTAAAGTTGGAACAGGAGGAGACTTCGAGCCAACGTTTTTGTCCGCCTGCCCAGACTTCAATGTCGTATTGTTTGGAGTGGGGGAATCCGATGTCGCCGGCGCAAATGAGGATGACGCGGTAGGGGAGTTCAAGTTTTTGCAGGAGGCGAGCCGCGTCGTCGCGGAGGGATTCGAGTTCGTCGAAGGAGGTGGCGGGGTGGACCCATTTGACGAGTTCGACTTTGTCAAACTGGTGAAGGCGATTGAGGCCGCGCACGTGGGAACCCCAACTTCCTGCTTCGCGGCGGAAGCAAGGGGTGTGGGCGCAACGTTTGAGGGGGAGGCTTTCTTCGGGGATAATTTCGTCGCGGAAAAAGTTGGTGACGGGGACTTCTGCGGTAGGAATCAGGTAAAAATTTTCGGCGGTGACGTTATACATTTGTCCTTCTTTATCAGGGAGTTGACCGGTGGCGGTTGCACTGGCTGGGTTGACAAGGAAGGGGGGGAGGATTTCTTCGTAGCCGTTGGAGCGGGCTTCTTCGAGGAAGAATTGTATGAGGGAACGGACGAGGCGTGCCATGTCGCCTACGTAAAATGGGAAACCTGCGCCGGTGGTTCTGGCTCCGCGCTCGAAGTCCACGAGATTAGGAAACCACGGGATATCCCAATGGGGGCGTGCGTCTGGGGTGACGAGTTGGACAGGGTCGCCCCAGGCGAAAACTTGCGGGCTGTCGGCTTCTGTGCGACCGTCGGGGACGGTTTCGTGGGGAGTATTGGGGATGGTCAGGTAAAGGAGGTGCCATTGTTCGTCGGCTTCGGCGGCAGCTTTTTCGAGTTCTTTGACGCGGGCGGATGCGACTTTCAATTCGGCGACTTTGGCGAGAAATTCCGGGGTGCCTTTGGGTGCGGATGCCATTGCCTTATTGGCGGCGTTTTGGGATGCACGTGCATTTTCGGCATCGGAGATGAGGGCGCGTCGTTTGGTGTCGAGGGCGAGGATAGCGTCCCATTCGATTTGAAATTTTTTTCGGGCGAGGGCTGTCTTAACAGTCTCGAAGTTTTCACGAAAGAACTTGATGTCCAACATGGGACTGGAGCAAAAGGAAAAGGGGAGAAGAGGAAAGCGGAAAACGGGCTGGCGCAGCTTGCCTATAATAGATTCAAAGGGGGCGAGTAAAAATGAGTCATTTGCCAACAAACGCAGATAACACGTCCGATGCCATTGGCAAAGGAGCCGCTGGCAGTATTCCGGTTGTGAAGACGGTGCCGCTTCGCGAAACGCCCGTGCATGAGCGTCCGCAAGAGCGTCTCGAGAAATCGGGAGCGCGGGTTTTGAAGGATGAGGATTTGTTGGCGATGTTGCTGCGCACTGGAACGCAGGGGGAGAATGTCATGTCGGTGGCTAAACGCCTCGTGCACGACGCTGGTTCGTTGTTGGAATTAGTGAATTGGACGCGGGACGATTTTGCGGAACGCAGGGGAATTGGGCGCATCAAGGCACTTCAGCTTGAGACGGTGTTTGAGATAGCACGGCGTGTGCGCGAGCAACGCAAGGAAGCGGCACCGTTGTTGGAAACGCCCCAGGAAGTGTTTAATTTTTTTCAGGACATTATCCAGGGGCTTATCGTGGAGAAATGCTGGGTGCTGTGTTTGGACAAGAAGTTGAGGCTAATTCGTTGTGTAGAAGTGAGTTCTGGGACGGCTGACAGTGCATTAATCCATCCGCGCGAAGTTTTTCAACCCGCGTTGCGCCACGGTGCGACGAGAGTGATTCTTACCCACAACCACCCCAGCGGCGACCCCGAACCGAGTCGCGCAGATATCGCTTCGACGCGGCAAATGCGCGATGCGGCGAAGGTGCTGGGGATGGAGCTGGTGGATCACATTGTCCTCGGTTTGCCCCAACACGACCGCTGCGGGCAGGGTTGGTTCAGTTTCCGAACCGCCGGCATATTGTGACCAGAATTGTCTTTTATCGAGCGAGGGAACAATTTCGGCGGTGGAATTGTCTTAACCGCGCATGTTCCGCTTCTCACGCCCTTTGTGTATCGCCTTCGCTTTTTTGACCGCCACCGCCGTGCCCGGTTTTTTTAGCGGGGTTAACGCTGCCCCTTCTGACACGAAGGCGGATTTATACGTCTCGCCAGACGGGAAAGATGACGCGGCGGGGACGCGGGACAACCCGTGTTCTATCTCTGCCGCGCAACGCCGCATCGGCGAAAAGACCGCAGTTCAGCGAGTAGTGCTGCTTGGCGGGAACTACTATTTTTATCGAACGCTGGAGTTTTCCGGCGACAATGCCCACGCGGTAAAATGGGAGGCTGATGCCGCTGGTGCGCCCGTAGTTTTCAGTGGAGGTCGCCCGTTGCGTCTTCGGTGGGAGGCGTCGCCTGATCGTCCGGGGGTTTTTCAAGCCACCGTGCCTGCGAACGTAAGCCCGTTTGACCAACTTTTCGTGAATGACCGCCTGCAAGTGCTTGCCCGTTTCCCAAATTACGATCCCAAAGCACGTTACCTCAACGGCACATCCGCCGATGCCACTTCGCGCAAACGCGTCGCGCAGTGGAAAAATCCGAAAGGCGGCTTCGTGCACGCCCTCCACCGTGGGCACTGGGGCGACATGCACTATGAAATCACGGGCAAATCCGCCGACGGAGACCTCCAACTTCAGGGTGGCTGGGGCAATAACCGCCCCGAATACGGTCCGCACAAAGACATCCGCTTTGTTGAAGGCGTTTTTGAGGAACTCGACGCCCCCGGCGAATGGTTTTTTGATGCGGCCGCGAAAACGCTTTATTTCTTTCCCCCAAAAGACGTTGACCTCGCGACCGCCTCCGTCGTCGTCCCCCAATTAGAAACAATCGTGCGCCTCGAAGGAACGAAAGAACGCCGTGTGCGCGGAATTTCCTTAATAGGAATAGTGTTCAAGCACAGCCTGCGAACATTCATAAAAAAACGCGAACCGCTCCAACGAAGCGATTGGTGTGTATATCGCGGGGGCGCAGTTTTTTTCAAGAACACCGAAGATTGCGCCATCATTAATGCGACCTTCGACACGCTTGGCGGCAATGCCGTTTTCGTGAACAACCGGAACAGCCGCGTCTCTATCTACGGCAGCTACTTCCACGACATAGGCGCAAACGGCGTCGCGTTTGTCGGTGACCCTGCCGCCGCCCGCTCGCCGCTCTTTCATTACAGCAAGACGCAGCGTTTTGAAGAAATGGACAAGGCTCTCGGTCCCAAGGGCGATAACTTTCCCGCCGATTGCCATGTCGAAGAATGCCTTTTCACCCGCATCGGGCGCATCGAAAAACAATCTGCCGCCATCGACATAGACCTCTCGCAACGCATCCGCGTCACGCATTGCACCGTCGCAAACGTCCCCCGCGCCGGCATCAACATCGGCAGCGGCACTTGGGGCGGGCACCGCATAGAGCACTCCGACGTTTTCGACACCGTGCGCGAGACAGGCGACCACGGCTCCTTTAATTCATGGGGACGCGACCGTTTCTGGTATCCCGACGGCAACAAAACCACCAACCGCCTCGTCGCCAAAGACCCCACCCTGCCCTTCTGGGACGCGATTGAGCCGACAAGCCTCCACCACAATCGCTGGCGTTGCGACCACGGCTGGGACATCGATTTGGACGATGGCTCCAGCAACTACATCATCACCAACAACCTCTGCCTCGGCGGCGGCATTAAACTCCGCGAAGGCTACCGCCGAACGGTGGAAAATAATGTCACCATTAACAACGGTTTCCATCCCCACGCATGGTTCGTGAACAGCGACGATATTGTGCGGAAAAACATCTTTTTCCTCTCCTACATGCCCAGAGGCGGAATGCAAATTCCAAAGTGGGGAAAAGAATTGGATTACAACTTCCTGCATGTCCCCAAAGCACGCGAAGTAACGCCCGCGAAGGAACTCCAAAAGCACAGCAAGCAGGACAAACATTCCATCGCCGCCGACGCTCTGTTTCGTGCTCCGAAAAAAGGAGATTTTCGCGTGACAGACGATTCGCCTGCCTTGAAAATTGGATTCAACAATTTCTCGATGAACGACTTCGGCGTCACCTTGCCGCATCTCCGCGCTCTCGCGCCCCGTGTGAAATTTCCCACTGTCAAAGGCGTTGTTTCCCCTGCTGTATCCGTCACAAACGAAGATTTCCACGGCGCAAAAGTAAGATCCATCACAAACCTGACCGACCGCTCTGCCGCTGGTCTCATGGAAGATAAGGGCGTGTTGGTCGTCGCCAATGCGACCCAAAGTACCCTGCTTTCCAACTATGGCGTGCAAGACAACGACGTCATTCTTGCATGGGGAACGACCGCCATCACCGACCTCGCTTCCCTGCGGGCGGCAGCGAAAAAAACACCCGCCCCTGCTTCCATCGACATTTGGCGCACCCAACACCCGCAGAAACTTCGCGCTAAAACACCTCCCCGCCCGTAGGCGGGAAACCGGCGTTTTTACGAGACAACCGCGGATTGCGATTAAAATTCCACGCCGCACTGGGCGCGGACACCGACGGCGAAGGGATGTTTTATCTCGCGCATCTCAGTCACAAGATCGGCAAAATCAATAAGTTCCGGCGGCGCACCACGTCCCGTAATGACCACGTGCTTGCCCGGCGCACGCGTCTGCAATCCGGCAATCACTTCCGCCGCAGTCAAATAACCGCATTGCAGAACAATGTTTAACTCGTCCAGAACGACGAACTGCGTCGCTGGGTCGCGCAACGCGCGCAGGGCAGTCGCCCAGCCTTCGCGGGCGATAGCGATATCGCCGGACTTGTCCTGCGTGTCCCAAGTGAACCCCCCTCCGGCGCAATGCCATTCGAGGAAATCGCCAGCGAGAGCATTGCGGACAGCCGTATCGCCCGCCTTGACGAATTGAACGACGACACTCCGGCGGCGATGCCCAATGTTACGGGCAAGCATACCAAACGCTGCGGTACTTTTACCCTTTCCGTTGCCCGTGTGGACAATCACAAGATCGCGTTTCTCGGTGGCGGACTGGATTTTTTCCTGCATTTCCGCCTGGAGCTTTTGCATCTTACGGCGGTGTTCCCCATTGTCGGCATCAGGAATGTCCGCACCGGCATCGTTTTCGGAAAGAGACTTGTATGGCATAACGCAGCGAGGTTGTCCGACCGGCGGATATTGGGAATAAAAATCCGGCACGCATTTGAGACTCGCCCGAACAAACGCCATGCCCTATCAGACGCATCCATGATCAGAGTCCCGCTTCTTGATTTGTCCGTGCAAAATGGCGAAATCGAAACCGAACTAACCGAAGCATTCCGGCGCGTGATCCGTTCCTGTTGCTACATCATGGGACCGGAGCTGGAAAAACTCGAAAAAGACACCGCCGCCCTCTGCGCCGTAAAACACGCAATAGGTGTCTCCAGCGGCACCGACGCTATTTTGCTCGCCTTGATGGCTCTCGACTTAAAGGAAGGCGACGAAGTGCTCGTCCCGGCATTCACCTTTTTCGCCACCGCCGGCTGCGTCGTCCGCGCCGGACTCACGCCTGTATTCGTAGATATCGACCCGCATACCTTTAACATCTCCCTCGAAGATGCCGCCGCCAAGGTCTCGCCGCGCACCCGCGCCATTATCCCCGTGCACCTTTTCGGACAAGCGGCGGACATGGACGCATTAGGACGTTTCGCCAACCAGCACAACCTGAGCATTGTCGAAGACTGCGCTCAAGCAATCGGCGCGAAATGGCGCGGAAACCCCGTCGGAAGTTTCGGCAACTTCGGCGCATTCAGTTTTTTCCCAAGTAAAAACCTCGGCGGTTTCGGAGACTCCGGTCTCCTCGTCACAAACGACACCGCGCTCGCGGAACGTGCCCGCATCCTGCGCGTTCACGGCATGTCGCCCAAATACTACCACCCCTTTATCGGCGGCAATTTTCGCATGGACCCCCTCCAATCCGCCCTGATCAGCGTAAAACTGCCCCATCTCGAATCCTACAACCGCCGCCGCACAGCCAACGCCTCCTTTTACCGCAAAACCCTCGGAGGACTCCCGCACGTAGCCGACAACACCGCCGACGCCCCCGACGACGCCGTGCTCCTCCTGCCAGTGGATTTCTCCGGCGAAGGCATCTGGAATCAATTCACCTTGCGAGTAATAGGCACCGGACAGCGCGATTCCCTGCGGGCGCACCTCAACGCAAACGGTATCGGGAACGACATCTACTACCCGCTCTCACTCGACCAACAGGAATGCTTCAAAAACACCGTTCGCGGCGGCGATAAAACAATCCGCGCCGCACACAAACTGGGCGGCGAGGTAATCAGCATCCCCGTGTTCCCCGACCTCTCTCAAACACAACTCGAAACGGTCACAAGCGTCATCGCGGAATGGTTAGAAAAACTCTAACTAAAACCTAAAAACAGCCATGCCCGCCTTACCTTCCGACGCTCTTGCCGAACGCGTGCTTGAGTTAGAAATTAAAGTAACGTTTTTAGAAAAACACGTCGAAGAACAAGACCGCGCCATGCTCGCCCACTTCCGGCAAATAGACGAATTGCGCCGCGAAATCCAACGCCTCGCCACCGCACAACAAGACAGCCGCCCCAACGATACCCCGTTCATCGACAACCAATCACGGGAAAACGAAAAACCGCCGCATTATTAACAAAAAACAACCAACTACCCCCGCCCGACAGCAACAATTCAAGTTCCTCCACAATCAGGCGGCGGATCAATAGGCGGAATAGAGGTGTGAATTACCCGCCGCATCGCTGAGAGCAAATCAGGATCGGAGATGTGTAATTTCGTGATTAGCTGACGGATGTCCTTTCTGAAAAGCCGATCCCTGACCAAGTCATCGGCGTTCAAGTTAAGTTCGGCTATATGGTAGCGTGCCGCCACTGTGGTTCCGACCAACTTGCCGTCCTCCTTCTCAAAAATCTGAACATTGTAATCGCCTTCTTCGCAAGGATTTAGAAAACGAATACCTTTGTCCCGATCTTCGGAGGAAGGCCATTTATTGCTTTTGGCGTGGTTACAGTGGCGCGTTGCAGGAAAGAGGTTATTGTAATCGTGCCGTGCATCTCCTTCCAATTTGGGATTGTGGTGGTCAATTTCCATGCAGACTCGCCCCCCGCACGCTTCGACGTGAACAAGAGAATACGCACAACGCATCCCGAAGTCTTTCATCAAGGCGTCAAATGCACTCCGATAGGTGCTCTCGGTAAGTCGCTTGTCAGGCGTGTGCTTTCTTACGATACGCGGGGTCGAAGAACTGCTCATATTTTCTTAAATCTTGGAGCAATTGGCGTTGGATACTCGCCCGCTTTATTGAGGAAAGTCTTTCCTCAATGGACATGTTGAAGTGTCCGCGTTTCGACTCCAAAAAATCGAACCTTTCCTGCTCGATTTTAGTCAATGTTTGGAGTGCGTTTTTCTTAGCCAAGTCATCAAACTCGACTTCAAGTTCGTCCGTCCAACGGGTGATGCTGTTAGCATTTTCACCAATGGATTCATCGGAAACGGCTTCCCCTACGCCCCTTACGCGGCGTTCCGATGTTTCGCATCCAACGCTTATTGCTGTAAGGGGAGCAACTATTCCGGACTCGATACTTATTGCTGCGTTAGCCATTAGTGGTGCTTTCTTTAGTTTTGTAGTCCGCCATTAGATCGAGGCAGACCAGATTGTAAAGCGGAATATCTGCGTGGAGTAACGCGACTTGGATAATCGGAAATTTCGTTTCCACATCACGCCTTTTTGCGAGGTCTTGAATAATGGTGGATTGGAAACCGATCTCTCCGTGATTGCCGCCAAAATGGGCAAAAGTAAGCCTGTTTATCAGGACTGGATTCAATAGGTGAGCGGTTTTAGGAATAACGAGATTGGAAGCAACCTCCTGATCCTCCAATGACCGGAAGTAATCGGCATGTTCCTCCCTGACCCCCCTGAGAACGTCAAGGGGGATGCAAACCTGAAAGACATCACCGCAGGTGTTTTGATCAACAAAAGCGAACCTAACCAACTTATTGCCTCCAGACGCATTGGCTCCACAGGGTTTGATCTCGTAGGCGTTGAAGAACATAAAGAGGGGTGGTCCTTTGGGGAACGCCTGTGAAGGAAAATTTATCGGTGGTGCAGCTTCGTTTTCCATGAAAGGTGAGCGTGGTTGAAATTTGTCCGGTTCTACCGCCATCTCATTTCTTTTTCACGGGGTCGGCGGGCTTGGCAGGCCATTTTTTGGGGGCGGCTTTCATGCGTTTGAGGACTTCTACGATGCCGCGTTCGAGTTGGAGGTCGCGTCCGGCGGCGGTGGATTTGGGATCGTTTTCGATTTCGATGTCGGGATCGACGCCGTGTCCTTCAATTATCCAACGTCCTTTGACGTCGTTTGTGCCGCGCAAGGGGACGGTTACTCGACCACCGTCAAGGAGGGGACCGACGCCGGAAATGCCGACGACGCCGCCCCACGTGCGTTTGCCGATAAGAGGACCGATGCCTGCTGCGCGGAAATACCAGGGGAAGATGTCGCCGTCGCTTCCGGAGTTTTCGTTAATGAGGCAGACTTGGTGGCCGTGTCGGGCGAGGTTGGGGTAGGCACCGGGTATTTCTCCGGGACCGCCGAAGCGTGTGCCGAGGAGTTTTTGGTTGAGGCGCATGATGATCCATTGGGAAATGTTGCCGCCGCCGTTGCTTCGGACGTCTATGATGAGGCCTTCTTTACGGAGTTGGGGATAATACCATTTTATGAATTCGTAGGCTCCGGCTGCGCCCATATCTGGAATGTGGAGGTAACCGACTCGTCCGCCGGTGGCTTTGGTAACGCGGGCGTGGCGATCCAGAACGAAGTCGAGGTAACGGAGATTTCGTTCGCTGGTGAGGGGGAGGCAAGTGACTTTGCGTGCGCCTTCCGCCGTTGGTTTGTTATTGAGCGTGAGGGTGATGGGGTCGGTGCGGTGCCGGAGGAGGCGGTAGGGGTTGTCGTTGCCGGTGAGCGGTTGACCGTCAATGGCGAGGACGTAATCGCCGAGGCGGGCATCAACACCGGGTTCGGTAAGGGGGGCGCGGTAACGCGGTTCCTGATTCTGACCGGAGTAGATTTGGGCGATGACGTAACGATTATTCTTAGGATCGAGTTCAAACCGGCAGCCGAGCAGACCGGTAACGGGGCGTTTCGGGTGAACGTATTCGCCGCCCTGGACGTAGGCGTGGCTGACGCTGAGTTCGCCAAGCATTTCGACAAGGACGTAGCTCAGGTCGGCGCGATGCGTGACGTGCGGGAGGAGGCTGCGATAGCGTTTCCCAATCGCTTCCCAATCATTGCCGTGGAGGTTTCGCACATAAAAGAAATCGCGGAATTTGCGCCATGCTTCGGTGAACATTTCGTTCCACTCGACGGCGGGGATGCTATCCGCCGCCATGCTTTCGGTTTTGACGGTTGTGACGGGGGCGCCCGGCCGCGGTTCAACACTTTTGAGACCGCCGTCGCTGGAAAAAACGAGGTGCGAGAAGTCTGGCGCGAGGGAATAACCGCCGACGCCGGAGAGAAGCCTCTGCTCTTTGCGTTCCTTCACGTTGTAGCACATCAGGTTAGGCGCACGTTCGGATTCGCGGCCATAATAACCGGCGGAATAGTTGACATAGTAAATGTATTTATCACCGGCGGAGAGAGAGCCGTAGTTCTCGGAGGAAACGGGGAGGCGGACGACGCGGGATTCGATACCGTCCCAATCTATGGAGGTGCGGGGGCGGCTCGCTGCGGGAGATGCTTTTTTGGCAACAGGAGCCTTCCCGGCGGCTGGTTTCTTGTCTTTGGCGGCAGCGGAGGCGGGTTCTTTTTTGGCGACGCTTTTCTTATTGTCGGCGAGAGCGGTGGGACCGTCGTCAAATTCTGGTGCAAAGGGATTCGGCACGCTTTTGTTCAAGAGAATGGCGAAGATACCGGTATTGCGATTTCCGGCGAAATTCCATTCCACGCTGCTGTGTTGCGGGGCGAACTCGCGGCGGGAGAGAAACCAGAGGTATTTTCCGGAAGGGTCCCACACGGGCGAACTGGAGTCGAAGAGCGCGGGTGAAACCGGGCGAGTTTTGCGGGTGGTTATCTCGTGGACATAGAGGCGCGAAAAACCCTGCACATCAGATTCACTGTAAGCGAGGTAGTATCCACAAGGGGAGAAACGTCCGGCTGATGCGTATCCGCTGCGCGCTTTGTAGATGCGGACGGGTTCGCCGCGTTTGAAACGCACGCCGGTGCTTTTGTCGTTTTTACCTTTGCCGGCGGGCGAGTCGATGAGAGGGACGATCCAGAGATTTGCCCCGACATCAGTCACGGAAATAAATCGTCCGCAGGGGGAAAGCTGAAGGTCGTTGAGTTGGCGGTTAAATTTTTTGGTGAGCTGGACGGGGGCGTTTTCGCCTTTGGCGTCTTGAATCCAAATTTGCTCTTCGCCCGATTTATCCGAAATGAAGACGATGTTTTTGCCATCACGCGTCCAAACTGGACGGCGTTCGTGGGCGTCGCTCGAATTCGTGAAATTGCGCACGTAGCCCTTGCTCACGGGCACGGAAAACAAATCACCGCGGGCGGCGACGGCGACGCGCCCGGAACCCGGACCAGCGGCGAAATCTTCGATGCGCCTCGATACGTTAATGTGAGTCGGGCGAATCGCGAGGCCGTCATGAGGGACGCGAACGGCGATTTTGGTGAAACGCGTCGCCTCGTTAGTCGCCCGTGTGTCGAAGATGACAAGCTCACCCGCCAACTCGAAGACGATGCGTCCGGCGCCGTCGCCCGATGCCCAACGGACGTCCCACAGGCGTTCGTGGGTAAGTTGCGCAATTTGTCCGGTCTTGGTGTCGTAGGAAAAAAGGTTCAGCGTGCCTGTGCGGTCGGAAGCGAAATAGATTTTGTCGCCGATCCACACCGGGTCGCGTTCTGAGCGGCGGTTGTTGTCGAGGCGCTTGGTGGTCTTCGTTTTCAGGTCAAAAATGGTCAAGTATTGGGTCATGCCGCCTTGGTAACGTTTCCATGCCCGAAAATCGCGGAAATGCGGCGAATAGACTAATTTCGTCCCGTCCGGCGAAAATTCGCCCGCGCCGGCGTGATGGGGACCGACTTTTTTCGGGAGTCCGCCCGAAAAAGGCACGGTGTAGAGCGTGCCGCGTTCCGTCACAGAATTGGAATCGCGCAGCGAACGGAAAAGGATGTTTTTACCGTCGGGCGTCCAACCATAGACGAGGTTGTCGGAGCCGCCTAATGGCGACATCGCCGCTCCGGAGGGGTAAAATGTCAGCTGCCGCGGCGTTCCTCCCTCCGCCGGAATCACATAAACTTGCTCGTCGCCGTCGTATTGCCCCGTGAAAGCTATCCATTTTCCGTCGGGTGAAAATCGCGGGAATATCTCCTGCCCGGGGTGCGCTGTGAGGCGAATGGCACTGCCGCCCTTTGCGGGTGCCTTCCAGATGTCGCCGCCATGACAAAAAGCAACGAAGTCCCCGTGGATATCGGGGAATCGCAACAGTTTTGTCGCTGACGCAACCGGTGTTTCCGCAACCGGCGCGGCGGCGGCACTTGCCACCGCTGCGGATAATATCAAAGAAGTGATGAAACTACGAAACACGGCTAAAAAAGATTGGTTTGCTGTAAGATTGAGTGAAGAGCATCAAGACAGGCGTTTGGGCAATTGGTTCAATTCTCGTTTGCAAGAGCGGCGACACCCTCCTCCGCTTGAAACAAGCGCGATGGAGAAAACAACGAGCACGGAAACAATTTCGCTGCCGAGGCGACTATTTTGGGTCAGGCAGATGTTTTTTAATGTCTGGGATTATGGCGTCCGCCCATATTTTATAGCCGCTTTGGCGCAAGTAAAGTCCGTCTTCGTAGAAAATGTCGTCTCGTTGAGAGCCGTTTTTATTAAGGAGCGATTCGTTAATGTTTTTGAAGAAGACGGTTTTATTATCGGCGAATACAGTGATAAGGGCGTTGATTTCGTCGTTTTTCTTACGCCGCAGGTCTGTTGCGGTTTTTCCTCGGGGAAAAATTGCCATCAAGATTATTTTCACCGCTGGTTTACGGGATTTGATTTCTTGAATGATGGCTTTGATACCGGCGGCTACGGTGGCTGGCGGAACACCGCCGTAGGGGTTATTGTTTTCCATGGCGCCTATGGCGAGGACGATGACTTTGGGGTCGCCCTTCCCGTCAAGGTGCCCGTTTTGGATGCGGTAGAGGACGTTTTCAATGCGGTCGCTGGAAATGCCAAAGTTAACTGCTTTGAGAGGAGCAAGTTGCGCTTCCCAGATGGGCGCGCCGCCCGCTGGGAATGTCCACGCGTGCGTGAGGGTGTCGCCGAGGAAGAGGACGTCGTAGCCGCCTTCTTTGGCGAGGTTGTTGTTTTGCCGGAAAGCGAATTGCCAGCCCGGATTGTCTTTCGGGACCGGTTCGGGGACATTGGCGGCGTGCGCGGCAACGGCGGCGAAAAGGAAGAGCACGCCGGCGGAGAGGGCGGAGACGACTGAAAATCGTGTCCGGCACGGATGTTTTGTAAGTAGTTGTCGTGGTTTTAGTTGCATTGCGAAAAAGAAGTTAGGTGTAGAGCCAATGGCGGCGCGACCAATTTTGGAATTGGAGTGCTTCGCGTGCCCAGCGGGAAGTCCAGGTTGAAATGTCGGCTTTTGCGCCGCGTTTGCATAGGTCTTGAAAAAAAGATTCACAGCCGGTGTGCTTGTTAAAGAGATCGCGCCTCGCGGGAGTTAATGCGGAAAATGGATTTTTTTTATTCCAGAGGCAAGAAAGTTGCATCATATAAAAATTCAATTCAGTGAGGCGGATAGTGTTCCAGTTTGTGATGGAGAGATAGACGCCGCGGGTGCCGTCGCGCAGGGTGACGATACCGAGACCGAGGCCGCGGATCTTTTTGGCGCGCAGGGCGCGTTCGACTTCTTCGGGTTTTTTACCTGCAAAGCGGATTAGGCGAAAAGGATACCAAGTGTTTGAGCCGTGGGAGAAATCGTCGAGTTGGCAGCCGAGACCGGTCATGGGGTAACCTTCGGCGGAGTCTATGTGCGGGATGCGGGGCGAGGTGGGTATCCAACGCAACCCGGTGTCAATCCAACGCATTTCGCGGTGCCAGCCGCGCATTTTGATTACTTCGAGTATTCCGTTTTTATGCGCGGTGTTGCTTAATTTGAGCCAGCCCGGTGTGCGTGTTGCGGCGAGGGCGAGTTCGCCGATTGTCAATCCGTGGACGTAAGGGACTTGGAATGGACCGACGTAACTTATCCATTTTTTGTCGAGACCCGGACCGTCCACTTTCAGCCCCCCGAGCGGGTTCGGGCGGTCGAGCACCATCACTTTCACACCGGCGTCGAAACAGCTTTCGAGGGCGTATTTCATGCAGCTAACATAAGTGTAGGAACGTGAGCCGATGTCTTGGAGATCGATGAGCATGACATCGAGACCGGCGAGCATTTCTGCCGTGGGGCGTCGGGTTTTTCCGTAGAGTGAAAAAACGGGCAATCCGGTGCGGAGGTCTGTTGTGTTTTGCAAGGGGACGTCGGCGGCGGCCTTGCCGTCGATTCCGTGTTCGGGACCAAAAAGTTTTGCGAGGCGCACGCCCGGGGCGCGGCGTAAAACATCAATTGTTTTCTCGCCGAACCTGTTGACGCCGGCGGGGTGAGTCAACAGTCCGACACGTTTGCCCCGAATTTTTGCAAAGCCTTCTTCTGCAAGCGTATCAATACCCAACAACACCCGTGCTTCCTGCGGCGGCACGGGCGAAGTTTTCTCGGATGTGAGGCGGCGTCTTTTTGCGTTTAAGATTCGGGGAGGTGGCGTTATCTGCGCGGTCAACGACGGCACCATCGCAGCGGAGAGCGCGAGCGGGAGGCTCTGGATAAAAACGCGGCGTTGCATGGTCGGACAAGTGGGAGCGTTCGCCCCGTAGGGCAAGCGGAAAAGTTGGCGATCTATGTTGGGAAGTGCTTCTTTTGGAAAAGCGGAAAAAGCAAAAAAACGCCGCTCCGTTTTTTAGGGGAGCAGCGTTTTTTCAATACGGGATGGTTTAACGATTCCATCCAGATACTATTTGTTACTCGGCACTTTTGGCACGTTCTTGGGCTTTTTCCCAAACGCTATCTTCGCCGAGACGGTCTGCGGCGGCTTTGAACGCGCCGAGATACTGTTTTGTTTTCTTCGCAGAGACGGCATTCAACTCTTTTTCGGTGGCGTGTTTAGCCACGAAACGGTTGAAGTCATACTTTTCGAGGATTTTGCTGACATCGGCACCTTTGACTGGTTCTTCGCCTTTATCAAGGAGTTCGTCATAGACCCACGCGGCGTGCATGGCGGCACCGAGGTCTTCTTTACCGACGACGTCGATCTGGGCAATGATGGGCGGAATGGCGGTTTTCGCTTCGGCGATGTATTGGAACCAACGTTTGTTGAGGTTGCCATAACCTTTTTTGCGGGCGCGATACGCCTCGTAGCTCGCTTTAGTCTCGCGGGCTTTTATGGTGATTGCCGAGATTTTTTTCTCGGCTGCCGGTGCTCCCTGTGCGGTGGTGACGACTGAAGTGTCGGTAGCGATGCCCCCAAGGACGACTGCGGCGGCGAGGAACGCTGTGATAGTTAGTTTTTTCATGTTACTTACTGCGATGAGTGTGTGTTGTTGTTGTGTTGTATTTACTGGTTTGCTGTTAGCTGTGTTTTTCGGTTTTCCGGTGACTCGGAAATTGGTCAGACAAAGTGCGTGGTGGCACGTTATTTTTTGAGGGCGAGGATGCGTTTGATTTCAGGAGCGACGGCTTTGGCGTAGGCTTCGTAGCCGGGGGCGCGCAAATGAATTTCGTCTTTGTGGTAAAAATCGTCTCCCTGCCCTGAGTGCCCGCGCAACTTGCCGTCGCTGGTCGTTAATTTTTTGGAGAAATCAAAAAAGAAGATGTCCTTATTATTGGCGTAGCCCTTGATAATTTCGTTGGTTTTGATATTGTTTTTGCGCCAAGGTGCTCCGGGGTCCTTGTATGCGGGGAGGAGACCGAGCAGGAGGATTTTGGCGTTAGGTTTGCGCTTTTGAATGGCACCGACGAGGGCGCGGATATTCGAGGCGGTGCGGACAGCGTTTGGTTTGTTGCGGCGGGTTGGCCAATTGTCGTTTGTGCCGATGAGGATGACGATGAGTTTAGGGTCGGCGGTTCCGCCGAGGTTACCGTTCTGGACGCGCCAGAGGAGGTGTGTAGATTTTTCGCCACCGATGCCGAATCGTGCGGCTTTGAAAGGGGCGATATATTTTTCCCAAACCTCTTTGCCGCCGTGGGGGGAGCCGAGATCCCAGCCTTCGGTGAGCGAATCGCCGAGGAAGAGCACATCATAGCCCCCTTTTTGGGCTTCTGCGTTGAATTGTTCGTGTCGGCCTGAATTTTTCGTAGGCTCTGGTGCGGCGTTGACATAGCCGCTTGGCAGAAACGCGGTGGCGATCGCCACCGGCAGCAGTGATAGGAATGAGCGTCGTTTGATTTGCATGGAAGAAAGACGATGTTGGAGAGCAGGGGAGGACAAGCGTTCGCGTAGCGGGTTCCGCAAAAACCAAAATTTATTTATCGCCCGTGTCAGGCGGTGTTTAGGCTTGAAAAGGAAGGGGTAAGGCGTGTTCTGGGGTAATGAAATCTTGTTTTCAGCTTTTTGTGTTCTGTATTTTTTGTGCGGGAATGGTGCTTCGCGGGGAAGCTGCCAAAGAGAAAGTTCCGCCGGTGATCCAGTTAAGGGCGGTGTCATTTAACCTGCGCGTGCCAATGGATTCTGGGGTGAATGCGTGGAAAAATCGCAGGGGGGCGGTGCGGGAAGTTTTGAAAAAGATTGATGCGGATGTGATTGGGACGCAGGAGGGCGTGCTGCGTCAATTGAACGATATTTCGGCGGATTTTCCTGATTACACGCGAGTTGGGATTGGGCGTGATCGTGGCGGAAGGGGCGAACAAATGGCGGTGTTCTTCAAGACGAAGCGGTTTGCGCAGCTCTCGCAGGAGCATTTCTGGCTCTCGGATACGCCCGAGATCGCAGGATCGACCTCATGGGGTAATCGGAATCGGCGCATGGTGACGGGCGTGCGGCTGAAGGACAAAGAAACGGGGCGGGAGTTTTATTTTTGGAATACGCATTTTGATCACCTCGTAGCGGCGGCGCGGGAAAAGTCAGCGAAGCTGGTGGTCGCCCGTGCGGGACGATTGGACGCGGCGATTCCGGTGGTGTTGACCGGCGACTTCAACGCGGTGGCAGGCGCGGGATGCAAGCCTTACGAGACTTTGTTGGAAGGCGGATTTGTGGACACTTGGGTGCAAGCGCGGGTTCGGAAAAATGCTGATTTCAACACGTTTAACTCATTTCTTGAACCGGTTAAGAAGGGGCGGCGCATCGATTGGATTTTGGTGAGACCTGCTCGCGGCACCAAGGCTCGCGTGGGCAAGGCGGCGATAGTGGTGGAACGCCCCAACGGAATTTTCCCGAGTGATCATTTTCCGGTTGTGGTGAATTTAGAGTTATGAGCGTGGTAAATGTGACCGGGAGCTTTCTATCAACTTTTTAACAGATGAGTAAATCCTTTGCTGCAATTTTTGACTGGGACGGGGTCGTTGTCGATTCGTCCGCCGCACACGAGCGCAGTTGGCAACTGCTTGCTTCCGAAGAAAATCTGCCGTTGGCAGAAGGGAGTTTCAAGCGCGGGTTCGGGCGCAAAAATGAGTATATTATTCCGCATATCCTTGGTTGGACGTCTGGGGAAAATTACCCTGAAATCGTTCGCCTTGGGGCGCGCAAAGAACAGCTTTACCGCGAAATAGTGAGCGAATTTGGGCTGGAGCCGTTGCCCGGCGTGCGCGAATTATTGGAAGGTCTGCGGCAAGAGAACATTCCCAGTGCCGTCGGCTCTTCGACTCATCGCGCAAATATCGATTTGGGCATCAAGCTGTTACGCCTTGACGGTCTTTTTTCAGGCATCGTGACAAGCGAGGATGTTCGCGAGGGGAAGCCCGCGCCGGAGGTGTTTTTGAAGGCGGCTGCCAGCGTCGGTTGTGAGCCGGGGTGCGGGGTTGTGTTTGAAGACGCCGTTGTGGGAGTGAAGGCGGCGCTTGCGGGAGGGTTCAAGGTGGTGGCAGTTGCCACGACCAATCCCGAACCAGTGTTAGTCGCCGCAGGCGCGCACCGCGTCGTGCACCGGTTGACGCGGGTGTCTGCCTTCGATGTGCGCACACTTTTTGCCGGAGAAGAAGTGAAATAGGCGTTCAGGCGACGAAGAGAATTTCGGTGTTGCCAACGGTGTTGTTTTTTGGCGTGAATTGCGTCGAAAACGCATGAAAGCATTACTTTTTTCTGGGCAAGGAGTTCAAAAAGTCGGCATGGGAAAGTCGCTTTACGACAATTCCCGCGCGGCGCGCCGTGTTTACAATGAAGCGGAAGGTTACTTGGGGATTGAACTTAGAAAAATTTGTTTTGAGGGACCAGAGGAACTCCTCACGCAGACAAGCATCTGCCAGCCAGCGCTTTATGTGCATGGTTACGCCGTGGTGGAGGCGCTTCGTGCGGCCGACAAGTTGGATGGGGTGGAGGCGGTGCTCGGTTTGAGCATAGGCGAGCTAACGGCGTATGCTGTCGCCGGCGTGTGGAGTTTTGAATTGGGGCTTAGAGTTGTCGCCGCGCGCGGGCGTTTCATGCAAAAAGCGTGCGAGGAAACCAAGGGCGGAATGGCGGCAGTCGTCGGAGGGACGCTCGAAGAAGTGGAAAAACTTTGCGCTGCGTATGACATTGATGTGGCGAACCGGAATTGTCCCGGGCAAATCGTTATTTCGGGCGATTTTGATCGCGTGAATGCGGCGGCGGCGAATGCCAAGAACTACGGGTCGTTCAAACTCGTAAAGCCGCTCGTCGTAGCAGGGGCGTATCACAGCCGGTTGATGGAGTCGGCGAGAGAGTCGTTTGAACGGTTTCTGAAGTTGGTTGATTTCAATCCGCCCCGTTATCGCGTTTTCACAAACACGACCGGGCTGGAAGTTCGCACTCCCGCCGAAATGAAGGCGGCGTTAGCGCGTCAGGTGTCTTCGACGGTGTTATGGGAAGATTGTTTGCGTGGGGCGCTTGCACTCGGATGCCGCGAGTTTTACGAATGTGGTCCCGGAGCCGTGTTTAAGGGCATGGTGAAGCGCGTTGACCCGTCGGCGCAGGTCGAGTCCATTAGCGAATTTTCGGAACTTCCGGCGTGATAAGCAGTAAGCCAAGGGTATCTGTGTGGCGGCAAGTGTGCGGGCGGGTGCTCACTCGAAGAGGTTTTTCAGATCGGCGATAGAAATTTTCGCAATGGCAGCGTCGCTTTCGGAGAAGAGGTCGCGCAAGAGAGCGGCTTTCTTGTGTTGCAATTCGAGGACGCGTTCTTCGACGGTGGAGGCGGCGATGAGTTTCAAAATTGTCACCACGCGTTTTTGTCCAATGCGGTGGGCGCGGTCGGACGCTTGTGCCTCGACGGCCGGGTTCCACCACGGGTCGAAGTGGACGACGGTGTCGGCGCCGGTGAGGTTTAAGCCGGTGCCGCCGGTTTTGAGCGAGATGAGGAAGACGGGGACGGAAGAGGAGTTGAAGCGGTCGCATTCTGCCTGGCGGTCTCGGGTAGAACCGTCCATGTAGCAAGACGGGACACCGGCGGCGTCGAGGTCATCGCGGAGGTGGCGGAGGACTTCGACGAATTGGGAAAAGACGAGAGTGCGGTGAGCACCGTCGGCAGCTTCATCGAGGATTTCGCGCAGGGCACGCAATTTCGCGGAGTCTGCCGGTGTTAATTCCGGGGCGAGGATACGGGGTTCGGCACAAATTTGCCTTAGGCGCAAGAGGTGGGTGAAAGCTGCGGTGCGCAGACGTCCGTCCGAGGAACCGCTCATTTCCATTTCAAAAATCTCGCTGCGTGCGCGGTCACGCCAGCCGTCGTAAAGTGTTTTTTGGGCATCTTCGAGTTCCACGAACACGGTTTGCTCAATTTTTTCGGGTAATTCTGGTGCGACAGCTCGTTTGGCGCGGCGCAAGATGTAAGGGGCGACCTTTTCGCAATCTCGTTGATCGCGCCAACGGCGTTGTTCGGTGCCGACCCGGTCGTTGCTTGGAGCGTTAGGGAGGTAGCCTGGCATGAGGAAGGCGAAGAGAGAGCGCAGGTCGTCGAGGTCATTTTCCACGGGAGTTCCGGTGAGGGCGAAACGTCCTTTGGCGTGGAGCGTGCGGAGGCTTCGGGCGTTTTGGGAACGGCGATTTTTGACGTGTTGCGCTTCGTCGGCGACGATGACGGTCCAGTTTTGTTCACGAAATAGCGCGAGGTCTCGTGTGAGTGTGCCGTAACTGGTTATGATTATTCCGTTTGCGTGAAATGCCTCCGGCGAACGGGCGCGTGCCGTGCCGTGATGAACACGGGTAGCGATGTCCGGGATAAAGTTCGCAGCCTCACGCCGCCAGTTTTCCAATAACACCGAGGGGCAGACGACGAGTGCGCGGAGGAACCCGTCGGCCTCGCCGTTGCCGTTGGAAAAGAGTGCTCTGAGAAACGCCAGTGCCTGCACTGTCTTGCCCAGACCCATCTCGTCGGCGAGCACGCCACCGAGTCCGTTTGTGTGCAGGTGCCAAAGCCACGCGACGCCGATTTGCTGATAAAGGCGCAGGCGATTTTCGAGCATTGGCGGAATGGGTGCCGGTCGCAGGGCACTGATGCTGCGCAGTGCCGCACTGCGTTCACGCCAGGTTTGCGGCGGCGTGAAAGGAACGGCGAGCGAATCCAAGGTGTTTTCGATGTCGGCAAGCTCGGCAATACGGGCGACGCGCCGCGTTTCCGCCTGCGGTGTGCCGCTGTTGTCCGGGTTGAGTGCGCGGGCAAGGGCGGACGCCGCACGAAGCACGTCGGGCGGCAGAAGGACGATTTTGCCGTTGGGAGTCTCAGTGTAAACATGGTTGCGGGCGAGGGCGAGGTGCAAGGTCGCGGCATCCACTCCGGCGGCATCAATGCGAACGTGGAAATCGAAAGCACCGTCAGTTCGGGGCGACGCTTCGGTGGCGAGGGTCGCGGTCGAGATGTTGGCAGTGCGCTGGAAAAACTCCGGCGTGAAACGTGCGCGGAAGCGTTCGCGCAGTGTTTGCCCGTGTTCAGCGAGGAAAGAGAGGACGCGGTGCCTATCGCGCAACCGCCAAACACTACTGCGGACGTCGAGTTGGAAGCCGTTTTGCTTGAGCAATTGCACAAGCTCGGCACGGAGCGGATGCGCAGAGTCAAGCACTTTGACGCCAAGGTATTGCGTAGAGCCGTCTATGCTTGGGAAAAAAGTAGGGTCGTCCGCCATGTCGTCGGCAAAAGAAGAGGCGTCGCGCACCGGTTACTTCTTGGCATCCTCCGGCACGGGGATTCCCAACACGCGCTGCTCCTCAATCGTCAACGCCTTCTGGGTGACTATCTTAGTGAAGACGGATGTGCCAGGCACAGGCTTCCAATAAACATACTCCGTCTGCACGGAGAGCGGCAACGAGTCGGCAACGACACGCGCCGGCGCGGTAACGGGATAAGTGGCGACGCGTGCAGTGTTGCCCGCCGCAGTATCCAATTCGCCGGTGGCACACCCGCCCAACAACAACCCGCCAACTGCGAGAAGAAAAAACGTTTTCATAACCCCGAGAAAATAAACATCGCCCGCCCAAGAAAAAGCACAATCTCCCGCAATTTTCGCCAAAAAAAAATGGGGTGGAAGACCGGATTCGAACCGGCGACCCTCGGTACCACAAACCGATGCTCTAACCAACTGAGCTACATCCACCGTAAAACAAGGCG
>JAISZI010000064.1 GCA_031269335.1 Puniceicoccales bacterium
TACCGCGAAGTCGTGCTCGTTGGACGGTTCTCGCGAGCGCTGGCGCGGCTCAACCCACAGGTGCCGGCCGCCGTGCTCGACGAGGCGATGCAGCGCGTGCTCAAGCTCGACAATCCTGTCGCCGCGCAACGCAACCGCGACTTTCACCGGCTGCTGCTCTCCGGCCTGCCCGTGAGCTGGCGCGAGGGCGACGCGGTCAGGCACGACATCGCGCGGCTCGTCGATTTTTCCACGCAACACCTCGACGCCAACGAGTTTCTCGTCGTCAACCAGTTCGCGATCAAAGGCCCGAACAAGACCCGCCGGCCCGATCTTGTCGTCTTCATCAACGGCCTGCCGCTCGCCATCATCGAGTTGAAAAATCCCGCCGACGAACAGACCGATGTCTGGAAGGCCTGGCAACAACTCCAAAACTACAAGGAGGAGATTCCTGACATTTTTAACACCAACGAGGCCCTCATCGTCAGCGACGGGTTTACCGCCCGCGTCGGCTCACTCACCGCCGACCGTGAGCGCTTCCTCCCGTGGCGCACGATCAAGAACGAGGACGACAAGCCGGTCGTGGAATTTGAAATCGAAAAAATCATCCGCGGCTTTTTCGACCGCGAATTGTTTCTCGATTACCTCAAGCACTTCATCCTCTTCGAGCAGGACGGTGACCGGATTGTGAAGAAGATCGCCGGCTACCATCAGTTCCACGCCGTCCGCGAGGCCGTGCGTGTGACCGTGATCGCTGCGCAGGAATCGGAGCCCGACGTGCTGGAGGAACCGCGCGCGCCCTACGGCCGCGAAGTCGTGCCCGGTTCGCGCAAAGCCGGCGTCGTCTGGCACACCCAAGGCTCTGGCAAGAGCATCTCCATGGTTTGCTACGCCGGAAAACTCATCCAGCAGCCGGAGATGAAAAACCCCACCCTCGTCGTCGTCACCGATCGCAACGACCTCGACGGCCAGCTCTACGAAACCTTTTGCGGTGCGCAGGAACTCCTCAAGCAGACGCCCGAACAGGCGGAAAGTCGCGAGGAACTCCGCGCCAAACTCGCATCCCGCCAGGCCGGCGGGATCATCTTCACTACGATTCAGAAGTTTGCTTCACCGCAAACTTCTGAATCGCCCTCACCCCAACCCTCTCCCAGTGGGAGAGGGAGTGATACCGCAAGTTGCGGGAGAGGGAGTGGTGGCGCAGGTTGTGGGAGAGGGGGTGGTGGCGCAAGTTATCGCGGAGGGCTGCCTGTGTCTGGCCTTCTAAAACGGGCACGGGAATTGAGGGCAAAACAGACGCCCGCGGAAGAGCTGCTTTGGGCCTTGTTGCGCAACCGCCAGCTCGCGGGGGCAAAATTCCGGCGGCAGCATCAATTTGGGAAATATATCTGCGACTTTTACTGCGCCGAAGCGGGCTTGATCGTGGAATGTGATGGCGCATCCCATCACACGCCCGAAGCGATGGCACACGACGCCAAACGAGACGCCTATCTTCGCGCGTCCGGCCATACCGTTCTTCGTTTCGAAAACAACCAAGTCCTGACTGACACCGAAACCGTCCTCAAAAAAATCTCCCTCCACCTCCCCTCTCCCCTTGGGAGAGGGGCCGGGGGTGAGGGCGATGTTGCCACCAACGAATTCCGAATGTCCCCCCTGAACCTGCGCGGCAACATCGTAGTCATCTCCGACGAAGCCCACCGCAGCCAATACGGATTGAAGGCGAAGCTGAACACCAAAACCGGCCAATACACTCACGGCTTCGCCCGGCATCTCCGCGACGCTCTGCCGCTCGCCTCCTTCATCGGCTTCACCGGCACGCCCATCGAGCGCGACGACAAGGACACTCGCGCCGTCTTTGGCAACTACATCAGCATCTACGACATTCAGGACGCGGTGGACGACGGCGCCACCGTCGAAATCCTCTACGAAAGCCGCCTCGCCAAACTCGACGTCAACCGCGAACAGATCGAGCAACTCAGCGCCCAGGTGGAGGAAGTCGTCGAGGACGAGGAGGAGACCCAGCGCGAAAAAACCAAGGGACTCTGGTCCACCCTCGAAAAACTCGTTGGCGCCAGGGAACGCATTGAGGAAATCGCCGCCGACCTCGTGGCGCACTTCGAAAAGCGCGACGCCGTCATGCCCGGCAAGGCCATGATCGTCGGCATGAGCCGCGACATCTGCGCGCGCCTCTACGCCGCCATCGTCGCGCTCCGCCCCGAGTGGCACGACCCCGGCATCGAACGCGGCGCGATCAAGGTCGTCATAACCGGCAGCGCGTCCGACGACAAGGCGCTCCAGCCCCACGTCACCACCCGGCGCCAGAAAAAGCGCCTCGAAAAACGCTTCAAAAACCCCGCCGACCCGCTGCGCCTCGTGATCGTGCGCGACATGTGGCTGACCGGCTTCGACGTCCCGTGCTGCCACACGATGTATATCGACAAGCCCATGAAGGGCCACAACCTCATGCAGGCCATCGCCCGCGTGAACCGCGTTTTCAAGGACAAGCCCGGCGGCCTCGTGGTGGACTACATCGGCATCGCCAACGACCTGAAGACCGCGCTCAAGACCTACGCCGACTCCAACGGACGCGGCCAGCCCAGCCGCCAGGCCGGGGAATTCCTCGACATCCTCCGCGCCAAACTCGACGCCTGCCGCGGCCTCTTCCGTTCAGGCGGCGGCTTCGACTATTCCGCTTACGAAAAGCGCCCGACCGCCCTGCTCGTCCCGGCGGCGAACCACATCCTCGGCCTGCCCGACGGCAAAAAGCGGTTCCTCGATCTCGTGACCGCCATCACCCGCGCCTTCGCCCTCTGCGGCACGCTCGACGAAGCGGACGCGCTGCGCACCGAAATCGCCTTCTTCAGCGCAGTGAAGGCCGCCATCGTGAAATACACCACGGTGGACAAAAAACTCACCGAAGCCGAAAAACACTCCGCCCTGCGCCGCATCCTCGACAACGCCGTCGTCTCCGAAGGCGTCGCCGATATTTTCGCCCTCGCCGGCCTCCACAAACCCAACATCGGGTTGCTCTCGGAAGCCTTCCTCGAAGACGTCCGCAACATGCCGCACAAAAACCTCGCGGTGGAGTTGCTGGAAAAACTCCTGCGCGACGAGATCAAGGCGCATACGCGGACGAACGTCGTCCTCCGGAAAAAATTCGGCGACCGCCTGATGGATGCCCTGCGCAAGTATCACAACCGCGCCGTCGAAACCGCGCAGGTGATCGAGGAACTCCTCAAGATGGCCGGCGATTTCAAAGACGCGCTCGACCGCAATGAAAAGCTCGGCCTCAGCCCCGACGAGATTGCCTTCTACGACGCTCTCGCCGAACGTCCCGATGTCCTGCGCCAGATGGGCGATGCCACGCTCAAACAATTGGCAATCGAACTCACCGAGCACCTCCGCTCCAGCACCACGGTGGACTGGCAGGTGCGCGACAGCGTCCGGGCTCGGATGCGCATCTCCATCAAGCGCCTGCTCAAAAAATACAAATACCCGCCCGAAGGGCAGGAAGAGGCTGTTGTCCTTGTGCTCAAACAGGCCGGGACGCTTTCCGATGAATGGAGCAGGTAATGCCTGGAGCGTCCCGTGTTTCGGAAAGCAAGGGGCTGGCAGCCCGTGATGTTTTGGTATCCATCGCTGCCCTGGGCTATTATTGGAGCTGCCCCTTTGGGGCGAAGATGTATCCGCGCCAACGGTGCATCCTAATGGTCAGCCCGATGCAACGCCCTGGATATTGGGGAACCAGAAAAAATCAAAGCCCCGAAGGGGCGCGACCCCTGCAACGCCCGACTTCGCCAATGAATTGTTCGCGACCAGTGCTCCTCGTCGAGCCAATCTTTGCGGCGAGATTTCTTTCTTGCCGCTTTTTATCAAAGGATTGGCACTTTCTGCGTGGCGAGATTCTATTCGATGACTTCGATACCCATTGAACGGGCGGTGCCCTCAATCATGCGGGCTGCGGCGTCGGGGTCTGATGCGTTAAGGTCTTTTTTCTTTAGTTCTACAATTTCGAGTAGTTGTTTGCGTGTGACCTTGCCAACTTTATCGCGATTAGGGACACCGGATCCGCTTTCGATTTTGGCAGCTTTTTTTAGGAGGACTGCGGCGGGGGGTGATTTCAGGACAAAGGTGAAAGATTTGTCCTGATAGACGGTGATGATGACAGGGAGGATAATTCCTGCCTGTTCCTTAGTTCTAGCATTAAACTCTTTGCAAAATGCCATAATGTTGACGCCTTTGGCGCCTAATGCAGGACCGACGGGGGGCGCAGGATTTGCCGCACCGGCGGGAAGTTGCAGACGGATTTCTCCGACGACTTTTTTTGCCATTGTTATTTTTTTGTCTGTTTGTGTGTTGTTGTTTTAGAAATTTTTACTCGGTGCTGCGTTCCACCTGCCAAAATTCGAGTTCGACAGGGGTGAAACGTCCGAAAATGGAAACTGAGACTTCGAGTTTTCCGCGTTCATTATCGACGGACTCGACGATGCCTGTCGTTGTCTTGAAGGGACCGTCTGTAATTTTGACGCTTTCGCCTGGGTTATAGACTATCTTGGGAACAGGTTTCCCTTCTGCTTCTTCGACTTGTTTTAGAATACGCTCCATCTCCGTCGGTTTGAGAGAAATGGGTTCAGTTCCGCCGATGAAATTTATCACGCCTTGGACGCTGTTGACGAAATACCAGGGTTTTTGCAAGAGTTTGCCTCCTTCGTCGTAAAGGCGCATCTGCAAGAACATATAATTGGGATATAGCTTACGAATTTTGGTCGTTTTTTTACCGTTTTTTACTTCTTGGACAGTTTCGCAGGGCATCAGGACACGGTCGGAAAGAGGGCGTCCGGGAGGAGGTGCAAAAAACTCTGCCATTTCCTCGACCTCTATGAATTTATCCATGTATTTTTTCACTTTCCCTTCCATATTAGAGAGAGTTTGGATGGCATACCATCGGAACCCTCCCTTGCTTTCGGCAGGTTTTATTATTGCCGCCATGGCGGCAATTTCTGGAACGGTTGCCCCTTCGGTAGATATGCTCGTGTCTGTCATCGAATTCATTAAGTTTTTGTTAGTGAACAACAAGACGCGTCACACACCGGACAAGTTCGTGCATAGAAAAGTCAAAAACGAAGACACAGGCGGAAAGGATGGCGATAAAGACCATGACGACGAAGGTTGACTGGACGAGCTTTTTTGGCGTCGGCCAGACCGCTTTTGTCCAGACTTGTTCGATTGTTTCGTTCCAGAACTGGCGGGTTTTATTTAGAAAAGACAGCGCGCTCATTGTATCTTGTTAAAAGTGGCAGGGGCGGAGGGACTCGAACCCCCAACTTACGGTTTTGGAGACCGTTGCTCTACCAATTGAACTACACCCCTGTTTACTGCGAAAAGTTTTTATGTGAATGGAGGAAATAGGCAATGCCGGAACCCGCGTGTGGCAGGCTCCCGGCATTTCCAATTCGTGTTATGCGTGTGAAAACGTGCCGGTGCCTGTGGTCTATTTGATGACTTCGACGATCTGACCGGAGCCGACTGTGCGTCCGCCCTCGCGAATGGCGAAGCGTTTTCCCTTCTCCATTGCAACGGGTTTTTGCAGATCGATCGTTATCGTCAAGTTATCCCCAGGCATCACCATCTCCACGTTTTCGGGCAGTGTGCACTCTCCCGTGATGTCGGCGGTGCCGAAATAGAACTGCGGGCGATACTTGGTAAAGAAGGGGGTGTGGCGTCCGCCTTCTTCTTTCGTAAGGACGTAGATTTGCGCCTTGGCTTGCACGTGAGGCAGGATGGAACCGGGCTTGGCGAGGCTGTGGCCGCGCTCTACTTGGTCCTTATCAACGCCGCGCAGGAGAAGGCCGACGTTATCGCCAGCGATACCTTCGTCCAAGCTCTTGCGGAACATTTCGACGCCGGTGACGACGGTTTTGCGTGTTTCGCCCAGACCAACGATTTCGACTTCTTCGCCGACTTTGACTTTGCCGCGTTCGATGCGCCCGGTGGCGACGGTGCCGCGTCCGGTGATGGTGAACACGTCTTCAACCGACATGAGGAAGGTTTTGTCAATCTCGCGCACCGGCTCGGCGATTTCGCTGTCGAGTGCTTCCAGCAACTCGGTGATGGCTTTGATGCCTTCGGGCTTTTTTTCGAGGGCGGCGATAGCGGAGCCGCGGATAATTTTGGCGTTTTCCCCGTCGTATTCGTATTTTTTGAGCAGGTCGCGCACTTCCATTTCGACGAGTTCGATGAGTTCCGGGTCGTCGAGCAGGTCAACCTTGTTGAGCCAAACGACGATGGAGGGAACCCCGACTTGTTTTGCGAGAAGAATGTGCTCGCGCGTTTGCGGCATGGGACCGTCAGCGGCGGAAACTACGAGAATCGCACCGTCCATCTGGGCTGCGCCGGTGATCATGTTTTTGACGAAGTCCGCGTGTCCGGGACAGTCCACGTGCGCGTAGTGGCGCTTTTCGGACTCGTATTCGACGTGGGCGGCGGCGATGGTCACCGTCTTGGTGGCGTCGCGCACGGTGCCTCCCTTCGCAATGTCCTTGTAGGACTTGACGACGGCGAGACCCTTGTCCGCCTGCACGGCGAGGATCGCCGCCGTAGTGGTTGTCTTTCCGTGGTCAATGTGACCGATAGTGCCCACGTTGACATGGGGCTTGTTACGGATGAAGTTTTCTTTTGCCATGTTACTGTTTGTGTGTGTGTGAAAAAGGGAACCATGAGCACGAATTGAAAACATGTCTTTCAGATGGAGCCCCCGAGCAGATTTGAACTGCCGACCTCGTCCTTACCAAGGACGCGCTCTACCAACTGAGCTACAAGGGCACAGACACCAAAGAACAGTCTTCTCCCGTGTTCACAGGTGAAAAAAGGAAGCGGCAAGATGTAAGTCGGCATTTCAGCGTCAAGTGGTTTTTTTCTTTTTCAAAAAAACTTTTCGTCGCTCTGCGTCCTGTCTGCCGCTTGGGAAAAGGCTGAATTCGCCCGATTACCCTCCTTTTCGGCGGCAGCGACAGGGTGCTATTCGTCGAACAATTCCGCTCCATCACCGGTCTCAGCGTGGAAAATGGACGGTTTGGTGCCGAATTTCGCGGCATAAGCGTCAACGATCCCGCCTGCATCGGCTTCGGAAAAAGTGCTGCCGGTGAACGCCATCACCGCACCGCCGAAACCGCCGCCGCTCAGGCGCGCACCAAAGACGTCCGGCGCACCCGCAACGCGCTCAGCGAGGAAGTCCAGCTCATCGCAGCTGTTCTCGAAGAATAGGCGCGAACTTTCGTGCGAGGCGGTGAGATTGCGCCCCACACGGGGAAGATCGCCGGCATCGAGCGCGTCAAGCGTGTCGTGCACCCGCGCTGTCTCGCGGGCGACGTGCAGGGCGCGTTTGAAACGCTCGGTGCCGAGAGCCGCACGGGCTGCCTCAATTTGCGTCTCACTCGCGGCGGCGAGGTTGATAAGCACCGGGTCGGCACGGCGCAAAATTTCAAACGCTTCCGCGCATTCCCTGTGCCGTGTCGCGTAAAGGGAATCCACGAGGGAATGTTTCTTGAGCGTGTTAAAAATCCAAAAATGCGTCCCCGCCGGCAAAGACCGCGTGGAAAACGTTTCCTTCTCGCAATCAATGAGAACTAATGCGCCGGCGCGGCCAAAAGCGACGGTCCCTTGGTCGAGAATGCCGCAAGGCATTCCAACGAAAGAGTTTTCGGCGGCACGCCCGAGGACGGCGATGCGTTTGCGGTCTAAGGCAAACCCGTGAAAAGCCGCGAGTGCGTATCCCGTGGCAAGCTCCAGCGCGGCGCTGCTTGAAAGACCGGTGCCGAGAGGCAAGTCGTTCGTTACCGCGATGTTAAATCCGTTATAGACGCTCATGCCGGCGTCGCGCATCACCTTTAACATGCCCAGCGGGTAATTTCCCCACGCTTCGGCACCGCTCAAAGGTTGCTCGGCGGCGTCAAGCGTCGTCTTGATACAGTCGGACTGCGCCGCGCTAACGAGCACGATTTTTTCGTCGGAACGCGGTCCAACGGCGACAGTCACGTAACGGTTAATGGCGGCACCGAGCACCGGTCCTCCATTGTAATCAAGATGGTTTCCGATGAACTCAATGCGTCCGGGCGCACGGGCGGAAAAGGCGGGAACAGAGTTAAACTGCGAAAAGAAGTAGTTTCGGGTGGACATAGCCTTGCGCGCAGAATGAAACCCAAACGCCCGTAGGAAAGTATTTTTTTGCGCAGGTTCGCGCAGGGAAGTTTAGGTGAATTTCGCACAGCGGCGCGGGGGCGCAAAGGCTCACAGCGAGAAACTCGCGACCGAAAATGTGAAAATCGGGGAGGCGTTTCCCTCTGGCCGCTGGTTTTCGCCCATACATTCGCCTCTCGCCCTTTCGCAAAAACGACCGTTTTTTACGGGGGC
Organism: Puniceicoccales bacterium; assembly: GCA_031269335.1. GTDB lineage: Bacteria > Verrucomicrobiota > Verrucomicrobiia > Opitutales > UBA953 > CALNBE01. Next base: position 8,389 of record JAISZI010000064.1, read on the forward strand.
ATGTTAGGGTTAGAACTATTTCAGGAAGACTTTATGCGCCGTGCCTTGCTCGGCATTTTGCTGGCGTCGCTCAACTGCGCGGTGCTCGGCGTGTATGTGGTGACGCGGCGCATGGCGTTCGTGAGCACGGCGCTCACGCACACAATTTTGCCCGGCGTGGTTTTCGCTTTCTTGCAAGGTTTCTCGCTTTACTGGGGCGCGATAGTCGCCGCCGTGCTCACCGCACTCGGTATCGGGGGAATATCGGGCAAACGTGAATTGCGCGAAGACACGGCGATCGGGGTGGTCTTCTCGTTCATGTTCGCGCTGGGAGTGTTGATGATGTCGCACAGCGGCTCGTTCCGCGATTTCAACGAGATGCTTTTCGGGAGCGCGCTCGGAGTCTCCGAACGCGATTTGTGGCTGATAGGCGGCGTCACCGGTGTGGTTTTCGTGCTTCTGGCGCTTTTTCACCGCGGGCTGAAGTTGTCCTCCTACGACGAAGAATACGCCCTGCTGTGCGGGATGTCGCCGTTCGCGATGCGGCTGCTGCTGCTGTTGCTTGTGGCATTGAGCACGGTGTCTTGCGTGCGGCTCGTCGGGGCATTGTTGACGACGGCACTGCTCGTCACGCCGGCAGCGGCGGCATTGTTGGTAACGCGGACGCTGCGCGCAGCGATGACACTTTCCGCACTAATAGGGGCGGCGAGCGGCGCGGGCGGGCTTTGGCTATCGGCTTGTTTCCAACGCGTGCCGACGGGAGCGGCGGTGGTCATGGTGTGCTCGGGTTTCTTTTTCGTAATTTTCGCGGGGCGGAAATTGTTCGTCTTTTTCCGAAGAGCGACTGACGGCAACGCGGCGGCATGAGCATGGGCACGGCAACGTCTTTTTCCTGGAAACGCTACCGAAGGCGTTTTCGCGAGCCATTGCGGACGGGGCGCGGGGTATTTTTCGCACGCGAAGGGATTGTGCTGCGCACGGAGGAGCGCGGGAAAGGCGCGGGCTACGGCGAAATCGCACCGTGGGAAGGATTCGGCGGCGAATCGCTGGACGAGGCGGAATCTTTCCTGCGGGCTTTTCGCGGAGACGCCGCCATCCCGAAACATTTTCCCCTCGTGCGGGGAGCGTTCGCAATGGCGCAAGAAATGGCGCGTGCGGCAGATGACGCGCCCGCAATGCCCCCGTGGCGTTGCGCGGCACTGCTGCCCGCCGCCGAAGAAGACACCCCGCCGTCCCTTGCGGTGAAACGCGCCCTCGGCTTCGACACCTTCAAGCTAAAAATCGCCGCCTCCCGTTTTCCCGACGAGGCGTGCCGCGTCCGCACGCTTCTCGACACGCTGCTCCCCGGCGAACGCCTGCGCCTCGACGCCAACGGTGCGCTGGACTCGTTAACACCATGGCTGCCATTAATGGAAGACGACCGCGTGGAGTTCCTTGAACAGCCTTTTCCGCCAGACCGCATGGCACGGGAGAATTTCGCCGTACTCCCGCCCGCACTCGCGGCAAAGCTCGCGCTCGACGAGTCCGTTAGCGGTGCGGCATCGCTTCCCGAAAACTGGCTGGGTGTCGTGGTCGTCAAACCCCTCTTGTTGGGCGATTGGGGCGCATTTCGCCGTTGGCGGCGGGCGATGCCGGAGTGCCCCGTGGTGTATTCGTCGAGTTTCGAGACCGCCGCCGGACGCGAGACCGCCCTGCGCCTGATGGCGGAAGACCCCGCCGCACGCACATTGGCACACGGCTTCGACACGCTCGGCACCTTCGAGGCGGACGGCTGGGAGGCGCACGCCGGCGGCGCGTCACTGGCACCATTGCGCTGGTCCCGCCCAAAATGGGAGGCGTGGTGGCAAGCGCTTTGACGAGCGCGAAAACCACCGCACGGGCATTTCTTTTTTGACACCCGCCTGCACCTTTCAAACCTTGCGCCCTTTTTCATGGGAGTTCCTGTCTCGCAAATGTTCAAGGTGGCGTCCTACGTCATGAGCAAAAAACTGAGCGGTGAAAAACGCTACCCGCTCGTGCTCATGCTGGAACCCCTCTTCCGGTGTAACCTCCAATGCGAAGGTTGCGGCAAAATCCAATACCCCGCCGACATTCTCCGGCGGCACCTCACCCCGGAACAAGCGTTCGCAGCAGCCGAAGAATGCGGCGCCCCCATGGTGACCATCGCCGGCGGCGAACCCCTCCTGCACCCACAAATCGCCGAAATGACAACCGGCTTAATCGAAAGAGGTTACTATGTCTATTTGTGCACAAACGCACTCCTCCTCGCCCGCAAAATTGATGCCTTCAAACCCGATAAACACCTCTCCTTCTCCATTCACGTGGACGGTCTTGAACCAGAGCACGACCACTCCGTCGCCCGCAAAGGAACCTACAAGGCAGCCTGCGAAGGCATCAAAAAAGCCGTCAAACTCGGCTTCCGCGTCACCACCAACACCACCCTCTTCAACTCCGCCGACCCCGCCCGCGTGCGCCTTTTCTTCGAGGAAATGATGCGCCTCGGCGTGGACGACATGATGGTCTCGCCGGGCTACGCCTACCCCAAGGCTCCCTCGCAGGAAATCTTCCTCAGCCGCGAACGCACTATCCTGCTCTTTAAGAAAATTTTCTCGCGTGCGAAGAAACACTGGAAACTCAACCTCTCGCCAAATTTCGTCGCCTTCCTCCTCGGCCTCCGCGATTACGACTGCACACCGTGGGGCACGCCCACCTACAACATTTTCGGCTGGCAAACCCCCTGCTACTTGCTCTCCGACGCCTACACGACCTCGTTCAAGGAACTCATGGAAAAAACCGATTGGGCAAAATACGGGCGGCGCGGCGGCGAACCACGTTGCCGCAATTGCATGGTGCACTGCGGCTACGAACCTTCCTCCGTGCGCGACACCTTCACCCTCGCCGGCATCCTCCGCCACTTCCGCGCCAGCAAAAACAATTACGACTTCAACGGCGAAGACCCAGATTCACCCATGCCACCAGCCGAAGACCTCCCTCCGCCCACGGTCAAATGCCCCGATTGCTGATCAACGCCGCCTCACAATAACCCCCACGCACCGCGCACGAAAAACGCCACGCCAAGTATCATTAATACAAACGACGACAAATAAGGCGCCCGCTCCGCCAATCGGCTGAGCACCCCCGAACGCTTCTCCACCTGCCGCATCCCCAAAGCCGCCGCCACACCGACCGCCACCAAGGTCAACGCCAACCCAGTGCTAAACGCCACCACGAGGGAAAACCCCAGCGTGAACTCCCTCAGCTGCAAACATGCCAGTAAAACCGTAAGTGCCGCAGGACACGGCATTAAACCACCCGTCAGCCCAAACAACACGATTTGCCCCGTCGTCGCCTCCCGCCCCCCAAACCGCCGCTTTATCTCAGCCGCATGTCCCTGCGCGTGCGCATCTTCCTTCCCCGCTTCCGCTTGTTCCCCGTGCCCGTGCGCATGGTGACAATGCCGATGGTGCGTCCGCTCATGAATCCGCCACAACGTCCACACCGCCATTCCAGCGACGATGACCCCGGTCGCCATGAGAAACCAAGGCTCCGTCGCCTCCACACCCCACTGCCCCCCAAAACGCAACGCCAACACCGCAAGCAACCAAATGACAAACGAATGCGAAATCGCCGCAGATAATCCCAGCAATACCGCCTGCCACCACGTCCCACGCACAGCCACAATGAACGCCGCCATCATCGTCTTGGAATGCCCAGGCTCCAACCCGTGCGCCGCCCCAAGAAACAACGCCACCGGAAAGTAAAGCCACGCCTGCCCGGCTCCCGCTTGCAGCAATGAATTAAAATCACTCATGCAAGGTCTATACCCCCTCCCCCTTTCACCCCGCAAGAAGATTTTTTTCATTGCCCCCGCGCCTACTTTATCAACGCTCCCTCCGTGCCTTGCGAAATCGTATCCACGTCCGAATCAAACCAAAAAGAAGCACTGTGTGCACGTCTGAGTAAAATCACAGGTCAGCTCCGCAGCGTGGAGCGCATGATTTCCGAAGACAGCTATGACTGCGCCGCAGTGCTCAATGTGCTCGTCTCCGCCCGACGCGCCGTCAAATCCCTCTCCGAAAAAATTATCACCGACCACATCGAACATTGCCTCAAACCCGACGCACCAGAAGGCACCTGCCGCGCCCAGTTGAAGGAAATACAGACAATGCTGCGCCGCTACGTGGAATGACGCCCCGCCGCCAACCACCGAAAAACGTCCGGCGTCCGTCCAAAAATTTTTGAGAAATTCCCGCCCTATGAAACACCTTGTCTTTTTCGGCTCCGACGAAATCGCCCTCCCCTGCCTCGAACACATTCTCGCGGCGCACTCGACACTGTTTTCCCTCACCGCCGTTTTCAGCCAACCCGACCGCCCCTCCGGACGCGGTCAAAAACTCCTCCCCAACGCCATTGTCTCCTGGGCACACCGCCACTCCATCCCCGTTTTCCAGCCTCAGCGCCTCGACGAATCCACCCCCGACGCCCTCCGCAAACTGGGATGCGCCGCCGCCCTCGTCATGGCTTACGGCCAACTTTTCAAACGCCCGCTGCTCGACACCCCGCCGCTCGGTTTTTTCAACCTCCACGCCTCCCTCCTCCCGCTCCTGCGCGGCGCAAGCCCCATCGAAGGTGCCATCGCCGGACGCTTCCCCGCCACCGGCGTCTCCCTCCAACGCATTATCCCGCGCCTCGACGCCGGTCCCATCGTGGACAGTGAACACATCCCCCTCTCGCCCAACGAAACACGCGCCTCCTTGCGCGAAAAAATCGCCGCCGCCTGCCTGCCCCTCATTGACCGCGCCCTGCCCCGCATCGCCGCCGCCGATGCCCCGGGCGCTCCCCAAGACGAAACCGCCGCCACTTTCACGCGCAAAATCACCCGCGAAGACTCCGCCGCAGACTTCCACGCATCGGCGCAAGACATCGCCGCACGCGTCCGCGCACTCTCCCCGTGGCCAGGAGTAACCTTCCCGTGGCACAACGTGCTTCTAAAAATCGGTGCCGCCACCGCCGAACCTTTTTCCGAAAACACCCCCGCCGCGCCCCCAGGCACCCTTCTCTCCGCCGACGCCACCGGTCTGCGCATCGCCACCAGCGACGGCACCCTACGCATCCTCGAATTACAACGCCCCGCCGGAAAAATGCTCCCCACAGCGGCGTTTCTGTCAGGTTTCCCCATGCAAACAGGCACCGTGATCGAAAGCCGCCCCATGCCGCCCCTGACCCGTCGTTCCGACGACCCGCCCTTCACCCTCTCATTTTAACGCCCCGCACGAAAAAGCACCCTCCCCTTCTTTTTAACCGAACACATTACACTATGAACACCGCCGCCACCGCCCGCCCGCCCATCGCGCCTGTTATCACCAGCATCCTGATCTTATTAACGTTTCTTTTTGCCGCCCCAACCACCACCGCAGAAAGCATCCCCGTGCCGCCGCAAGCCGCCGCCTATTACAAATCGCGCCCCGATTTCTTCCACTTCGCCACCCCCGCCGACCTCCCCAAAAATCTCCAATGGCAGACCAACCTCTCCGACCCCGAATTCGCCTCCCCGGACGCCAAACGCGGCGGCACCATCACCTTCTCCATCGCCACCTACCCACCCACCCTCCGCCGCGTCGGTCCCAACGCCAATCACTCCTTTCGCGGCTACAGCTACGACAACTACTACATCGCCCTCACCATGCCCCACCCCAACACCGACAACCCCATCCCCGGCACCGCCACCCATTGGGCAATCTCCCCCGACCGCCGCACCGTTTATTACAAACTCAACCCCGACGTCCGCTTCAACGACGGCCAACCCGTCACCGCCGACGACTATCTCTTCACCTTCTACTTCTACACCAGCCCCCATCTCCAAGCCCCATGGTATAAAGATTTCTATACAAACGAATTTGCAGGAATCACAAAATACGACGATTACACCATCGCCATCACCCTCCCCGACGAACGCCCCGACCCCGTCTATAACACCTCCATCGAACCCACCCCACGCAACTTTTTCAAAGACCTCGACGCCACCTACCCCATCAGCCACCAACTCCGCCAACAACCCACCACCGGCCCCTACCGCATCAACCCCGATAAACTCGTCCCCGAACAAAGCATCACCCTCGACCGCATCCCCAACTGGTGGGCCGACAAACTCCGCTACTACCGCCACCGCCACAACCCCGACCACGTCATCTTCCGCGTCGTGCGCGACCCCTCCAAATCCTACCAAATGTTCCTCATCGGCGACCTCGACCTCATGGAAATCCGCATTCCCAAATTCTGGTACGCCCTCAATAACGAAGCCCCCCTCAAAAACGGCTTCATCGAAAAACACACCTTCTACTACGACCGCCCCTGCCCCACCTGGGGCCTCTTCCTCAACACCTTCAAACCAGGACTCGACAACCACCACGTCCGCCTCGGCATCCAACACGCCACCGACTGGCAACGCGTCATCAGCACCTTCTTCCGCGGCGACTACCAACGCCTCAACAACTTCGCCGAAGGCTTCGGCAAATTCACCAACCCCGCCGTCCGCGCCCGCCCCTACAACCCCACCACCGCCATGCGCCACTTCGCCGCCGCCGGATACACCCAACGCGACCCCGACGGCATCCTCCGCAACCCCCTCACCAACACCCGCCTCAGCTTCCAACTCACAAGCCGCGACACCGACGTGCGCAAATGCCTCCCCACCCTCATCGACTCCGCCCGCAAAGCCGGCCTCGAATTCCGCCCAGAAGCACTCGAAACCACCACCTTCTTCAAAAAAACACAGGAGAAAAAACACGACATCGCCTTCACCGCCTGGAACGTCTCCAACAAATACCCAACCTTCTGGGAAAGTTTCCACATCGAAAACGCTATCACCACTAAATCAGACGGCACCATCATCCCCAAACGCCAGACCAACAATATCACCAGCACCCGCGACAAAACACTCTCCACCCTCATCGACAAATACCGCGCCGCCAAAACCGAAGACGAACTCCTCCGCCTCGGCTACGAAATCCAACAACGCATCCACGACGACGCCTGTTTCGTGCCCGCCTATAAAGTCGTCACCTCCCGCGTCGCCCTCTGGCGTTGGATACGCACCACCCCCGAATTCGGCATGAAAAGCAGCGACGACATCTTTGAAACCGGCACCTTCTGGATAGACGAAACCATCAAAAAAGAAACCCGCACCCTCCAAACTACCACCACCACACTCCCACCCATCATCCGCATCCACGACCAATACAACACCGAACGCTAAAACAGGAGTGCAGTTAAATCCGGTTGACTTGTGCAACAAAACGCTTGGCGTCGTAAAAAAACCAACCTGGACACCAAAATGCAAAAAACATCGACCTCGGCGGGCTTTGAAAACCCCAGCTTAATCGCAACACCGACACCGACCAAAGAGACACAAGCACCCCGCCCGTGGATGGCGTATGCCGCCCGAATCCACCGACGGATAGAAAACTCGTTGAATGGGCGGACTTTTGGGTTTTTCATATTGCCCATGCTCATCATGTCACCGGTGCTTCTTGCCTGCGGGGGTGTAGTGGCAATTTGGGCGGTCGGGAAGCTGCTCGTCTCTGGCGTAAAAAATGCCAGCGATCATCTCGCACAAATTGACATTGACATTGACATTGGCATTGATCGGCATGCTCGCAAGGAGGAGGTAGAAAAACTGACCGACCAGAAAGCTCTTGCCGATATCGCTAAAAATGACAGTGAGTGGCACGTTCGCCTGTCGGCGGTTCGGAAACTCACCGACCAGACTTTGATTGCCGATATCGCTAAAAATGACAGCGATCCGGGTGTTCGTGCATTGGCAGTAAATAAACTGACCGACCGGACATTGATTGCCGACATCGCTAAAAATGACAGCTCGTGGATTGTTCGCGATGCGGCGACAGAAAAACTGACCGACAAGACTTTGCTTACCGGTATCGCTAAAAACGACAGCAGTCCGGAAGTTCGTGCAGAGGCGGCAGAAAAACGCATCAATCCTGACCAAACCGCACTTGTTGATATTGCTAAAAATGACAGCGAGAAGGAAGTCCGCGCGGAGGCGGTTCCGAAACGGACTGACAAGACCTTGATTGGCGATATCACTGAAAATGACAGCGATTGGTATGCCCGCCCGACGGCGGCGAAAAAAACCGCCCGACCAGACCTTGCTTGCCGATATCGTAAAAAACGACAACGCCCCAAAAGTTCGCACGACGGCAGTGAAAAAAACTGACCGACAAGAAAGCTCTTGCCAGTATCGCTAAAAACGACAGCGATCCGGATGTCCGTGAAACAGCGTTTAATAAAATCACAGAGGCGAAAGTATTAAACGAAGTTACAGAAAAATAGACCCCGGACATCTGCGACGGAGACGGATATAATGAGTGCACTGACAATAATGCCAGCCCAGGGCAACGCCCTGGGTATTTGGGAAACCACAAAAACAGAGCCTCCAAAGGGGCGGCTCTAATGATAGCCCAGGGCAGCGCCCTGGGTATTGGGCAACCCCACAAACCGTAGCCCCAAAGGGGGATAACGTGAATAACCGGCAGTGAAGCGCAGCGGAACTGCCGGACAGATCCCCCTCTCTCCCCGCGCCCTGAAGGGGCACGACATAAGCACAGTGGATACGCAGCGGGGGCGGATCCACGGCAGCGGCGCGTGACCAAGGTCTGGAGTCGCGCCCCTTTGGGGCGCGGGTGGGAAGGGAGACGGCATCCGCTGGTTCCGCGCTCGTTACACTCGCGCTCCACCGGCGGTTATTCACGTTATCCCCCGTCCGGGGAGCACAGTGAAACGAGTGCGGATCACGTTATCCCCCCTCCGGGGAGCGAAATCCCGCGCTCCACAGACTCCGTGTCACGCTTGCTGGCGCGTAACAACACTTAATAATATCGAAACCAAAATCCGGGTTGACTTGTGCAACAAAACGCTTGGCATTGTGAAAGAAGCCAACCTGGATACCGAAATGCAAAACACATTGACATTAAGGGGCTTTGAAAACCCCGGCTTAATCGCGACACCAACACCGACCAAAGGGACACGAGCACCCTATCCGCAGACGGCGTATGCCGCCCGAATCCACCGACAGATAGAAAACTCGTGGAACGGGCGGGATTTTGGGGTTTTTCAAAGTGCCCCGTATTATTTTTTTGGGGAAAATAACAAAAATCGCCCCCTACCCCCTTCGGTTTATCTATGCAGATCCATGCCGACTCAAGGCATTAGAAAACTATAAAATAAACAACTAAAAATTAAAGACTATGGAACTGTCTCTTATCATCGTGGGTTCATTGGCCACCCCCCCAACGGGTCTGACGGTGAGCGCTATGGACCGGATTCTTATCATCGTGGGTTTATTGGTGCTTTGGATGTTCGGACGGTGGCTCTTCCCACGCCTTTTTTCCGGGCGGAATGGCACTTACCTTTTATTAGTCGCATGGTGTGTGGTTACGGTGATTACTTGGAGGATGCTGCACGACAACAATCCAGCTGCTGCCTCTTTGTTCGTCGCATGGAGTTTGATTTCGATGGTGCTTTTGGGGAATCTTATGATAAAACTCTTTCTATTTGTTCGGAAAAGCGGCGATAGAGTAAAGGCACGTCACGCTATTAAAAAACTGACCGACCAGACTTTGCTTGCCGATATTGCGAAAAATGACAGCGAGTGGAAAGTTCGCAAAGCAGCAGTAGAAAGACTCACCGACCAGACTTTGCTTGCCGATATTGCGAAAAATGACAGCGAGTGGTATGTTCGCTGGGCGGCGGCTTGGAAACTGGCCAACCAGACTGCCCCTACCGATATCGCGCAAAATGACAGCGATCCGAAAGTTCGCACGGAGGCGGTTGGAGAACGCATCGATCCTGACCAAGATGCACTTATTGATATAGCTAAAAATGACAGCTTGTGGTATGTTCGCTTGTCGGCGATAACAAGACTCACCGACCAGAAAGCTCTTGCCGATATCGCTAAAAATGACAGCAGTTGGCATGTTCGCAAGGCGGCAGTTCGGAAACTGACCGACAAGACTTTGCTTGCCGATATCGCTGAAAATGACAACAGTCCGGAAGTTCGTGCGGAGGCGGTAGAAAAACGCATCAATCCTGACCAAACTGCACCTATTGATCGCAATGCGGTGGCGGTAGAAAAACTCACCGACCAGACTTTGCTTGCCGATATCGCTAAAAATGCCAGCGATTGGGAAGTTCGCTTGGCGGCGGTAAAAAAACTCACCGACCAGAAAGCTCTTGCCGACGTCGCCAAAAATGATATCTATTTGTCTGTTCGCAAGGCGGCGGTAGAAAAACTCACCGACCAGACTTTGCTTGCCGATATTGCTAAAAATGACAGCGAGGGGGAAATTCGCTTGTCGGCGGTAGAAAAACTGACCGACCAGACTTTGCTTGCCGATATTGCCAAAAATGACAGCGAGGGGGAAGTTCGCAATACGGCAGTAAAAAAACTCACCGACCAGAAAGCTCTTGCCGATATCGCTAAAAATGATAGCGAGTGGAAAGTTCGCTTGTCGGCGGCAGAAAAACTCACCGATCAGACTTTGCTTGTCGATATCGCTAAAAATGACAGCGAGTGGTATGTTCGCAATGCGGCGGTGTTGATATTGCTAAAAATGACAGCGAGGGGGAAGTTCGTGCGGAGGCGGTTGGAAAACTGATTGATCAGAAAGCTCTTGCCGGTATCGCTAAAAACTATTGTCTAACGAGACTTGACGTAGTAAAGAGAGCGGGTTAAAAATCGTCCGAGAGCAAAAAATCGCGGATGTTGTAGTGTTTATATCCGTTGTGGCTGAAGTTTGTTTCGTCCATACTGACGACGTATTTGGGTTCGTTGTCGGGGATTTTTTCAAACGGGGAAAATTCGCGACGGAGGACTTCTTTGTCGTAAAGAATGTAGCAAACTTGAATGTAGAATTTTCCTTTTGCGCCGCTGGCGACGAAATCAATTTCTTGTTCGCCGATTTTGCCAACCGTCACGTTGTAGCCCCGCCGGAGCAGTTCTAAATAGACCGCGTTTTCGAGGAGTTGCCCAATGTCTTCCAGCCCGCGATGCAAGAGCGCATTGCGCAAACCGGTGTCGGCGACGAAGATTTTTTCCTGAAAGTGCAAATGCTTTTTACCGGCAAGCCCTTCACGCGGAACTTGGTAAAGAAGGTGCGCCGTCTTTGCGTATTCGATGTAGTTGTAGAGTGTTTCGTTGGAACTGGAACGATACTCGCTTTTGAGGAACTTGATGATGCTCTTTGCGGAAAAAACATTGCCGATGTTTGAAAAGAAAAAGAGCAGGATGCGTCGCAGCAACTCAATGTCGCGCACCTCGTAGCGCGAAACAATGTCTTTTGAAACAATGGTCTCGTAGATGTCGAGGAGGTATTCTCGTGCTCTCTCCATCGAAATGGACTCAACATTCAAAAATGGCATTCCGCCACGCAAGAGGTATAATTCAAAATTGCCCCGTGTGTTCTCAGCCTTATGCACTTCGAGAAATTCGGCATAGGAAAATGGGAGGATTTTGACTTGGATATAACGCCCGGTGAGATGCGTCGCCAATTCGCCCGAAAGAAGTTTGGCATTGGAACCGGTGATGTAGATGTCGGCATCGAAATCAATCATCAGCGAGTTGACCATTTTTTCCCATTCGGGAAGGTCTTGGATTTCGTCGAGAAAGACGTGAAATTGTCCCGCACCCGCCTCGACTTTTGCGCGGATGTAATCGAACGCGCCTTGACGTGTGAGCGGGAATGGCAGGAGAGCGGAGTCAAAATTGATGTGGATAAACTGCTCCGGCGCGATGCCGTGCTCTACCAACTCGTCCTTGATGAGTTCGAGCATCACGGATTTGCCGCTGCGGCGCAGCCCGGTGAGGACTTTGATGAGGTCGCGCCCGATAAACGGGCGAATGCGGCTCAAGTAGAGTTCGCGCTTGAGGTAGGGCGGGTGTTTGAAGGTGGTCGTGTCCATAAAGGATTACGGTATAGTTGTAGTTTGAGTGAAAATGCAAGTTAGATTTCGCTATGGCGTAATGTCAACGGCTATTTCTGAAAAGATTTCGATATAGCGTAATCCGTCAGCAACCCCGCTATTTTCAAATGCTTACTGCGTCGCCGCTTGCGTTTCCTGTCGGCTCGACGCCGGTGAGGACTTGTTTTGCGGTGAGTCCGGAGAGTTTCACCGTTGCGGGCTGTGAGAGGTTGCGGGCGGATTGAGGAGCCAGTCAACGGCATCGAGCAATTGGATGCCTTCAATGGAGCCGCTGCCGTAATCTGTGCTGATAAGAAATTTCGGGTAATTGTCGTCAATTTTGCGCAACGGCGCGAGTTCGCGTTCGCGGGTGTCATCGTCTTCGATTGCCCATGCGACTTGATAGTAGGAGCGGTCGCCCGCGCCGTTTTGGACGACGAAATCCACTTCGAGATTGTCCTGTTTGCCGACCCAGACCTCGCCGTAGTTGCGGCGAAGCAATTCAAAAAAAACAATGTTTTCCAACCGCCGCCCTCTCGACTTTTTTTCGTCGTTGCCCCCCGTGAGCGCGTCTTTCAAACCGAGGTCTATGGCGTAATACTTTTGCTGTGTTTTGAGCCGTTGTTTTCCCTTGATGTCATAACGGTCGGCGCGATAGAGCGTGAAAGCGGTGGCAAGGTGTTCGAGGTAGGCGGCGACGGTGTTGTGCGAAATTACCACCTCGCCCTTTTTTCTCCCCGCATTGAACGTGTCGGCAATGCTTTTGGGCGACACAAACGAGCCGGTGCTATCGAAGGCGAATTTCGCCACGTTTTCAAAGTTCTCCGAATTGTAGATATGCGCCCGCGTTTTGATGTCTTTTTGCACGACCGCCTCAAACACTTCGAGCAGGTAGGATTTAACCTGTTCGGGCGCGTTTTTTGAGAGGTTGACTGCTTCCGGCATCGCGGAGTTTTTCAAGTATTGCAACAAGAGGCGGGAATCGCGCTCATTCGGACTTGCCGACACTCCGCATTCCCGTGATAACCTTGATCAGGTTCGAATCGCGCAACTGGCGAAGTTTTTCGAGATAGGCGGTTCTTTTGATTTTCATAACAGGCGCAAATTAGACAAAACTTTCAAAAAAGTCAAGTTTTGTTAAGAATGGCGTTCCACGGCATCGCAAGCGTGTGCGCATCGAGAGGACGGCAAACGTCGCCGGTATAAACAACCACCGCCGGCGCATTAGCCTCGTTGTAAGTTTTGCGGAAGGCGCGGATGCCGCTGAGGTCGTGGACGTCGAGGTTTGTTTTGCATTTCACTTCGACCAGATAACGAACGCCGCCCAAGTCCAGCACGGCGTCCACTTCCGCACCGGCAATTGTCCGCCAGTGATAACATCCTGGCTTTGCGCTGATTGTGCCAAGTTGTCGGCGCAAACTATTCACGACCCACGTTTCAAACAACGCGCCCTTTAGCGGCGAGGAGTTGACGGCACGGACGCCGTCAAGGTGCTGCAAAAAACAGACGAGTCCGGTGTCGCTCAAATAGCCCTTGGGTTTACCGGAAAGTCGCTTCACTGCATTGCGCGAATACGCTGGTAATTCGCGCCACTGGAATGTCGCCCGTAAGTTGTGAAACCATTTTTTTGCGGTTGCCGGCACGATGCCAATGTCGCGCCCAAGTTTGGCGAAGTTGACCTCCTGCGCGGTCAGTGCGGAGCACAGAGTGACAAAGTTCACAAAATCCGCCTCGCTGCGAATTTCACCGGGCACGCGGGCGTCGCGCTCAACGTAGGTTTGAAAATAACTGCCAAGGAGTTCGTGGACGCTGGCGTCGTCGAAGCGTGCCAATTCCGGCATTCCGCCACGCCAAAGTGCCCGCAGTGCGCCCCCTGACGATTCCGGTAATACTGTGTATTTCAGGCTGTTTGCCACGCCTTTGTCCGCCAGCCAAACATTCAGCCACGGGGTGCGGTCGCCGATGCCGGCAAGTTCTGGCGCGTCCATAAAGTCCAAGTCCAAAATGGCAACGCGCCCCGCCATACTCTCGCCAACCTCACGCAGCAGCAACGGGTTCTGCGAACCGGTGATGAAGTATTGTCCGCGCTCGTCCCTCAAATCCATAAAGCGTTTGAGCGTGGAAAACAGTTCCGGCGCGTATTGCGCCTCGTCCAAAATGAGCGGCGGCGGGAACGCCTTCAGGAAACCGTCGGGGTCGCTCCGCGCTCCGTGCGTGTCCCTATTCCGCTCAAAGGTAACAAGCGGCACCTCAGGGAAAACATGCCGCAACAGCGTGGTCTTGCCGCACTGGCGCGGACCGAGCAACATCACGGATTTGAACAATTTTGCGCAGTTCAGGAGCCGTTTCTCGATAAAACGTGGTTTGTAAGTGCTTGCGGTTTCCATAGATTGCTTAGCATCCTTACCAAACATAAACTATACTTCTCTTTCTGCAAGGTATTTTGCAACAAGGAGCAAGTGCGGCGAGGCGCGACTCCTGTCCTCCGGTCGCCGGTGAGCTGCTTCCTCACCGACGACCCCTATTTTATTCGCACGTTTTGCTTATTTTGCTTTTCCCGTCCATTTGTGGGTGCCGCTAAGAAATTTTTTCGTAGTTCCGGCGTCGTCTGGGAAAATGACTGTGGCGGTGGTATTGACGGGGATTTTGAAGCTCAGGCTGAAGTCCTTGCTTGATGGGGAGTATTCCCATTCGACGCTGATTTTTCCGTTGATACTTTCGTATTCGCATTTGACAGAAGTGAGGCGTTTTTCTGGGGCTGGGCGAATAAAGAAGTGGCGGTAGCCCGGATTAGCTGGGTCGAGTTGGATGCCGGCGGCGTGGCGGTATAGCCATTCGCCGACGCTTCCGAGTGCGACGTGGTTTAACGAGTTCATTTTAGCCTCGCCGAATTGTCCGTTATTGTAGCCGTTCCAGCGTTCCCAAATAGTAGTTGCTCCTTGGTCGATGGAGAAAAACCATGAAGGGAATCTGCGATTAAAAATGAGGTCGTAAGCGATGGTGTAATTTCCGGTTTTTGCGAGCGATTCCATGACCCATGCCGTGCTGTGAATACCGGCGCTGATATTTCTGCCGCGAGTGACTTTTACAAAGTTCGCGGAAGCGGCGGTTTTCTTTCGGTCATCTTCTGGAAGTAAATCCATGAAGAACGCGAGGCCGTAGGAGGGTTGGTCATTTTGCCCGACAATGCCGTTGGGGCGCACCCAAGTTTTGTTAAAAGCTTCTTTCACTTCACTGGCGACTTTCGCGTATTTCTTTGCGTCTTCGGTTTTTCCGAGGACGGCGGCGGCTTTTGCGAGGATATTGGTGGAATAGTAGAAATATCCGGTGGCGAACAAGGTGCTGTCCGTGCTACCGCCAAGGCGGAGCCAGTCGCCGAAATTATTGCCTCTATACTTGCTCCAGAGGCGGTTTTTTTGCGAACGGGCAAGCCAGCCAACATACTTCTCTATAGCCTCATAATTTTCTTCGAGGACACGTTTATCGGCATAATTTTCATAGACGCGCCACGGAACAATAACACCGCCGTCTCCCCAACCTGGAGTCTGGCAGAATTTCATTCTGGAGAGACCGTCGTGAGGAGCGAAGTCCGGGAAGAACTTATCGGAAACCATACTATCGCGGATGTCGCGTGTCCACTTCGTGTAGAAACCTGCCATGTCGAGGTTGAAACAGGCGGTCTGTGCGAAAACTTGTGCGTCTGCTGTGTAACCTTCGCGTTCGTCGCGTTGCGGGCAATCCGTCGGAATGGAAAGCAGATTCCCCCACTGTGTCCAAAGAATGTTTTCCCAGAGTTTATTTAGTTTTTTATCAGAACTCACAAAAGTGCCAACTTGTGGAGAAGATGACGCTACAACCCTGCCCGTGAGGGTGTCCTTATCTGGTTGTTGTGTAATACCTTGGACTTGCACGAAGCGGAAGCCGTGATAGGAAAAGCGCGGTTCAAAAACAATTTCTTTTTCGTCGCCTGACGCGATGTAAACATCGACGGCACGGGCACCGCGCAAGTTATCTTCGTAGAGACCATTTCCCCGCGTCCATTCGGCGTGGCGCAATTCGATTGTTTTCCCTTTTTCCAGAGCATAAGGCAGGCGCAGCAGGCAACGTCCGGTCATGTTTTGCCCCATGTCAAAAATGTAAGTTTCGTTGCCCGTTTTACGAATGTTAATGGGTTTCACTTCACGAATAACTGCGACAGGCTCGTTGCGTTGTGCGACGAGTTTTGCATCTGCCATATAGGCTTGGAGTTTTGGGAAAACTACGGGTGCCGTCCACGCGGAAGTATTATAGCCGACTTTCTCCCAGCCGGCGGGGTTTTTGCGCGCGTCGTAAGTTTCTCCTAAAAAGAAAGCGTCGAATGTCAACGGGCTGTCTTTAAGATATTTCCACGAGCCGTCCGTGCCAAAAGTGTCGCTGGTGCCGTCCGTGTAACGCACGACGAGGCGGGCGAGCAATTTACGGTATTCACTGTTGGGACCATAACCGCCGCGGCGTCCGTTTTGCCAGCGTGCGCCGGAAAACCATCCATCGGCGAGCGCCGCGCCGATAACATTGCCGCCATTTTGCAAAAGATTAGTGACGTCGTAGGTTTGAAATTGGAGGTGCTTGTCGTAGCGCGTATATTCAGGGGCAAAAATGTTTTTACCCACTTTTTTTCCATTAATATAAAGTTCATAAATACCCAGTGCCGTAGCGTTGACGTATGCGGCGGCGATTTTTTTTCCTGCGGGAATGCTGATTTCTTTACGCAGCAGCGGCGATGCTGAAGCTCCACCGAAATAACCGCTGAGCTTTGCGGTGCGTGTCTCCGGTTCGCCGATCCACTGTGCGGGCACCCAGTCAGCGGCAGTCAACGGTCCCGTCACAAACGTTGCGGCGGACGACCATGCCGACGGCTTATTTTGTTCGTCCCACGCGATCGCACGCCAAAAATACTTGGTATGTGCCTTTAACGCTCTGCCGGCGTAGGGGATTTGGTTCGTCGCGTTTGTGGCAACGCGCCCCGAATCCCAAATTTCCCGGTCGCCTTCCCAAACTTTGATGCGGTAGGCGGTCTGACTTTTGCCATTGGCGGTGGAAGTGAGCACCCAACTGAAACGCGGTGCGGGAATGTCTATTCCCAAGGGCGATTCAAGGTATTCGAGTCGAAGGTTTTCGACGGAAATTCCGTCAGTGGCAGCGGCGGAGAGAGGCACCGCAAACCCTCCGCTGGCAAACAAGCTGCAAGAGAACGCCACAAAGGCGCAAGTGAGTTTTTTTAACATGATCTTAAAACGAGAGTGTTGTGATTGATTGGCGGCGAGACTACCGCCACGTGGGGCAAGGACACCCTGCCCGCCTGTATGTTCCACAAGGCAGTGTGTTGGAGACTGTTCTTAACCGTGAACGGGGTGTGCGGCGTGCGTTAGATATGCCGCGAGTCATCAGCGTCTTTGGTCGTGTAGCCGGTGTCCTGACGCTGGTGGTTGACCTTGTTTTTCTTGCAGTAGGCTTGATAAACGTCCTCCGCGCTCATGCCGAGAACTTGGGCGATTGAGACAAGAAAGTGGAAGAGATCGACGACTTCGATACGCGCATTTTGCACGTCAAACCGTTGGTAATTCGCCCACCATTTCCACGGCACGGAATCGACGAGTTCGGCAAGTTCCTGCTGCATGGCGCGGGTGTAATTGAGCACCCAGCGTCCTTTTTCTTCCTCGTTCATAGCGACATCGGTGCTGACGCCGATGCGCTCGTTGAGTGCTGCCTGCATGGTGAAAATGTGTTCCAGTTTGTCCATGCCGACAGGGAATTGCGCGGGCGTGTCCGTTCAACGCCTAAAGTTGGGGGCAGCGACGGGCGGACGCGGGTGTTTTGCAAAAAAGGGTCGCCCCGTAACGGGTGATGCGCAAAAAAGCCGCGCAGGAATGGCTTGTTCACAAAGCAGTAATCTCGTCCGAATCATCACGGGTGCGCCACCGGCGGCGACTGGGTTGGCTGTGGCTTGCCTCGTGAAAGACGCTGGTGCCGAGGTGGTTATGATCGCTGCGGCGAATTTGGGACGGGCGGAAGCGGTGGCGGAAGAAATGTCCTTTTTTAGCAACGAAATCGCAGAGGGGGCGCGCCCGCGCATCCTCGCCTTGCCGCCTTCGATTGCCGGAAGCGAGGGAGAGTTCGACCAAATGTGTGATTTGTTGGGCACACTGGCGGCGTTGCGCCACGAGAAGAAAAACGCGGGCGCACCGCTTGTCATCGCCTGTTCGCCTGCGGCGTTGCAGCAGCCCTGTCCGACACCGGAGGCGTTGAACGGGCGTGAGTTAACTCTGCGCAAGGGAATGCGCATAGAGATGCGCGCACTTGTCGAAGCGTTGGCGCACGAATTTGGTTACGATCATGAAGCGGTTTGCGAGACCCCCGGGCAGTTCGCGGTGCGCGGCGGAATCGTGGACGTCTATCCGTTAAATGCCGAAGCACCCGTGCGCATCGATTTTTTCGGTGATGAAATAGAATGCATCCGAATTTTCGATCCCGCCACGCAAGTCACCGACCGCGACGCCCGGCAACCGGATTCAACGGTGATCTGCGCGCTGCTCGCCGCGGAAAAAGCGATGTGCGCGGGAGCGTTCGTGCAACACCTGCCCAAAGACGTCCTGTGGGTGGTAGTCGAACCAGAGGCTCTCGACGCGACGGAATCCCGCGAAATCGCCGCCCTGTGCGAAAACGGCGGATCGCTGGCGATAGTGAGCGAGTTTGACGCCGCCCCGCCGGACGCCCTGCCGCAAGGAAGCACGGAGACGAATGTCGAACATTGGGTCGGACGGGACATGGCGGCGTTGTTCGGGGCAAATTTTGACGGACTTCCGGGGATGGAACGGCTTGCGGCAGAAGAAAATCTGCGGACGCAGACCTTGCGCGAGTTGGAACAGCGGCGGGCGGCGGGCGCACGGGTAAGGATTGTAGCCGAGACGGAAGGCGGCGCAGCACGGCTGCGGACACTCGTCGCCGAGGCAGGCGGCGCGCCGGAAGACGTCGTCACCGGATTGATCCCCGCCGGATTCGTGCTTGAACGCTGGCACGGGGAAACGGCGTTAGTTGTCGCAACAGAGCGCGAATTATCCGGGCGTTTCCGGCGCAGATCACCAGCCATCCGGCAACGGCGGCTCCCCCGCAAGGCACAAGTCGAGCAATTGCTTGATTTCAACGAATTAGCGGACGGCGACCTGTTGGTGCACCTGCGCCACGGCGTTTGCGTTTACAGAGGGATCAACCGGATTGGCACCGGCGCGAGAAACTCGGCTAAAGAGGAAATGATTTCGTTGGAATTTGACAGCAAGGTGACCACGCATCTGCCCCTTCGCGAAGCGCATCTGCTGACGCGTTACGTCGGCTTGCGCAAGGCAATCCCCAAGCTCGGGAAAATCGGTTCTACCACTTGGTTAAAGGCGCGCCGCGATGCCGAAGCTGCCACCGCTGAATTTGCCTCCGATCTGCTTTCGTTGCAGGCTCGCCGCCAATCGAAACCCGGGTTCGCCTTCCCTCCCGACGAGGCGTTGCCGTGGTTTCACGATTTTGAACGCGCCTTCCCGCACACCGAAACCCCCGACCAAAGCCGCGCCATCGCCGAAACCAAGTGCGACATGGAACGTCCTGCGCCGATGGACAGGCTCATCTGCGGCGACGTCGGCTACGGCAAGACGGAAATCGCCCTGCGTGCCGCCTTCAAAGCAGTGCTGGGCGGATGCCAAGTCGCCATCCTCGCCCCTACCACCGTGCTCGCCCAACAACACTTCAACACCTTCCGCGAACGCTTCGCCAAATACCCGCTCACCGTCGAAATGCTCAGCCGTTTCCGCAAACCAGCCCAACGCGCCCGCATCACCGCACAAATTAACGACGGCCGCGTGGACATCGTCGTCGGCACCCACGCCCTCCTCTCAAAAACGGTTAAATTTCATCGCCTCGGCTTGCTCGTCATCGACGAAGAACACCGCTTCGGCGTGCGCCAAAAAGAAACCATCAAACGCCTCCGCGAAAACGTGGACGTGCTCTGCATGAGCGCCACGCCCATTCCACGCACCCTCCACCTCGCTCTAATGGGCGCACGCGACCTGAGCGTCATCGAAACCCCGCCCCGCGAACGCCTGCCCATCCGAACGCTTGTGCGCACCTACGACGAAAAACTCATCCGCGACGCCATCAGCCACGAGTTGGGGCGCGGCGGTCAAGTCTTCTACCTGCATAACCGAATTGAAACCATCGAGAGCGTCGCTGCTCGTCTGAAAGAAATTGTCCCAAACGCACGCTTCGGCGTCGGGCACGGCAAAATGGGCGAAACCGTCCTCGAAGAAATCATGACGCGCTTCGTTTCGGGCGGATTCGACGTGCTCGTCTGCACAACTATAATTGAGACCGGTCTCGATATTCCCAACTGCAACACCCTCATCATCGAAGGTGCCGACCGCTTCGGTCTCGCCCAGCTCTACCAACTGCGCGGGCGAGTCGGCAGATTCAACCGCCAAGCCTACGCCTATCTCCTTTTGCACAAAAATCTTCCCCTCCTCGACCCCGCCAGAAAACGCCTCTCCGCAATCCGCCAACACGACCAACTCGGCGCCGGGCTGCGCATCGCCATACGCGACCTCGAACTGCGCGGGACGGGTAACTTGCTGGGGCGCGAGCAAAGCGGGCACATCGCCAGCATCGGTTTCGACCTCTACTGCCAATTGCTCCGCCAAAATGTCGCCCGCTTAAAAGGCGAACCGTTCGCCTCTTCCCTCCGCTGCGAAGTCCGCCTCGACTTCACCCGCGAAGGCACCCTCTCCGGCAGCACCGACGACGAGCCCGAAACAGAGACCGCCACCGAATCCCACGCCTACCGCGTCTTGCGCAACCAAGAACTCGACGACGAACGCTGCGAAACCGTGGACGCCACGCTCCCCGCCGACTACATCACCGACGTCCGCCTGCGCATCGATATGTTTCGCAAAATAGCAATGGCTTCCACCCCTGACACCGTCGCCCAGATCGAAGCGGACATGGTTGACCGCTTCGGCAAACTCCCGCCGCCCGCAGCCGCCTTCGTCTCCCTCGCCGCTATAAGGTGCATCGCGGAATCCCGCGGCGTCATAAGCGTCGAAACAGAGGGAAACCGCTTAAAATGCAAACGGCTCCGCACCGGCAACAACAACGGCGCCGGCAACGACGAATTTATTAAACTCGGCGCCAATTTTCCTCACCTCACGCACCGCTCTCCTTTGCGCCGGCTCCGCGAAATAAAAAATTTTCTCCTCCGGCAACCGCCCTTCAAACCCGCGCCCAGCCCGCGCAAAACACCCCCAAAAAGGCAAGAGGGATAATTGACGAAACCGTAATTCCTAATTCGCAATTTTTCCCGCGTCCCGTTTTCTCGCGCCATGCCTCCTTCAATCGAATTTCTCTGGCTAATTCCCACGCTGCCACTGATCGCAGCGGCGGTGGGCGCAGTCGTGCCACGGCGACACCGCTTGATCGCTTCCGGCGCGGCACTGGCAGCGATGGCGGCGGCATTCGCGCTTTCCTGCATCGCGCTGCCCATGGCAATCGCCAACCCCGGCGCCCCCGCGACAAGCAACTTTCTCTGGATCGAGACCGGCGCACTCAAAATCTACTTCGGCGTCCTGCTCGACCCGCTTGCGGCACTCATGCTGGTAATGGTCTCGTTTGTCGGATTTTTAATTTTCCTCTTCAGCACCGTTTACATGCGCGATGACGAAAACTACGCGAAATTCTTCTCTTTCCTCAGTCTTTTCGCCGCCGCCATGCTGGGAATGCTCGTCGCGAACAGCCTCCTACTCGTGTTCATTTGCTGGGAACTTGTAGGGCTGGCGTCCTACCTGCTCATCGGATTCTGGTTTCACAAACCCGCCGCCGCTGCCGCCGCGAAAAAAGCGTTTATCACCACGCGCATCGGCGACATCGGGTTCCTGCTCGGTCTGCTCTGGCTGCACCACGCCACCGGCACGCAGCTCTTCTACGACGGCGGCGCAGGTTGCCTTGAACAAGCGACACTGGCGAAACTCGCCCTCAACGCGCTTCCCTGCGGTCTGGCAATCTCGTCCGCCATCGGGCTGCTTTTCTTCGCCGGTGCCGCCGGCAAATCCGGACAATTCCCGCTCCATGTCTGGCTCCCCGACGCGATGGAAGGACCGACACCCGTTTCCGCCCTCATCCACGCCGCGACAATGGTGGCGGCGGGCGTGTTTCTCATGGTGCGCGTGTTTCCGCTTCTGGCATTCGACGCGGACGGCACAGTGCTCACGGTCATCGCTTATACCGGCGCATTCACGGCACTGCTGGGCGCACTCATCGCGGTAGCCCAAAACGACATCAAACGCGTGTTGGCGTTTTCCACCGTGTCCCAACTGGGCTACATGATGCTTGCCATCGGCGTCGGTTGCCCGCAGGCGGCTATTTTTCACCTCCTCGCGCACGCCTTTTTCAAGGCACTGCTCTTCCTCGGTGCCGGTTCCATTATCCACGCCGCCCACCACGAACAAGACATACGCCGCATGGGCGGGCTGGCATCGCGCATGAAAATCACGTTCGCCACCTTCGCGACAGGCATGATGGCGCTCTCCGGCGTCCCGTTTCTTTTCTCCGGTTTCTGGTCAAAAGAAGCCATCCTCCACGGTGCCCAGCACTGGCAACCTTCCCAAATCCCGTTCTGCATCGCGCTCCTCGCCGTAACGCTGACCGCATTCTATATGACGCGCCTCATGGCGTATGTCTTCTTCGGGACGGCACGTTCGCACGCCGCAGCAAGCGCAACCGAAAATAGCCGCGCCGTGACAATCCCGCTGATCGCACTCGCCGTCTGCTCCGTCGTCTTCGGCTTCTTCATCACTCCCGCGTGGTCGTGGCTCTATTCAAAAATATCCCAAACCGGCACCGCCGCAGCGACAACCGCCCCGTTGTTCGACCCCTCAAAACTCCTCGACGGCGCAGGGCTGACGCTGGCTTCCATCGCATTGGTCGCCCTCGGCATCGGCTCGGCTTGGAAAATCTACGGACGCCGCGAACTCAAAACCGCCACCGACTCGCTCGAAAAAGCGTTTCCCGCATTCTGGCGCACCTTGGAAAACCGCCTATATTTTGACGAGATTTACGCCGCCACCATCTTCAAGGCGCACAACGGCATCGCCGCGTTCGCCGACGCCCTTGACCGGCACCTAATCGGAGGCTGCGTCCGCTTGACCGGCAAACTCGGCAACATCATCGGCCTCGTAAACAGAGACATCGTCGAACCCGGCATAAACACCAGTTTCGCCACGAGCGCCGAAAGTCTCCGCACCGCCGGCACGGCATACTCGCGCTCCCAAAACGGCGACATCCGCAGCTACCTCCGCATCCTCGCCTTCGCATTCGCCATCATCGCCGCCGCCTGCATCCTCTTTCTCGTTATTCGCATGATTGCAACCCTCCCCACAGCGTAGCTCTTGCGAAAAAAAACGCCGTCCCCAAACCCACGCAGCCACAAAAAAAGCCTCCGCTCAGAACGTTCCTATTCAAAGCTCCTTAACCTTTTGTGTTAAGTTGGAACTCACCTCGATCGGCATTTCCCTCATGAGTAGAGAGTAACGCCACCGAAGCTTAACGAGTCCCATAATCTATTTTTAGCATAGGAATGGAGCACTTTGACGGATTCTCGTTTCCAGCAGAGGCGGCGTCTGTCTCTGCCCCTCCCCGCTCCGTTTGCAAGGGAAAACGCAGCGGCAGCCGCGGTGCCCCCACTGCGCCTCTGCTGCGCTTATGTCGCGCCCCCTCCGCGACGTAAGATTAGGGGCAATTCGATAAAATCCCGTTGCCGAGGCAAACAAGCGGTGTTCCTTTCACGGCACATGAAAAACACTCCGTTAAACATAGCACCTCTGCATAGACCGGAAATTGACCCAACTTTCACCCCGGCGATCCTTTGGAACAAAGCCTATCGCGCGCTTTGCGCCAAGACACAGGCTTCCACGCCCCTTGTTTTTTCGCTTTCCCGCCCGGACGGAACGATATCGTCCTTCCGCACGGTTTGCCTGCCTCACGAGGGCAATTTCGCCTTGTTAAACGAGGTCTATGTCGAGCGCATCCTGAAATTCCTCCTCTGGGCGCGCGGCGCCAACAAAGTTGTTCTCGCCGGTCCCAACGCCGCAAGACTCGTTCCCGCCCTCCGCGATACTTACAGCACCGGCGGCGCACGGGCGTTTGACTGCAACTTCGTCAAAAAGCTCTTCGACACCGATCTCGAAATTGACGCGCTCAACGACGAATCCGCCCTGCCCCTCGACACTACCCCGCTTTTATCAATGGGGCGTAACCTTGACGGGTGCCGCATCGGCTTCGACCTCGGCGGCAGCGACCGCAAATGCGCCGCCCTTATCGACGGCAAAGTCGTCTTCTCCGACGAAGTCAAATGGGACCCCTATTTTCAGCCAGACCCCCAATACCATTACGACGGCATTCGCCACTCCCTGCGCCTCGCCGCCGACCATTTGCCACGGGTTGACGCCATCGGCGGTTCTGCGGCGGGTATCTATATTAATAATGCCACACGCGTCGCCTCGCTCTTCCGGGGTGTCACCGATCCCGCCCTGTTCAACTCACGCATTAAGAACATATTTCCCACAATCGCCCGCGAATGGGGCGTGCCCTTTGAAGTGCTCAACGACGGTGATGTGACGGCGTTGGCGGGATCAATGAGCATGGGCAAAAACGCCATAATCGGTATCGCAATGGGAACGAGTGTGGCGGGCGGTTACGTGGACACCCGCGGACACCTCACGAATTGGCTAAACGAACTCGCCTTTGTCCCCCTCGACTACCGCGAAAATGCTCCCGCCGACGAATGGTCGGGCGACCTCGGTTGCGGCGTGCAATACTTCTCCCAACAAGGCATCGCACGCCTTTTACCCCTCGCAAACATACACCTCGCAACGGAATTAAAAGCACCAGAACGGCTTAACGAGCTGCAGCGTCTCATGGCAAACGGCGACCCGCGGGCACGCAAAATCTACGACGCCGTAGGGGTCTGCCTCGGCTATTTCCTCGCGCATCTGGCAGACTTTTACGCCTACGAACACCTCCTCCTCATGGGCCGCGTCGCCAGCGGCGATGGCGGTTCGGTGATAATCGAAAACGCCCGCCGCGTGCTCGCAGATGAGTTCCCCGAATTGAACATCAACCTCGTCGTCCCCGACGAAAAAGAAAAACGTCACGGGCAAGCCATCGCCGCCGCCAGCCTGCCCGCTCTGCGCAAATGACAGACTCCCCCATTTCCAGCCGTCAAAATCCGCACGTAAAGGCGGTGGCTCGATTGCGCGAACACAGCGAGAGAAACGCTCTCAAATTGTTTCTTATAGAAGGACTTCGAGAATTATCACGGGCACTTGCGGCGCGAAAAAACATGGTCGCAGAAATTTATTTTTGCCCCGCCTTGTTCAAAAATGCCACAGGCGCGGCAACCCTGCTGACAACGGCTCAACGGCACGGGATAACACTGCGCGAATTAAGCAAAGGAGCTTTTGAAAAAGTAAGCGGTCGCGAGGGCGCCGACGGGCTTCTGGGGGTGGCTCGGATGTGGGACGTCTCCCTTGAAAACCTCACCTTGCCAGAAAACCCGCTCGTGCTCGTCGTGGAAGCGTTGGAAAAACCGGGCAATCTCGGCGCACTCTTCCGCACGGCAGACTCGGCGGGCTGCGCGGCATTGCTCTGCTGCGACGCGGTGGCGGACGTGTTCAACGCCGGAGTAGTCCGCGCCTCGCAAGGAGCGGTGTTCGCGCTGCCGTGCGCCGTTGCGTCAGCAGAGGCAGTGGCGGCATTTTTGGCGAAAAACAAAATCGCGGTGTTCGCCGCGGCGCCAAACGCGACAAAACGCTATTGGGAGGCAGACTGGCGCGGCGCGACAGCATTAATCCTTGGCAGCGAAAAGAATGGGCTGTCGGCATTCTGGCTGGAGCGCAGCGGAGTAGAAACATTGAGCATCCCACATGCGGGCATCTCGGACTCGCTAAACGTTGGCGTCGCAGGATCGGTGTGTTTGTTCGAGGCAGTCCGCCAGCGCACCCTCGCCAACGAAGACGCTCCGGAGACACGTTGCGCAACTTAATGGAAACAACGGTGTTTTCTTTCCTCGACTTCTGTCACATGAGCCACGGGCGGAACCCTATCAAAAAAATCAAGAGTTTGTTCGTCTTTCTTCCCTTTCCAAATGCCACAGCCTTCACCAAAAAATCCGGGCACTGCGCCACGATCCACCGAAAACAAAAGCAGGAATAAATCCGACTCGGGTAACGCGATACCGCCGCCGCCCTCGTCCGTTGCACCACGCATTTCCCCACCCGCCGCACCCACCACCGAACGACCGCCTGCCGCCTCACCTGCAAAAAACACCGCTCAACCTTCACCACGGCGGGCTGTGTCCGCCGCTCACCCGACTCCGTTAAGAGCTGCGGCGCATCCGACGCCGGCAAGCACCCCCCACCCCGCAGCGGCAGTACCTGCGGCGGAACGTTCTCGCCAACGCGTTATCATTATTGAGGAAGGGGGCAGTTCAACCTGGGGAAAGCTGTTTCTCATCTGCGTAATTTTCTTCATCATAGCAGCGACGATCTACTACTTATCCCGCTTTCACGAAGGGGGGCTTTCAGGGCTATTCGGCACAATCGGCATTGTCACCCCTTGCAAGTGAACCCCGCCCGGCGCAGCCACTCGGCAATGCGGGGACGCTCATCGCCATTCACCTCAATCTCGTCAATGCCGGCACTCGTGCCGCCCGTCCCAAAACTTGTCTTGAGCGAACGCAGGAGTCGCTCCCGATCCGCCGCCGACAAGCGTTTCACGCCCTCGCCAAATACTACCGTAACCGTCTTGCCACGGCGCCCAGCCTTTTCAATGCGCAGGTGAACTTCGCCCCGGCGCACAACGCATTTTTCGACGGCACCTTTGCCTCGTGCCGCCTCTGATCCTGCCTCAACCGGCGTTGCCGCAATAGGTTGCGTCGAAATAGAAAGTGCTGCAAAGGGGGTGTTGAGAAGCGGAGACCCGCCGCCTGTTGAAATTTTCGGTCGCTTAGTTGCCATGGTAGCGTGAGGACGGTTGTCGGTTGGAAGAAGGGGCGAGGAATGCCGGAAAAAGAGAGAATCAAAAGTAAAAAGGTGAAAAGGGCGGCGACGGCGCACAAAAAATATAACCAAAAGCACGCATTACGCCCGTCCACTCTTATTTCAACCCACCCGCCTGCAAAAAAACCTTTCCCCGCCGCGCCGCTTCCGTTTCATACAACCATCTCCGGGGTCTCCTGCGGATTTTTCTCACAAGCTCACACACAAAACACAGTCATGATCAAAAAGATAGACCACCTCGGCATCGCCGTTCCCAAGCTCGCCGATGCCGTGCCTTTTTACCGCGATGTCCTCGGTCTCAAATACCACGGACAAGAAGAAGTCGCTGATCAGAAAGTCATTACCGCATTCTTTGAAGCGGGCGACGTGCATATCGAATTGCTCGAACCGACTTCGCCGGAAAGCCCAATAGCAAAATTTATCGAAAAAAACGGAGGGCGCGGCGGAATCCACCATGTCGCCTACGCCGTTGACGACCTCCCCGCCAAACTCGCCGAATACGCTGCAAAGGGAGTCGCCCTCATCGACAAACAACCCCGCCGCGGCGCGAATAAGAAGCTCATCGCCTTCCTTCACCCCAAAAACACCACAGGCGTGTTGACAGAGCTGTGCATGGACAACCCCGATGCCTGATGGCAACACGGTAAAGTTTTCTCAACGGTTTGCACGCACGCAACTTCTGCATCTTCTCTTCTTTCAAAACCAGTTTCACAAATGGCAATAAATCCGCAACTTCTCGAACAACTCGCCAAAAAACGCACCAAAATCGCCGCCGCCGGAGGCACCGATAAGCTCGCCAAACGCAAAGAAAAAGGCGTCCTCGGTGCCCGCGAACGCCTTCAGACTCTCTTCGACAAAGAAACTTTCCAAGAGTTCGGCGCACACGCCCAGCACACCTGCCACCGCTTCGGCATGGAAAAGAAAGAATTACCCTACGACGGCGTCGTAACCGGCGTCGGTTACATTGCCGGCAAACAGGTGGCGGCTTTCTCCCAAGATTTCACGGTAAGCGGCGGCTCGCTGGGCTTTATCCACGCCAAAAAAATCTGGGACATAATGGATTACGCCGGCAAAGTGGGAATCCCCCTCGTCGGCATCAACGACAGCGGAGGAGCGCGCATACAAGAAGCCGTGTCCGCGCTTTCGGGTTACGCAGGCATCTTTTACCGCAACGTCGCTCTCTCCGGCGTCGTCCCCCAAATATCGGTCATAGCCGGTCCGTGTGCCGGCGGCGCCGCCTATTCCCCTGCGTTGACGGACTTTATCGTTATGACGCGGGAAAATTCTAATCTTTTCATCTGCGGTCCAGAAGTCATCAAAGCTGCCACGGGCGAACAAGCTTCCCTCGAACAATTCGCCACCGCCAACGCCCACGCAAGCGTCTCAGGCAATATCCATCTCGTCGCCGAAAACGACCGCCACGCCCTCGAACTCGTCTCCCGCTTGCTCTCATTCCTGCCGCAAAACAACGCCCAGGACGCCCCGCACAACCTCACCGTTCCAGTGCCGCTCGACGATGTGCCCGCCTTTAACGACATTGTCCCAGCCTCCAATAAAGAAGCCTACGACGTCAAAAACGTTATCGCTCTGCTCGTAGATAACGGCGATTTCCTGGAAATCCAGGGTGCCTTCGCACAAAACATCGTCGTAGGTTTCGCCCGCATCGCAGGGGTCAGCGTCGGTATCATCGCCAATCAACCCAACAATAAAGCCGGCGTGCTTGACATCAACGCCTCCGATAAAGCCGCACGTTTCATCCGAACCTGCAACGTCTTCAACCTGCCCGTCGTCAACCTCGTGGACGTCGGCGGCTTCATGCCAGGTCTCGCCCAAGAACGCGGAGGCATCATCCGCCACGGCGCAAAAATGCTCTTCGCTTACGCCTCCGCCACCGTTCCTAAGATCACCGTTATCTTGCGTAAAGCCTACGGCGGCGCATACATAGCAATGTGCCCGGTCGAATTGGGCGCCGACGCGGTCTTCGCATGGCCAACCGCCGAAATCGCCGTCATGGGCGCCGCGGGTGCCGCAGGTGTCATTTTCAAAGACGACATCAAAAAAGCTGCTACCGCCGCCGCCGAAAAAGCACGCCTCGAACAAAAAAGCGACGCCGAGATCAAAGCCGCCGAAACCGCCGCCGCCCAAGCGAAACGCAAAGAACTCATCGCCTCCTACGAAGCGGAATTTTCGACGCCCTACCAAGCCGCCTCGCTCAACATGGTCACGGACGTCATCACGCCCGCCGAAACCCGCCGCGTCGTCGCCCTCTCCCTCCGCAATACACTCAGCAAACGCGAGTCCCGCCCCAGCAAAAAACACGGCAACATCCCTCTCTAACACACACTCAACATGACATACTCGCTCATCCTCGCCACCGCCGCAGAAAAAACCAAGCTGGAGGTGCTCGCCGACGGCATCGTCGGCATCTTCATCGTCATCTTCATCCTCCTCGTGGTCACGGGGTTAATATCTGCGCTTTCTTTACTCTTCAAAGAAAAACCAGTAACGCCGACCGCCGCGCCAGCAGGAAATAACACCGTTGCCCAAGCCCAACCCGCCCAAGCACCCGCCACCACCGGCATCAGCGATGCCCACCTCCGCGTCATCATCGCCGCCGCGATCAAGGTTTCCCTCCCCACCTCCTCCCGCCCACCGCACCTGCAGCTCGCCGCCGCCGACACGACTTGGGCAAACGAAGGCCGCCGCACCATCTTCCAATCTCACCGCCCACGGTGAAAAACTTTGACACACAAAATAAACTAAACACCTTTCTTCGCAAAACACAACACACTCACAAACAAACATTAACCATGTCCAAACAACTACGCATAACCGTTGAAGGCAAAACCTACGAGGTGACCGTCGAAATCCTCGGCGAACAAACTGCCGTCACCAACATCACCACCGTGCTGCCCGCCGCCGCCGCACCTGTCGCCACACCTCCTCCGGCCCCTGCCGTCGCACCAGCACCAACACCAGTCGCCGCCGGCGCAGGTGATGTGCTCAGCCCCCTCGCCGCAACCGTCGTCTCTATAAACGTCAAAATCGGTCAACAGGTAAAAGCGGGCGAAAAGCTTGCCACGATTGAAGCAATGAAAATGGAAAACCACATCGCCGCACCCACTTCCGGCACCGTAACCGCCATTCATGTCACCCCGGGTCAATCCGTCCAAGACGGTCAGCCCCTCCTTTCAATAAACTAAAAAACAGGGACGTCTTCCTGCGTGTAAAAGAGAATTTGAAAACCGGTTTTTCTAATCTCTTTCCCGCGGGAAAAACGGTTCAACACCTGTCGCCATACACCTAAACTCGTCTAAAAAACGACCGCGTAAAACACAACCAACTTACAAAAGAAAAATCCCTCCACAAAATGGAACAATTCATCGAACTCTTCCAGCTTACGGGCTTCCCACACGTCACCCTTCCAATGATTATCATGTGGGGCATCGTCGGTATCTTACTTTATTTCGCCGTCTATAAACAGTATGAGCCTCTGCTGCTCATCCCCATCGCCTTCGGTGCTCTACTCGCCAATATCCCAAGCGAAAATCTCATCGAAGAACCTGCCGGAGAAGTCATTACGACCGACTCCGGAACCATAGTCGCCTCCGCCCTCAAGATAGGCGACACCTTCCGCGTGCCGCCTGTAACAACAGAAATAGCCGCGCACCTCTCGCGATTTAGCCATCCCGCCAAAGCGCAACAACTCTTTGTCGAAGAAAAAAAACGCGCCACTGCGGAAAAAGAACGACTCCAAACCATCGCCAAAAAAGAACAGGTAAAGTATGACGCCGCAGAAGCCAAACTCAAAGCCACTGATGCCTCCGATAAAGAAGCGATAAAAGAAGCTACGCGCAAACGCGACATCGCAAAACAAGAATTCGCCCGCGCCCAAAATAACGTCAAAACACAGCGCGGCGGCATCATCGTTTCCGTCATTCGACCCGGCAAAAATACCCCGCCCTCTTCCCAAAACACTATCGCCGATCCGAACGCAGAAAACGCACAGGAAAATTGGAAAAAAGGTCACTTCGTCCAAGTCCCCTGGATAGATGCCACCGGAAAAGAAACGACCCTCCTCGTCAATCGTGATGACCGCGTCCTTTCAACCCCAGCCACAGGCACGGTAATTTCCGCCCGCGCCGTCGGCGAAGAAGTAACCAAAGGCTCCGCCATCGGCAAATTACACAGCGAACACGTCGGCGGTCTCTATCACTTCATCAAACTCGGCGTCCTGTTGGAACTCTTTCCGCCTCTCATCTTCCTCGGTATCGGCGCCCTGACCGATTTCGGTCCCCTCATCGCCAACCCCAAAACACTCCTCCTCGGTGCCGCCGCTCAACTCGGCGTCTTCATGACCTTTATCGCCGCCGTGCTCATCGGTTTCACCGCCGGCGAAGCAGCTTCCATCGGCATCATCGGCGGCGCAGACGGTCCCACCTCCATCTTCCTCGCCAATAAACTCGCCCCGCACCTCATGGCGGCAATTGCCGTCGCAGCCTATAGCTACATGGCACTCGTCCCCCTCATCCAACCGCCAATCATGCGTCTCCTCACAACCGAAAAAGAACGAAAAATTCGCATGTCCAACCTCCGTAAAGTAGGACGTGTCGAAAAACTCGTCTTTGCCGTTGTCGTCGCAACCGTGTGTATCCTCCTCGTCCCACCGGTCGCACCGTTGATAGGTATGCTCATGCTCGGCAACTTCTTCCGCGAAAGCGGTGTAACCGAACGCCTCTCCAAAACCGCCCAAAATGAACTCATTAACATCGTGACCATCTTCCTCGGAACAAGCGTCGGTATCACCATGACCGCCGACCGTTTCCTGCGAAACGACACCCTGTTAATTCTGGCTCTGGGCGTAGTCGCATTCGGATTCTCAACAGCCGGCGGCGTCATAATGGTGAAAATTATGAACCTCTTCCTAAAACAGAAGATCAACCCGCTCATCGGCTCCGCCGGCGTTTCCGCCGTGCCAATGGCAGCGCGCGTAAGCCAAGTCGAAGGTCAAAAAGCCGACCCAACAAATTACCTGCTCATGCACGCCATGGGTCCAAACGTCGCCGGCGTAATCGGCTCCGCCATCGCCGCAGGATTCTTCATCTCCATCCTCGGCTCGCACTAACCAAAAATATCCCCTTGACAGAGTGGTGGCGCGGCTCTTTTCATTCGCCACTGTCCACCTTCCCAGAAACTTTCCGCCACCACTCGCAATGCCCACACCGCCACACAACAGCCGCAGTTCCGACAACGCCGCCCGCACCGCCGCGCCAATCTCAGCGGCGGCGGCGTTTTCCTTCACCGCCACCAATTTCACCTTCAACCCTCAAATTTAATTTTCGGATAGCTATAAAGACAATAACGCCAACACTTCAACCAACGAATCAACTCAACACAGCCTAACAGAAAATGGAAAGGAACGAACAGCCGCAGCAAACGCAGCAACGCTGCCAAATTTTCTTGGCTTACCACCGCCCGACCACCCTGCTCGCCAACGACTTCCTCACCCCCATCCATGTCGGTGCGATAAATTCCCCCGTAAAAATTTGTGACGTGCGCGACGACTCCGGTCCCGACCACATCTCCGCAAAAAACGCCTCCTATTGCGAACTCACTACGCAATACTGGGCGTGGAAAAATTGCTCCGCCGAATACATCGGCTTTATGCACTATCGCCGCCACTTTATCTTCGACGTTTCCTCCGAGCAAAAAGAGGACATTTACGGCGTTGTTTATTACAAACAAATGGATGCCAACTACTCGAACGCCATCGGTCTGACCGTCCCGAAAATTTCCGCGCTGCTCGAAAATTACGACCTCATTCTACCGCGAAAATGGAACGTTAAAAACGCCAACTCACCAACTGTTTACGACCACTACAAATCCAGTTCTCCCCACCTGCACATTGCCGATTACGACGCCGCTCTGAAAATCCTCGCCAAAAAATACCCCGAATACAAAAACGCCGCCGACGCCTACAACGCCGGCTCGCTCGGCTACTTTACAAATATGTTCGTGATGCGCCGCGAACTACTTAACGAATACTGCGAGTGGCTCTTCTCCATCTTGGCGGAAACTGAAAAACACGTTGACCTCTCCAAATATAACACCCAGGAAAAACGCGTCTTCGGCTATATCTCCGAATGGCTCTTCGGCATCTTCGTAACACACAAACTGAAAACCAAAAAAAACCTCCGCGCAATTGAGTTGCAGAAAACATTTGTCCAAGATACTGCAAAACCGGGCGCAATCGCTATTGACGTCTGCGGAAGTTGCGCCTCCACAGAGATTTTTTACCACCCGGAATTACAAGCGAAGACGGAAACCGACGGCATTATCCGCCTCGGCAGCTACGGTGCGCGCCAATCTATGTTGTCCATGGTTCAGCCGCCGATGGGTGTCAGCGCAAGCGAGTTTGAATACCCAACCAATTTCGTCCGCGATATGCTGATGGGCGTATTTAACAAAACATTCCTGTCGGGCATCGAAAAGAAACACGCATCCTATCTTTTGATTGATTTGCTCTCCGAACGTTTCGACGTCGCCATTTGGAACGGACACACTTTCGACACCAGCATCGAGTTAAAAAACAGCGGTTTCCTCAATGGAAAAGACGTGCAGGTTCTGCAACGAATGGATTATATTAACAAAAATCTGGATAAGTGGCGCGAAAGCATAAACGCGTTCTGTGAAAAAGTCGCAAAGGTCTATTTGCCCGAAAACATTCTCGTTTATCGCTGCTTCCTCGTGGACACCTATCGCGACGCGGATGGCAACATTTTCGACTTCACCAACGACGATATACACTACAACAACATCGCCAATTTAGTTCTCGCTTGGGCTTACGAGAAAATAATCGAAAAACTTAAAGGCTGCTTTGTAATTGAGATACCAGCCAACACAATCGCCGACGGAACTTCACGCTGGGGCATGAGCGGATCACACTACACGAACGAGATTTACTTGTTTCTTTACGAGACCGTTTGCGAACAAATAAAAAAACGCGAACAGATAAAGAAGAAAGGCACTGTAAAAGCGTCAGAAACCGCTAAAAAAACGATTATAAAAACGCCGCAAAATACAGAAAACAAAGAGGGGGGGGATAGCAGAGCAGAGCAGAGCAGAGCAGAGCAGAGCGTAAAATACGCAGCACCTGAAGTCCCCAAATTGGCGGCACCGCAAATGCCTCCAATACCCCCTGCTGTACACATTCCCCAATATCCCCACTTCAAAATCAAACCCGCATTCGCTAAAAACAATATCGCTGTTTGCATCGCGTTCGACGAAAAATTTGCCCCCTACGCCAGCGTCCTAATCCAATCCATTATCAAACACGCCTCGCCAAACAATAATTACGACATCGTTATCCTGCACACAGACGTTTCAGAAAAAAGCAAAAATCGCTTTCTTTTGATGGCAAAACAAAAAGCCAACTTCTCTATTCGCCTCATCGAAACAACACCGTTCTTTGCAGGAATTCACCTCCCAACGCATATGCACATGGGAAAGGAAACTTACTACCGGATGCGTATCCCGTCCATTTTCTCCACCTACAAAAAGGTGCTCTATTTGGACACCGATACTATTGTCTGCCACGACCTCGCGGACTTGTTCAACGTAGAACTCGGCAACAATTTTTTCGCCGCCGTTCCCTGCTATATAATGAAAGGATTCCGCAAGTTGAAAATCCGTGCGATACGCGAGGTTGGAGGTCAGGAGTCCGACAAGTATCTCCGCGAATACGTCGGCATTAAAGAGCCGGAAAACTATTTCCAAGCCGGCGTTCTCTTGTTCAACGCAGAAGCACTCCGCGCCGAAAACGTCGAGGAGAAATTCATTAGGCTCATTTCGGGAAAACGTTTCTGGTTCCTCGACCAAGACATCCTAAACAAAGTCGCCGAGGGGCACGTCACTCTCCTCGAATATAAATGGAACACGGCGCACGGCAACGGCGATATCAACACGTTCTTCGTCCAGTTCCCATTCGACGTTTTCGAGAAATACATTGAGGCGCGAAAAGACCCGTTTATCATCCATTTCGCCGGCGATAAAAAGCCGTGGAAAGTTCCCGACATTGACTTCGCCGACCGCTTCTGGCTACTCGCTGAAAAAACGCCGTGGCGCAAGGAACTGCTCACGCTCCGCGACGACTTGCGCAGCGGGCGCGCCACATGGTCGCCCGAACGCCGCCTCGCAAACTACCACCAAATGTCAAAAGACCCGTTCATCTCCGCCTACCGCAAACTCCGCAGAACCTTCGGCGTCTGGCCTCACAACACCGCCGAAGGCTCCACCGAGAAAAAAATCATTGCCTACCACACAATCACCAAAGACCCCGTCATCTCCCTCTACCGAAAACTCCGCAAAACCTTCGGCACTTGGCAATACTGATGATTAAAAATACCCGCTCACAAAACACCATCCCGCCATCCCACAACCGCCACTTTACCACTCTCTAAAAACACGCCTGCACCGCCTAAATAACACCGTTCCCCAATCCGATGCCCACTAAAAACACCTCCAAAAACACCGCCTATCTTATCTCCGCCGCCGGAACAAATTTTGGCGACGATCTTATC
>JAISZI010000078.1 GCA_031269335.1 Puniceicoccales bacterium
GCGGTGCAGCTGCTCCGCCGCCTGAGCTGTCGCCGAAGAGTGTGCCTTGGGCGTGTGCGGTGGGTGCGACGAGTGCAGCGATGATTGCGGCGGCAACGATGGTTGCGGTTAGCCCGAGAAGGGCGGTGATGGCGGAAGAAGTGGAAGAGGAGTGTTTCATGATGGTGCCGCATCTTGCGCAAAGGGAACGATGTGTCAACAGCAATCTGCTCCCGCCATACAGAGGAGATAGGAAACAGGGGTAGGAAATAGAAGATAGCCCCCGCCATAAACGGCGGGCACAGCACTTGCTCTGGTCTGCCGGCTCCACCGACGGTCATTCACGTTATGCGCTTTCAGCGCACCGGAGGCGTAGTGGAGACGCACGTCGTAGCGCCGGACGTCCGTGGGCGTATCAGCAATTCGCCACTCTTTCCACTGCGTCCACTCTTTCCACATGCGGCTCGCCAATGAATTGGCTCGCGCAATTTTCCGGCGTGCGCGTGTTATGCGAATTGGCGTAGGAAGCGCAGGTCGTTGGCGTAAAAGTGGCGGATGTCGTCGATACCGTAGCGGAGCATGGCGATGCGTTCGATGCCCATGCCGAAGGCGAGGCCTGTCCAGCGGGTAGGGTCATGCCCCGTGTTTTTTAGGACGTTGGGATCGACGAGACCACAGCCCATAATTTCGAGCCACCGATCACTGAGGCGGCCTAAATTGGGGGATTTGATATCCATCTCGAAACTGGGTTCAGTGAAGGGGAAGAAGCTTGGGCGGAGGCGGATTTGGGCGTTGGTGCCAAACATTTCGCGTGCGAAGAAATCAAGGACGCATTTGAGGTCGCGCAAAGAGACGTTTTCGTCGATCCAGAGGCCTTCGATTTGGTGGAAATTGGCGCTGTGGGTGGCGTCGGCGGTATCGCGGCGGAAACAGCGACCTGGTGCGATGATGCGCAGGGGAGGGGGGCGGCGAAGCATTTCGCGGATTTGGACGGACGAGGTGTGGGAGCGAAGGAGGTAGGCTTCGGTGGCGTGTTTAGGAGCGTCGGGGCAGCGGGTCGCGGGCGGGAAGAAGAAAGTGTCCTGCATGTCGCGTGCGGGGTGGTCGGGCGGGGTGTTGAGGGCGTCGAAGCAATACCATTCGGTTTCGATTTCGGGACCGTCGGCGATGGTGAAACCGAGTTTATGGAAAACGGCGGCAATTTCTTCGCGTGTTTGGGTGAGCGGGTGGATTGAGCCGACGGCGACGTCGGGCGGTTCTAAGCTCGGGTCAATGGGGGCGCCGAGGCGTGCTGCGATTTCGTTTTGTTCGATGCGGGCGAGGGTGTTCGCGAAGATTTTTTCGATTTCGCTTTTAGTTTGGTTAAGGAGTTTTCCGACGGCTGGGCGTTCGTCTTTTGGGACGGATGCCATGCTTTTCATGGCGGCGGTGAGAGAGCCGTTTGGACCGGCGATGCCGGCTTTGAAGGTCTCGAATTCGGCGCGTGAGAGGATTGTAGGTGCGGCATTTCGAGCGGTTTCGAGAATGGTGGCGAGTTGCTGGCGCATGAGGAAAAGGGGGGCACTTTGATACTGGATGTGGGTCGTGGCAAATCTTGATGCGCGATGGGTGAGTGTTTGCTTGTCGTTTTGTGGCACGGTGATTTCCCTTTTGCGACACGATGGCTACAGCAAAGACAGTGCGTCCAAATCCGTTCAACACCCTTCGCCCTTTTGCGTCTGGGAATAGCGAGGCGGGCTTTTTTTACAGCCTCCCGGCATTAGCCGAGGCGGGTTTCGGTCGGGTGGCGCGAATGCCGTTTTCCTTGCGCATCATTCTTGAATCGCTTTTGCGCAATTGCGATGGGCGGTTGGTTTCCGAGGGCGATGTGCGAAACTTGGCGGAGTGGGACGCTTCTGCGCCGGCACCTTTTGAGGTGCCGTTCACGGTAGCGAGGGTCGTGTTGCAAGATTTTACGGGGGTGCCGTTATTAGTCGATCTTGCGGCGATGCGTTCTGCCGCACGCGGGCTTGGTGCGGACCCGGGCGTTGTCGAACCGCTTGTGCCCGTTGACCTCGTGGTTGACCACTCTGTTCAGGTAGATTTTGCGGGGAATGGCAGTGCGTTGTGTCAAAACATGGAGTTGGAGTTTCAGCGCAATCGCGAGCGTTACCGGTTTCTCAAATGGGGGACGCAGGCGTTCAAAACGTTCAAGGTGACGCCTCCCGGGATGGGCATTGTCCATCAGGTCAATTTGGAATATCTCGCCCGCAGTGTATTCGTCAGCGATGCCGTGGCGTATCCCGACAGCCTTGTTGGGACGGATTCGCATACGACGATGATAAATGGCTTGGGTGTCGTGGGTTGGGGCGTGGGCGGTATCGAAGCTGAGGCTGCCATGCTGGGGCATCCCGTGACATTTCTTGCGCCGGAAGTCGTGGGCGTGTTCTTAACGGACAATCTTGCCATGGGAGTTACGGCTACAGACCTCGTGTTGCGTGTCACCGAGTTGCTGCGGGAGACGGGCGTGGTGGGCAAGTTTGTCGAGTTTTACGGACCTGGTGCCGCCGCGCTCTCTGTTCCCGACCGTGCGACGCTCGCCAACATGGCACCTGAATACGGTGCTACGACGGGCTTTTTTGGCGTGGATGACGCCACTATTGCCTACCTGCGCGAGACCGGGCGCGACGCCGCGCAATGCCGCCTCGTCGAAGATTACTACCGAGCGCAGGAACTTTGGGGTGTGCCGATAGAACGCGATGCCCTCGACTTCACGCGTGTTATCCCGCTTTCCCTTGCCAGCGTGGAGCCGTGCGTAGCTGGTCCCCGCCGTCCGCAGGAGCGTGTTCCTTTGAAAGTGCTCAAAGAAAAATGGAAACGTCCCGTGCCTGCCGCCGTAACGGTGACCTTGGCGGACGGCGCGGACGCCGTCATTGCGCAAGGTTGCGTGCTCATCGCCGCCATCACGAGTTGCACGAACACCAGCAACCCTTCCGTGATGATAGCCGCCGGTCTGCTTGCCCAAAAGGCGAACGCGCTTGGGCTGCGTGTAAATCCTCTCGTGAAAACTTCGCTCGGTCCCGGTTCGCGCGTCGTCACGGCTTATTTGGAAAAAACAGGACTTCAGGCAGAACTCGACAAACTTGGTTTCCAGACAGTGGGTTACGGTTGCACTACTTGCATTGGCAATTCCGGTCCGCTTGATGCCCAGGTGGAAGAAGCACTTCGGAACTCAGGCATCACCGCCGCCGCCGTCCTTTCCGGGAATCGCAACTTTGAAGCGCGTGTTCACCCCTTGCTCAAAGCCAATTTTCTCATGTCGCCGCCGCTCGTCGTCGCATTTGCCATTGCGGGGACGACAGACATTGATCTGACGAGCGACCCATTAGGCAAAAGTTCTGTCGGCGAACTTGTCTATTTGCGCGACATCTGGCCAGCCGAGGAGCAAATAGCCGCCACATTGCGAGATGCGCTCGATCCCGAACTTTTCAAACGCCTTTACGCGGTTGAATCCGACCCGCGTTGGGAAGAAATCCCGGCGCCAGAGGGCGACGTTTTTGCGTGGGAACCTGCATCAACCTATATTCAAGAACCGCCGTTTTTTAAGGATTTTTCGTCGCCGCACCATGTCGGAGAAATTCGTAATGCCCGTGCCCTCGGCGTGTTCGGAGATTCCGTGACCACCGACCACATCTCCCCGGCGGGGAACATTCGGGCAGACAGCCCCGCCGGTTGTTTCCTGCGCGAACACGGCATTGCTCCGGCGGATTTCAATTCCTACGGATCGCGCCGAGGCAATGACCGCATAATGACACGCGGCACTTTTGCCAATGTGCGCATTAAAAATCTGCTCGCCGGCGGTGTCGAAGGCGGCGTGACGCGCTGGCAGGGCGAAATAATTCCGATATTCGACGCCGCCCAAAAAGCGCGTGCCAGCGGCGTCCCCTTAGTCGTCATCGGCGGCGAAGATTACGGCATGGGTTCCTCCCGCGATTGGGCCGCCAAGGGAACAGCTCTGCTGGGCGTGTGCGCCGTTATCGCAAAATCCTTTGAACGCATTCATCGCTCCAACCTCGTTGGAATGGGCGTCCTGCCTCTTGTTTTCAAAAATAAAACGGACTACGACGAAATCGTGAAACTCGGCGAAGTAACCTGCGATATCCCAGCCGTCCTTGCGGATAATTTCGTGCCGAAACAGGAGGTGCTCCTGCGCATTCGTCCCGCAGGAACAACGGTTAACGATAAACCCATAGACATCCCCGTCGTCGTCCGCATAGACACACCGGTCGAAGCCGATTATTACCGAGTCGGCGGCATCTTGCCCTACATGCTATCTCGGCTAATCCGCCCGACGACATAAATCTCTGACAACATGGTGGAGCCAAGGAGGGTCGAACTCCTGACCTCTTGCATGCCATGCAAGCGCTCTACCAACTGAGCTATGACCCCGTGAAAGAAGGTGGCAGGAAAAGCAAACGTCGGTGTGAGTCAAGGTGTTTTTTTGTGCTTTTCGGGAGGTCAAGACGGATATTGACCTTGGGGAGGATCAAGGAGGAGAGGGGGCAGAAGGAGGATGCTTGCGGGGTCTTTGGCGGAAACGCCGATACTTTCAATCTTTCCACTTCCCAGATTATTAACAGGGCGACTGACGAAAGTACCGACGTTATCACGGACACAAAGTTGCAGCAGTTTTTTGAAAGAGCAAGAGAAGCAAGTAGAAAAGTTTCTAAGGTAGTAGGCGAGAACGGCGAACCGCTGGTGGTCAGCATCCTTGTCAGTCGGACGGAAGAGGCGGAACTTGATCTCAATTCGCGGGCGGAGGCGGACAGCGACGCCTCGGCGGAAGAGCTGGCGGAGGCGAGGCGGCAATACGCCGCCGTTGTGGCGCGATACACGAACCCGGACGGCACGAAAAAGCCGGGGTGGATGAAGGCTCCAAACGGGAAGCCTACGAACCTGAATGAGCGGCAGTGGGTGCGGGTGAGAACGCCGTTTTTCAGAAAAAACTATTTCGGCGACTGGCTATACTTGTTGCACAAGGAATTCCTCGAAGGGGAGGCGATTGCCACCGCCAGCGTCAGCGACGCGCCGCAAGGCGGCTTTGCGCTGTTGCGCGAGTGGGCAACCAATCTTTTCAACAAGCAGGGAGGCAAGGCTGTCAGCCCTGAAATCGGCGACGTGTTGCTTGACGAACGTGCGGTGCGTGACACGCTCGCGCATGGCGGCGCGAATCCCTACAAGCGCGCGGCGTTCAATGTTGTGAAGAAGGTCATCGAGCATGGCCGGCTG
>JAISZI010000089.1 GCA_031269335.1 Puniceicoccales bacterium
CTTGACGCGGCGGACATGGCAGGCATTGTTGGCGGTCTTGGAGGCAACCACTTCTCAAAAGGGGGAAAGAGAAGTGCGTAGGCACGGGAATCCCGACCGGTTCCACTTCCTCGAAGACCTGTTGACGGATACACGCGGAAGCAGGTCTATTTTTTTGATGACGTTATCGGTAAACATAAGGCGGCGGGGAGACTCCCCTGTCTTTTCTTTTTTCCTCTGTGCGATGTGCAGAACAAATACCGCGCCGTCGGCTTTTGATGTTGAAAAATGAAGCCGGCTGCCGTTCCTACCCCGCCATGACGCGCCCGCTGCCAACGATCGTCCACCTCGATGCCGATGCGTTTTTCGTGGCAGTAGAACAGGTGTTAAACCCAGCCTTACGCGGAAAAAAAGTCGCCGTTGGCGGGCGCGAACGGGGAATTATCTCCTCGGCGAGTTACGAAGCCCGCGCCTGCGGCGTCTATACGCCCATGCCCACGGCGCAGGCATTGCGCATCTGCCCAGACTTGATCCTATCGAACAGCGGAAAAGGGCTTTACGGCGAATTTTCTGAAAAACTCTTCGCCCTTTGCGAAAAAATAACGCCACTCGTAGAACGCCGCTCCATCGACGAAGGATTTCTGGACGTCGGTCCTCGCGGTTTCGCAGACGAACCCGCCCTCACCACCGCAATGCGCAACTTGCAAGAACGCATTCTGCGCGAGCTGGGTCTGCCGATATCCTTCGGGCTGGCGACAAACAAACTCGTAGCCGCAGTGGCGAGCAAACAGAACAAACCACGCGGTTTCACAGTCATCAAAGCGGGAAACGAAGCGGCATTCCTCGCGCCCTTGCCCGTAGGCACGCTTCCGGGCATAGGAAAAAAGACGGAAATTCTGCTTAAATCAAACGGCATCAACCAGGTAGGAGACCTGATAAAACAATCGGATTCGCTGCTATCGTCCCTGCTGGGAAGCAATTGGCGCGGCGTGGTAGCTATGTCGCAAGGTATTGATTTTTCCGAAGTAAGCACCGAATACGAAGACGCCAAATCCTACTCGCGTCAGGAAACATTTCCACGCGACATCTCCGACTTCCCCCAAATCCTGCATATCGCCAAAGGCATGATCGACATCCTCGTGCCCAAACTGCGCGCCGACGGCAAACGCGCACGCACACTCACCGTAAAAGTGCGTTATTCAGGAATGATTGACGATTCCGCAGGGCACAGCCTCGCAGAGGCAAGCGACATGGAAACACCCTTTTATGCCCTTGCAGAGAACCTCTTACACATCGCTTGGCGACGCCGCAACCGCCCGCTGCGCCTCGTCATGGTGAAATTATCCGGAATCGAAGACCAACCGCGACAGTTGGAATTATTCACCGAAGAAAACGAATCCCTCGCCCGCAAACGCCGATTGGCCTCTGTCGTAGATGCCCTCAACGCCAGAGCCACGGGCACAAAAATACGCCACGGACACCAAGTTGACTCCCCTCCCCCGCCCTGTGACGCAGTGTGACGCTCTCCCACCG
Source organism: Puniceicoccales bacterium (assembly GCA_031269335.1). Taxonomy (GTDB): domain Bacteria; phylum Verrucomicrobiota; class Verrucomicrobiia; order Opitutales; family UBA953; genus CALNBE01. The sequence continues at coordinate 1,513 of JAISZI010000089.1, forward strand.
CCCGCTGTGCCAAGCTGGCACGAAACCCCGTCGCCTCCCCCAATAACGCCCATTTTAGCCATTTGTAACTTGTTAAAAATAAATCACTTGAAAAACCTTCCATTTTTTGGCACCCCGTTTGCTATATTCAGGGCGCAACACTTTTTTCCTAACACACACCACAAACAATGAGTAAAGAAACAAAAACCACTGTTGGAAACGACGCAGTCCGCGTGAAACCTCTCGGAGACCGCGTTTTGCTGCAACGCTTCGAAACCGGAGAAGAAATCAAAGGCGGGATTATCATTCCCGATTCCGCAAAAGAAAAACCGCAGGAGGCCAAAGTCGTGGCACTCGGCACCAGCAAAACCGACAAGGACGGCAAACCTGTCCCCTTCGACGTCAAAATTGGAGATAAAGTCCTCATCGGGAAATACTCCGGCACCGAAGTCAAAGTGGATGACCAAGATTACGTCCTCCTCCGCGAAGAAGAAATCCTCGCTGTTATCGTCTAACACCCAACCACCAAACACTTAACTAACAACCACTAATCAAGTAACACACACGTTATGTCAAAAAAACAAATCCTGTTTGATGAAGCCGCACGGCGCAAAGTGCTTGCCGGCGTCTCCACCCTCACCAAAGCCGTCAAGGTCACACTCGGTCCAAAAGGTCGCAATGTGATGATTGACAAAAAGTTCGGCGCACCGAAGGTCACCAAAGACGGTGTCACCGTCGCCAAGGAAATTGAGCTGAAAGACCCGTTTGAAAACATGGGTGCACAAATGGTGCGTGAAGTAGCATCAAAGACCGCCGACAAGGCAGGCGACGGCACGACAACCGCGACCGTTATCGCCGAAGCCGTTTATCGCGAAGGTCTTAAAAGTGCCATCGCCGGCGCAAACCCGATTTTTGTAAAGCGCGGCATCGAAAAAGCCACCGAAGCCTCAATCGCCGAACTGGCAGCCACTTCCAAAAAAATCAAATCCCACGACGAAATCAAACAAGTCGCTACTGTTTCTGCGAATTGGGATGCCTCCATCGGCGACATTATCGCCGAAGCAATGGATAAAGTAGGTAAAGACGGCACGATCACCGTCGAAGAAGCCAAAACCGTCGAAACCACCCTCGACGTCGTCGAAGGAATGCAATTCGACAAAGGCTACCTCTCTCCCTACTTCGCGACCAATCAGGAAACGCTCGAAGCAGTTCTCGAGGAAACCTACATCCTGCTCTTCGAGAAGAAGATAAGCAGCATGAAAGACCTCCTGCCCATCCTTCAAGAAGTCGCCAAATCCGGAAAACCGCTCCTCGTTATCGCCGAAGATATCGACGGCGAAGCACTCGCAACGCTCGTCGTGAACAAGCTCCGCGGCACCATCAACGTCGTCGCCGTCAAATCGCCCGGCTTCGGCGACCGCCGCAAAGCCATCATGGAAGACATCGCCGTGCTCACCGGCGGCAAATTCGTCACCGAAGACCTCGGCGTTAAACTCGAATCGGTTAAACTTGCCGACCTCGGACGCGCCAAACGCGTCGTCGTCGATAAGGAAAACACCACCATCATCGAAGGCGCCGGCAAATCCGCCGATATCCAGGGACGCGTTAAAATCATTCGCAGACAAATCGAGGAAACCACATCCGACTACGACCGCGAAAAGCTGCAAGAACGCCTCGCCAAACTCGCCGGCGGCGTCGCCGTCATCCAAGTCGGTGCTGCCACCGAAACCGAACTTAAAGAAAAGAAAGACCGCGTAGATGACGCGCTGCACGCCACCCGTGCCGCCGTCGAAGAAGGGATCGTCCCAGGCGGCGGTGTCGCACTCTTGCGCACACTCAAAGCCATTGACGCGATAATAGCGAAACTCGAAGGCGACGAAAAAGTCGGTGCCAACATCGTCCGCAAAGCCATCGAAGAGCCGTTGCGCATCCTGTGCGAAAACGCCGGCGTCGAAGGCTCCCTCGTCGTCAAAGAAGTCCTCAAAGCCGAGGGCAATATCGGTTACAACGTTTCCACCGGCGAATACGAAGACCTCGTCGCCGCCGGAGTCGTTGACCCGACCAAGGTCACCCGCACCGCCCTCCTAAACGCCACATCCGTCGCAGGCCTCCTCCTGACCACCGAGGCGCTCATCACCGACCTGCCCGAAGATAAGCCAGCACCCGCAGCCCCCGACCACGGTGGCATGGACTACTAATCCAAACGGGCAACAAGCACACGCCGGCACAAAAAACTCCGGCGTGCGCTAACTTAACTTCCTGTCTTAACGGAAGTTTCGCAAAAAAACGGTATCGCCCTGCGGTGCCGTTTTTTTGTGCGCACACGCACCGGCACTAACCAATACGCCTCAACGGCGAACTTGACATCTCGCCCGCTCCGATACACCCACATCACTGCCTTTTTTGACAGACACTTTTCTCTCATGGAAATCTTTCGCATCGTCCCAGAAGAACGACATAACGCGCTCGTCGAAGCAGCCTACCAAAAACGCGGTTTCACCGCCACCGAAGCGCAAGCCGCCAGCCGAATGGCAGCAATGGCATCGCGCCACGGCATCCGCACCCACAACGCCATCAAGGCACTCCACCTCGACCACCTTTTCGGCTCCGGTAACGGCGGCTGCGTGCCGAAGGCGAACATAGAAAAAATTCCCACGCGTTTTGACGCCGTAGAAGTCTGGGACGCGCACAAAAAGCTCGGTCAGGCAACTGCCATCGAAGCCATTGAAACTGCCATCGCCCTCGCAGAAAAACACGGCACCGGCACCGTCGCCGTGGACAACGCATTTCATTACCTCTGGGGCGGCGGCTATGTCATGGACGCCGCCAAACGCGGCTACATCGCCTACACCAATTGCACCGCCGCCCTCACCGAAGTCGTCCCTCTAAACGGCAAATACCCATCCCTCGGCACAAATCCCCACAGCTGGGCACTTCCCACCACCGAAGCACTCGGCTACCCAATCGTGATCGATTGGGCAACTTCGGTCGTCGCCATGGGACGTGTCCAACAACTCGCCCGCGAAGGTAAATCCTTGCCCCCCAACGCCGCCGTGGACAAATACGGCAACCCGACCACCGACCCCGCCGCCGTCGCCGCCCTCCTGCCCTTCGGTGCCCACAAAGGCTACGGACTCTCTCTCATCAACGAACTCTACGCCGCATTCATCGGCGGCTCCCTCCCAACCATTCGCTGCCGCCCCCCCCTCAGCAACGAAAAGCAAACCCCAGCCTTCTTTTTCCAAGTCATTCACCCCGAAGCAATTTCATCGGGACGCTTCGCCGGCGGACGCTCTCAAAAAGAAAACCTCCTCCGCGTCCTGACCGATATTTACAGCCGCGGTAACAACGCCTGCATCATCCCAGGGCAAATCGAAGCACTCGCCGCCCAACGAACCGCAAAAAACGGCGGCTTACTCTTCAGCGACGCCGAAATAGACGCCTTCAACGAAATCGCCGCCGAAGTAGGCGCCCCCCCGTGGGACGCCTCCTCTTTCAACATCGCCGAATAGTTCCCTTTTCAATGAACCCGCTCCAACAACTCCAAACCTTCAGAGCCAACACCGAAGCCTTCATCGGCGAAAAAGAAATACTCGAACGCCTCCAAAACGGCAAAAGACTGCGCGTAAAACTCGGCGTTGACCCGACTCGCCCAGACCTGACCCTCGGGCACATGGTCGTCCTCAACAAATTGCGCCAATTTCAAGACCTCGGACATCAAGCCATTCTCATCATCGGCGACTTCACCACACGCATCGGCGACCCCTCCGGCCGCTCCTCCACCCGCCCCCTCCTCTCCGAAGCCGAAATCTCCGCAAACGCCGCCACCTACCTCGAACAAGCCGGCAAAATCCTCAATATCCCCCAAACCGAAGTGCGCCGTAACAGCGAATGGTTCGCCTCCATGAGCTTCCTCGACGCCCTCGCCCTCAGCCGCCAGATGACCGTCGCACGCATGTTGGAACGCGACGACTTCGCAAAACGCCACGCCTCTCAAACCCCCATCTCCCTCATCGAATTTCTCTACCCCCTCCTCCAAGGTCGCGACTCCGTCGAAGTCCACGCCGATATCGAACTCGGCGGCAGCGACCAAATTTTTAACATGCTCGTCGGCCGCCAACTCCAAAAAGACGCCGCCCAACCCGAACAGGCCGTCCTCGCCATGCCCCTCCTCGTCGGCCTCGACGGCTCCCGCAAAATGTCCAAAAGCTACGGCAACTACATCGCCTTCAACCACTCCCCCAAAGACATGTTCGGCTGCATAATGTCCATCGCCGACGAAACCATGTGGACATACTACCGCCTCCTCCTTGAAACCAATGAGGAAAACATCCGCCAACTGCACACCCTCCACCCAATGGAAGTTAAAAAACGCCTCGCCACCGCCATCGTAGCCCGTTTTTACGGCGAAACAACCGCCGCGAACGAACGCGAACAATTTGAAAAAGTCTTCTCCCGCCATGAACTCCGCGACGATATCCCAGAATTTTCTCTCTCCCAACTCTGGGACACCCACCCCGACGGCATCCCCCTCATAGACGCGCTCGCCGCCACAAAAATCTTCGTAAGCAAAAAAGAAATCCGCCGCCTCTTCGACCAAAACGCCGTCCGCATAAATAACCAAAAAGCGGACAACCCCACCCTCCGCCTCTCCCGTCCCCTCCTCCCAAGCATCATTCAAGCCGGAAAACGAACCTTCATCAAATTCGTAGAATAAGTCATAAACTCCGCTGCGCCTCCGGGGCACTTATGTCGCGCCCCTTCAGGGCGCAGGGGGGTGGGGGGTCGCTGTCCGGCAGTTCCGCTACGCTCCACTGCCGGTTATTCACGTTGTCCCCCTTCGGGGGAGCGAGGGTGAAACGAGCGCGGAACGCGGCGTGCCCCCCGCAGGAGGAGTGCGAGCGAAGCCGCTGAGCCTCCAGTGCCCCAAAGGGGCACAACGTGAATAACCGCCGGTGGAGCACGAGTGTAACGAGCGCGGAACCGGCGGATGCTCCGCCCCCTCCACCCGCGCCCTGAAGGGGCGCGACTACCAGACCTTAGTTACGCGCCGCTACCTCGGATCCGTCTCCGCCGCCCCTCCGAGGCGCGACTCCCGACTTCGCCAATAAGTCAGAAAAAAAAGCGGCGATCTCTCCGAGACCGCCGCTTTTTCCGAATGGTCGCCACTGCGCCCACCGCGTATTATTAGATTTTCCACGGATCGCGGAGCGGGCGGTCTAACATCGCTTGTGCGCCGACGTCATCGATAATCGTTTCGGTCTTCGGGTCCCATTTCAGGCTACGTCCTGCGCGAATGGAGGCGTTGGCAAGGTGGCAAATGAGGTCGCCGTTAAACGCGCTTTCAATCGGGTTGAGCGTAGGTTTGCGGTCGCGCACGCGGGCGATGAAATTATGCCAGTGGCTGCCGTTTTCTGCGGCGTGTAATTTTACGGTGACTCTATCGCTATCCTTCACTGAGCCACCAGCGGGTGGCCATGACTGACCACCGCGTGCCTGGGCAATCTTGGCGAGTTCGGGAATGCTGGAGCGCACGGTTCCGCGGTTGACGTTGATCCAGCCTTTTTCGCCAAAGAAAGTAGTTCCTTCCCCGCCGACATGCCGCTTATTGAGGTATTTTGAGGCAACGCCTGCGGCGACAGAGCTGTCCATGAAGTGAAGGTTGATTCCATTGGCATAGGTTGCCTCAACGTCCCAATCGGCAACGGTGTCAAAGAGACCCGGAACCTCGGACAGGCGGCCTTTTGCCTTGTAGGAAATGGGTGGCGCGAGGTCGGCATCAAGTCCCCATTGCGCGATGTCAAGGGGATGTATCCCCCATCCGGCAAGGAACCCGAGCGCGTAATCGTAATTGTGGTAAATCCCTTGCTCGGAAACGCGTATCGCGTTGTAGGGTCTTTTTGGTGCCGGACCAAGCCAGAGGTCGTAATCAAGGTCTTGGGGAACGGGCGGCGTGGACTTGTCTGTGTGGAGTGCGAAGATGCGACTTTTTTTGTTAAAAATACCTCCAAGCCGCCCGTTGTCCATCGCTGCGAGGCTGGGTGCCCAAACTTCGACGCGGGTAATTTTGCCAATTGCGCCCGAACGGACGAGTTCGACGACACGCCGGAAATGCGGGCGTGAACGTTGCCACGTGCCAAATTGGAAGATGCGTTTGCGCTCGTTAATTTCCTTGCGGAGCACTTTCGCCCACTCGACGGAGACGCCAAGCGGTTTTTCGACATAGACATCCTTGCCCGCCCGAACCGCATACAGCGCGATCGGCACGTGCCAGTAATCGCCCGTGGCGATTTCGACGGAATCAATATCTTTACGGGCAAGCAGTTCGCGAAAATCCTGATAGGCGGTGCAGCCCTTCGCCTTGTAGTGTTTATCAACACGGTTGCGCCAGTTGGTGGCGCGACTTTTGAAAACGTCACAAGTGCCAACGACTTGGACGGTCTTGAGACCGATGACGGCGTTCAAGCCAGCGGGACCCATGTTGCCACAGCCGATGAGCGCGAATGTCGTGCGGTTGGATGGCGTCGGTCGTCCGTCCTGGGCACGGACGACGCCGGCGGGGACGATCCACGGGGCAACGGCAGCAGCGAGAACGCTTTTGCGGATAAAATCGCGCCGCGAAAGCGCGGAGGTAGCAACACGATCAGAGGTGGAATGCGGTAGTGAAGAAGGCATGGCAGGGGCAGTCATGCAAAATGCCCAAAGGTTCCCTCCTCCGCTACTTTTTTGTTTCGTTGACCAAAAGGTCTCGCCCAGGAAGATGTGCGCCCCGTGCCGGTCTTTGCGGCATACCACGTCAACCATCCTCACGCTCACCATGTTCTTCAAAACTGTTGTCTATTCTGCGATTGCCCTTGCTGTCGCATGTTCAGGAACTCGCTCCACCGCAGCATCTGATCCGCCTCCTGGCATCCCACCGGCGTCTCTGCTCCAAAGAACGTTTGGCAGTGCCGACGAGGCCGATTTCGCGAAACCGCCAAAGGTCTTCTATCCCGAAACATGGTTTCACTTCCTCGGCGGCAATGTCTCCAAAGCCGGCATAACCGCTGATTTCGAGGCTATCGCTGCCGCCGGCCTCTCCGGCATCCAGCTCTTCCACGGTAGCCAGGGCGGCGGCAAATGGCCGGGCGTCAAGGAGTCCATCACTTGCCTCAGCCCTCGTTGGGACGAGCATGTGCTCCACGCCGCTCAAGAGAGCCGTCGGCTCGGTCTGCGCTTCACCATGCAAAATTGTCCAGGGTGGAGCATGGCAGGCGGTCCTTGGGTGACGAAAGAGAACACCATGCGCCACCTCGCGTGGACGCGCACCGATATCCCTGCGGAAAAAACCACCACTATTGTTACCCTGCCCCGCCCATCGGGCGGCGCGGGCGATTACCGCGACCTCTTCGTCATTGCGTTTCCCACGCCATTGGGAGACACGGGCAAGCCGATCATCCCCGCTTCTGTCCGTTCCCTTTCCGACAATAAATTCCCTTGGCGCGATCTTTTCCCCGGCGGCAAACGCGGATTCCGGGGATTTCAACTCCCGCCCAGCCCCGCCAATAAACCCTACAACGTCGAAGTCACTTTCGCCCAACCTGTTATCCTCCGCAGTTTCGAGTTTCCCTGCGCGAACAACATGACTCACCCCTTCAGCTACGAACCCGGAATGGCGATTTCACTCGTCGCAGAACTCCCCAACGGCGACACCCAAAAACTCCTCAAAACCACAATACCGGCTGACTGTTGGCAGGGGGATCGCCCCATCACCTTCGCTTTGCCCGAAACCGCCATGCCGATTTCCCGCGTCCGCCTGCAAATCAAAAACCGCAACCCGGTGCACATGAACTTCCTGCGCTTTTCAACAGCCGCCCGTAAAAACAGCTGGGAGTCCGAGGCTGGCTGGTCGCTGCGCAGCATCATGCGTGATAACGACAATGTCCGCCAAAACCCCGCAGCCCACATCCGCCCCGAAACCATCATCGACATCGGGAAGCACTTCGACCGCGCCACTGGAAAACTCAACTGGGACGTGTCTGGCCAAAAAACCGTCGCCACACCCGCCGGAAGCTGGACGGTGCTGCGCATCGGACACATCAACACAGGACGCCGCAACTCCCCCGCACCCGCCGAGGCTACCGGCTGGGAATGCGACAAACTCTCCGATGCCGGTCCCGCCGTCCACTACAACGGCTACATCGGCAGAATCGCAAAAGGCCCCCTCGCGGGCGGACTTCTCCAAGGAATGCTTCTCGATTCGTGGGAATGCAAAACACAGACCTGGACAGCGACGATGGAGAGCGATTTCCGCTCCTACAATGGCTACGACCTCCGCCTCTGGCTCCCCGCCGTTTTCGGCTACGTCATCGCCGACTCCGAGACTACGACGCGTTTCCTGCGCGACTGGCGCGGCAATATCGGCGACCTTTTCGCCAACCGCTTCTATGCGGGAATGGCGCGCCGCGCCCGCGCCGACGGCATCACCGTCTCCTACGAGACCGCCGCAGGCGACATTTTCCCCGCCGACATTCTGGAATACTACAAGCACGCCGACATCCCCATGACCGAGTTCTGGCAACCCTTTTCCAGAGGATTCGTAGGCGACCTGAACTTCAAACCCATCAAACCCGCCGCCTCCGCCGCACGCCTCTACGGCAAACCGCGCCTCGCCGCCGAAGCATTCACATCTTTCTCCCTCACGTGGAACGAGCACTTCGACATGCTTAAAGAAATCGCCAACTTCAACTGCATTGAAGGCGTTACGCACATGGTCTTCCACAACTACACGCATAACCCTCGTGTAGATGGCTTTGTGCCCCCAGGGTCAGCATTCGGAACTGGCATCGGAACACCCTTTCTGCGTGGTCAAACATGGTGGCGGCAAATGCCGGAATTTACCACCTTCCTCGCCCGCCTCGCCTTCATGCTCGAACGCGGCAAACCGGTCTCCGACGTCCTTTGGTATCTCGGCGACGAAATCCCCCACAAACCCGACCAAAAAGCCCCCTTCCCCGGCGGCTTCAAACACGACTACTGCAACCCCGACGTCCTCCTAAACCGCCTCCAAGTTGACGCCGCCGGCAACCTCGTCACCCCGGAAGGCATCGCCTACCGCGTCCTCTGGCTGCCCGACAACAAACGGATGTTGCCGCAAACCCTCGAAAAAATCTGCGATCTCGTCCACGCCGGCGCGACCATCATCGGCGACGCCCCCCAAGGCATCGCCACCCTCTCCGGCAGCGACGAAAGCCAAAAACGCTTCAACGCCGCCGTCAAAAAACTATGGGGCAATTTGCAACGCCCCACATGCAAAGAAGGCGAAAAGGGAAAAGTAAATCACCTGCAACACACTGCCTCAACGGCGGTTAGCTTCAAAACGCCCGAAGCCATTCAAAAGGCGGCGTCCGCCCCCGTCCCCTCCCGCTCGTTCGGCAAAGGGCGCGTCATCGCCTACACTCCGCTTGATGTCGCCCTCGCGCACCTCGGGATCAAGTCGGACGTGCTGGGCACACGCAAAGACACCGCAAAATCCGGCGTTGACGACCTTGCCCTGTGGGCGCACCGGCGCACTAAAAACGCCGATTGGTATTTCATCAGCACAACACCAGGGCACAATTTCAGCGGCACACTGACTTTCAACACCACCGGCAACGCGGTCGAGACATGGGACCCCGTCACCGGCGAACGTCGCGTCGCCGCCGCAAAGGAGCACAACGGCTCCACAAGCGTCACCCTCGACCTCCCCAAACGCAGTTCCTGCTTCGTCGTCTTCCGCCACGACGTCCCTAAACAAGAAAGCGCAGGAAAAATTTACCGAGTCGCTCACGTGCCGAACGGCGGCAAAGCCAAGGCACCATCGTTAACCCACGAAATCTCCGCCGACGGAACCACCCTCCACGCCTTCGCCACAGGCAAATACAAAATCGAAACCGCCGACACACGCCTTGATTCCACCTCCGAGGTCACTGCCACGAAACCGCAGATAATTCCGCTCGCCAACCCGTGGACACTGTCGTTTCCCGCAGGCTGGGGCGCACCCGAAAAAATTGTCCTCGCCGAACTCTCGCCGTGGAAGGACATCCCCAACATAACTGCCGAAGCACGCGCTTTTTCCGGAACTGCCATCTACACCACGCAGATTGAAATCCCCGCCACCGCCGCCGACTCACCTCTCCTGCTTGACCTCGGCAAAGTGGAGTTCATTGCCGAAGTAACCTTAAACGGTCAAAAACTCCCAACACTCTGGGTGCCTCCCTACCGCCTCGATATCTCAAAACACGCAAAACCTGGCACAAACAAACTCGCAATCGCCGTCACAAGCACCTGGTTCAACCGACTCGCCTACGACAACGCCAACCCAAAAAAACCACGTAAAACATGGACTCTCGGCGGACCACGTAGCGGCTCCGTCCCATCAGGACTGCTCGGACCAGTCGCCCTTTTGGTCGGCGAAAAAATCAAACCGCGCCAATAAAAACGCTATATTAAAATAGCGATTCCACCGCCCGGCGCACCAGCGCAAGAACGAAGAAAACGCTTGTGGGCGGCGACGTTTCCCGCAGAGTTCGCGCCGTCTCTCGTGGAAGAATCGACTCGCGGTTCTTCCGTTCATCAAAAATCACCTAAAACTCTCCAACACAAATGGCTTCCGTTAAACTTGGCGTAAACATGGAATTCGTGCGCCACGCAGACAAAAACTTCGAATGGGGCGTCAAAAAAGCCGCCGAACTCGGCTATGAATACGTGGAACCAATGGTCCACTGGGGACGCGAACTCCTCAGCGAAGCCGGATACTTCCACAGCGTCTCCATGTTGGACGACCCGTTGCGCGTCAAACGTGCCGCCCAGGACGCCAACATCAAACTCTCCGGTCTGAGTGCCCACACAGTGCTCTGTCGCCCCGAAATCGGCGTCGAATACCTCAAACAAGCCGTGCGTTTCGCCACCGAATGCGGCGCGCCCGTCATCAATACCGACGAAGGACCAAAAGCCCCGTGGACAAACGAGGCGGAAGACTTCGTGCTCATGCGTTATACGCTCGGCGAAGTCGCTCGCGTAGCCGAACCACGGAACATCCTGATCGGCATCGAGCCTCACCAACAATACTCAAAACACCCGACCGGATTAGACCGCATCCACGCACTCTACGATTCACCCGCCATCGGCATCAACTTCGACACAGGAAACAGCTTCCTCTGCGGACACGACCCCTACCTCTGGCTCGAACAAGTGCTCGACCGCCTCGTCCACCTGCACGCAAAAGACATCTCCCTCGCACAATCCGACGCCGAACGCGGCAAAGTCACCGGAACCCCAGTCGGCTGCGCCTGCGGCGACGGCGTAATCGACTGGAAACGCATCATCGAAATCTGCAAACGCGCCCCGCGAGATATCGTGTTAAGTGTCGAATGCGGAACAATCGACGAAGCAGGCCGCAGCATCGAACACCTGAAAAAACTCCTCTAAATAGACCCAAGCGCAATGTAGGACAGGCACTCGTTTCACTCGCGCTCCCCCAAAGGGGCATAGCTGTAAACTTAATTTATTGACATTTTTATTTTTTCTTTTGTAACAATATGTATATGAAATCGTTTACTACAAATGAAGATTGGGGCGTGATAGAGTCATTTTTGCCAACGCGTTGGCAATGGCAGGCCAGGAAAAGTGGTTCGGTGAGGCGGATGCGCGGAGTGGAGGGATATGCGA
>JAISZI010000015.1 GCA_031269335.1 Puniceicoccales bacterium
GTGAACGTCAAAGACGTCGAAAAACTAAACGACAATCTGCAGCAAACAGCAACCACTGCGCCCAAAACAAGCAGAGCCATCGACAAAGTCTCCGCAAGCACTCGCCAACTCGCCAAGGATGCCGCAGCAGCCCGGCGAACATCACCGACAAGCTCACTCTCGGCTGACGCCGCCGCGCTCGACAAAACCGCCGCCGCCGCCCAGCGCACCGCATCGGCCTTCACCGGTGTAGCCAAAGGCCAAGTGGAAATTTCAAAAACGGCGAAGGCAATGGGTTTCGCAACAGGGCTTCAACACGTTCGCTCACTCGCGATGTCGCTCGGCGGTGGTTTCACCAACCAGTTGGGGTCAGGAGGGTTACAGGCTTACGGCGTGAGCGATTCCACCGCGAAAAATACGTCGGCGGGTATCGAGTTGGGCGGCGCGGGGCTGACGGGTGCTACCCTGGGCAGTTATTTCGGACCGTTAGGCTCCATACTTGGAACCGCCGCCGGAACCATCCTCAAAGGCGGCGAACTTATAGTGCAGGGCGCAAAGGAGATAGGTTCGCTTGGAAACAAAATAAACGCAGGGCATTTCTCCTTTTATGACGCCAACAAATTGGAAAGCGAAGATCAACGCGCCTTAAAAATCGAGGCGTTGAATGCCGCAATCTCGCGTAACCGCGAATCTAAACGTGAAACTGAAAAATGGAGTTTCGACGCAATTGCCTTACGTTTGGGCGGAGAAAATGCCCGCATAGACAAAGAATACGAGACCCTCACCCGACTCCGCCACCAAATGCGAGAACTTGACGCCCAAACCATCGCCGGGCGCTCAGCCAAACGGGCCGCGCCCGCCGTGGAAAAGCTGAATGAGCAGCTCCAAGCGTGGGAAGACGCGCAAGCAAGCACCCCCGACGAAATCCGCCGCGTCCTCACCCGCAAAACCCGCGAACTCGCCGTAAAAATCGATCTTCCCACCGACGGCCTCACCCCGGAAAACCTGCAACATCGTCTCACTCAACATGTTGAGGTCCTCACCGAAAACCTGTCTTCTCCCACTTTTAAAACGAGAGACGATGCCCGCTTCAACCTCGCAGAGATTGCCCGCCTCAACCTCATCCCCCAAGCCGCCGCCATCACGCAGACCAACAACAACTTAGCCAAAAAACCCCCTGAAACTCCAATCCCCGCCAGCACTCTGGCCCCCCGCGAAGGCAGCATCACCACGCCCCGCCTGGCCGCCGACGCACTCACCCGCATTGGAGGCAACACCGGCGGCGGCTACAACGCCAATACCCACTGGCAAGCCACCCTCGCCCGCAATTCCTCCCGCCAAATTCAGCTTTTCGAAGAAACCAACCGACTCCTCCGCGAAAAACTCACACTCACCACCGCAACCACCTCACCCTCGCCCGCCATCGCGGGTTAAAAAAATGGAAAAAATATCGCCTGCGTTCCCGTATCCCGGCGGGAAATCCCGCTTACTGAAACACATTCTCCCGCTAATCCCGGAACACGCAATTTACGTGGAGCCATTCGCGGGAGGGCTGGCTGTCTTGCTCGCGAAAAAACGAGCGAAAACCGAAGTCGTAAATGACCTGGACAAAGAAATCGTTAACTTTTACCGATGCCTGCGGTCTCATAAAACCGCTCTTATCAACGAGATTGGAGGTTCAGCGCGGATAAACTCGCGAGAGGATTTTACCGAGCTGCTTGCGCCACCGGCAGGCGACGCGACCGACTTGCAACGCGCTGCGCGATGGTTCGTTGTTCGAGTGTGTTCTTACGGAGGTCAGAGTGAGTGTTGGGGTAGGTCTCTAACTGGGTATCACGGGTGGGAAGCCACCCGCCACGAAGCCGCAATTTCACGGGTCTCGGAACGACTTCAAAGGGTTTTTATCGAAAATCGAGATTGGGAGGAAATCGTGACACGATTCGATTCGCCAGACACGTTTTTTTACTTCGATCCGCCTTATGTAAATGCCAGTGTAACAGCTTATCATCCATTCTCTTACGACGAAATGAAACGAATTAGAAACCGGCTCGATAAATTGCAGGGGACATGGTTGCTTTCGTGTGACGATAGCCCTTCTTGCCGAGAGATTTTCGCCGGTCTTCCGGTGCGTGAACTAAAAATTGGATACACGCTTGGGTCTCGTTACGTCACACGAAAACAAGCCGGCGAATTGCTCGTATTCCACCCTAAACTTGCGCATCTCCCTCATGCTTAACAACTTTCCAAAACACCTCAACCCCGGCGACCCGCTCACCGCCTCCTGGCTAAACCAACTACTCGCCGCCGCCCGCGCCAACACCCCCCGCGGCGGACCGGGCATCCTTGCCACCCGCGACTCCACCGGCACCGTCCTCACCGCCCGCCGCACCCCCGCCGCACCCCCGCAAAACACCCAAAACACCGTCGTTCTCGGCTTCCTCCAACCCATCCTCACCACCACCAAGGGAACCAACCCCCAACCCGCCTGGAGCGTCACTCCCGGCTTCGTCGGAGGCGGCAACCCGCCGCCGATTCACATGCCCAACGGCGTCACCCTCGGACGCGATCCCTCCGACAACACCATTCCCAGCGACGACCCCGCGGACTGGTCGCAACCCTGCCGCGAGGCCGGCGCGATATACCTGCGCGCCGTCAAAGGTTCCGGCGACTCCACCACAGGCCGCTGGCCCGCCCAAGTCCACATCCACTTCCAACCCGGGAATGCCGACACCCCCGCACCAGAATCTATCGAAGAAGAAGGCTACCTACTCATCGGCCGCGTTTACGATGCCGCCGCCACCGCCAACCCGCCCTCATCTACGAAAGACTGGGCAGTCCAAAGCCTCAACAACCGCAATAAAGACTGCCAGCAAATGGGAGGACTCTGGCTCTGGTGGGGACTTTGAACTTTTGTAAACCAATGGCATATCCGTCCTTAGACATTGCCCTTCTCGGAGGCTTCCCCGGTTTTTCCCCCGCATGGCGCGCCAACGGCCAAAACGGCACCGGCGGCGAAGGCATCCGCGCCGTGCCCGCGCTCAAAGCCCAGTCAAACCGCATGGGCGACGTCTATGCTATAGAGAGTGTAGTTCCCGCCGCAGACCCCGACGATGCCCCCGTGACCCATCTCGGTACCCTCGTCACCGGCCTCATCCCAGGCGTCCGCTACCGCGTCTATTTCGTCAACCGCCCAAATCCGCCGGAAGGCTCATCACAAACCCCTGAACCATACGTAGATACGGAAGAATTTCGCGCCCAAAAAACTTGGCACCTCATCGACGCCACCGGCGACGCCTCACCCTACAACGCCAACGGCACCGTCGCCCCCGAACACCCCGACGGCACCCCCAAATACACCGCCACCGGTCCCGCCACCCGCTCAGTCGCCATCTCCTTTGGAAACGTCGAATACGCCTCTTACTACGGCACCCCCGGCCACTACACCCGCCCCGCCGAGTGGGACCAGTTACCAAACAACTAATCACCCGAACCCATGAAAAAATATATTTACGAATGAAGGAAACTGTGCATTGTTTGCTTCGTCGCGGCACAATGACGCGCAAACGACAAACGACAGAAAAACCAAAACCATGTCTAAATACCAAATAGTTCACTCCTGTGGGCACGACCACACTTACAACTTGCTCGGCAAGCACAACGACCGCGACCGAAAGGCCGAATGGCTCGCCGACCAACCCTGCCCAGAGTGCCGACGGGCGGCGGATAAAGCTGCCCGCGAATCCCAAAATCTCGAAATGGGGCGCATTAACCGCGAAAACGGGGCAGTTCCGCTCGACGGCACAGATGCCCAAGTCGGCTGGGCGGAAAGCATCCGCGCCACGGTGTTTCAAGTTTTTGCGCCGATCATGCTTTCCTCGCACCCGAACGCTCCCCTGCTCAAACCAATCCTCGCTTGGTTAATGGATCAATCCTCGTCCGCGTGGTGGATAGATAACTGGAAGTCGGTCCACCCGGGCGGGAACGAGGTGCAACAACTGTTTTCGCTCGTTGGGGGGAAGCCACAGCTCCCCCCCAACCCCAAACAAGTAATAAAGCACTTCCTGCTGGAATGGCCCGACCTTACCGCCAGTCTCGCCGATTCGCTCGGAATTTCGCTTGAGCATAAGCAAAAACTGACCGCCAATGCCCAAAAAAAATACGAGGAAGAAAAGGAAAAAAACCTCAACGCGCTGAAAGAAGCGGATATTGCTCGCGCCAGGGACCTCGGCATCACCGGAAAAATTGAGATCTGGCGGTCTCGCCCCGATGAAACCACTCGCCCCCCGCAAAAGAGGGTGTATGCGGATGCGTTCACCTATTTTCACGAGGGTTTCCGAGCGGGAACCATCGAAAACAAAACCGGAATCGAAGATTCTGCCCTGATCTCCTTTGCTAAAATCCTTTGCGCGCATTGGAAAGCCGTGAAACTCGACGCCTAAACCACTGTCACCCAGAGAAAAAATACGGCTTCTAATGGACTTCCTAAAAATAGAAAATGCCGGGGCGGAAATCGTCTCTTCCAACTTCTGGGGCAGCGAATACTCACGGAAAGGTTACTATTACCTTTCCGTGAACGCGGGCGCATTTCGCCTCCTTGTCCCACAATCGCAACACGCTGAACTCGAAGAAATGCGCCGTGGGGCGCGGTATGTTGTGGTCTCCATGCTCCCCAAAAAGCAGTGGGAACCGCGCAAGTTCTGCGTTCAATGGGTAGTCGAGGATGGAGGCGAAGAACCCTATGCGATTCAAATGTCGGAGCCGCAAATTGACCGCATTTGCACGCCAGAAGATATTGGTAAGCAGTGGATTGCTTCCATTTGGAATTTGAAAAAAGGTGTTCCCCACAAGTGCTTGGAGCGTCCGGCTTTTTTTCAAATTGTCCCGGCGCTCCCGTGGTTGAAAAAAATAAATCCAAATTCTCGAAATTCATAAAGCTCTCAAAACAAACAAAATGCAAAAACCAAAGAAAAAAACGAAACGGGTGGTATATACCACCACGAAAAACGCTTTCCTCGACACTATCGCACGCCGCCGCGGCGAATCCCTGCAGCTGGGATTCGCCGCACGCCTTCGACTCCTCATGCGCGAAAAAGAAATCACCGCCCGCGCCCTCGGCGCACAGATCGGCGTCTCCGGCAACTCCATCGGCGCCTATATTAAAGATGAAAATCCCTCCATCCCCCGCTCCGCAGAACTTTACAAACTCTCAAAATTTTTCGGGAAAACGATGGAATGGATGCTCACCGGTTCCCCGCCGGAACCTCCTAAACAAAAACAACTTAGCTCAACCTCAACCAGCAAAAAAAAATGACCAAAACCGAACAAAAAAAAGCAATTGAAACCGCCGAACGCGCCCTCCACGGTCTCACCCTCGACATCCAAGCCGCCGAAATGCTTCTCGAAGATGCAGAAGAGTCTTGGGACCATTTCACCGCCAACATCGCCGCCCAGTCCTTCGCCGAAACCGCCATCGCCGCATCCGAAGTCATATTGAAGCTCTACCGCCCATTCACCAACCCCGACGGCCTCAGCTTCACCACCACCTTCGCGGTTGAAAAATCCGCCGACGCCACCGCCCTCTCCGCCAAAAAATGCTCCACCTCCCACCCCTCCCAAATACACCCCCAAGCCAAAAACACCCTCGCCCTCGCCCAAAAAACCCTCACCGCCGCCAAGGCCGCCCTCCTCGCCGCAAAACCCCCCGCCTGACGCCTGATCCCCGCCTCTCAGTCTCAATAAGCCCGTCGTTTTATCTCCATCATGCTAAAAAAACATTTCCCGCCGTCAGACAATTTTTTAATTTCGAGACAAATTAAGATAAGTCATTGGGAATCCGGTAGTTAAGAGCCTTTGTCATACAAATTTGGAATTTCCTGCCGTCTCAAAGCCAACAACGCCGTGGTGCGCACCGGAGAGTGTCATCTCCTCGATTTTGCGCGTAATGGTGTCGGCAAGCATGGTGTTCCCCCCCACTCTGGCTTGTTTCGCAAGATTTTCGAGGGCGGGTTTGTGGCGTGGACCCAAAGTGGCGTAAATGGAGAAAATGCTTTTGTCCCGCCCCTCCGAGATGCAAGATCATTTTTAACACAAAGATTTCCCGTGTTTCGGAACTTCCCCAAAACTTTTTTGTTTAGCCTTTTCGTGAAGATTCTTCCCTTACTTTTACTCGCACTTCCGGTTGGTTCGTTCGCCGCCTCGCCCGCTCCGACACGACTCACCACCGATCTTATCGAACACACCAACCGTGTCTTCCTCAACGGCTACCCCTCGCAAGTCTCGCTGTCCGACCTCAACCACATTATCTCACCCCACCAATTCGCCGAAATCCGAAACCCCGCCCCAGTCTTCGGCTGGGTCGTCAATGACGACAAACCCGGCACCCTGCAAACAGCCTATCGCATCCTCGTCGCTTCCTCCGTTCAAAAACTCGCCCAAAATAAAGGCGACATTTGGGACAGCGGGAAAATCAATAGCGACAACTCCGTCGCCGTCACCTTCGCAGGCAACCCGCTCAAAACAGCAACAACTTATTATTGGAAAGTTAAAACATGGAATAACCACGGCGACGAAAGCGCGTTCTCGCCACCAAAAAGTTTTCGCACCGCCGCGACCCTCGACGGCAAAACCGCTAACTACCCACTTCAAATTACCGACGAATTTCCCAGCAAAATAAATAGAATAGAACCGAATATCACCTTTGCCGACTTCGGCAAAGCATCCTTCGGACGGCTGAAAATCACGCTCTCTTCCGACACGGAAAACGCCCGCGTAACCGTGCGCTTAGGCGAATGCCTGAAAAACAATAGAATAGACAAAAATCCAGGCGGAAGCCGCCGACACAACGCCTACACGATAGAACTCCTGCGCGGCACTCACACCTACACAGTCGGAATGCCTAAAAAAAGGGCACCGCTTACCATGCCCTCCCACACCGGAGAAGTCATGCCTTTCCGTTATTGCGAAATAGAAAATTACACAAAACCTCTCGAAAAAACGAATTTCACCCGCCAGTCCGTCTCCTACCCCTTCGACGACACAGCCGCTTCTTTCTCCTCTTCCGATACGACCTTAAACGCCGTCTGGGAACTCTGCAAATACACCATGAAAGCAACTTCTTTCATCGGCGTTTTTATTGATGGCGACCGCGAGCGCACCCCCTACGAAGCAGATGCCTATATAAACCAACTCAGCTACTACTGCGTCGATAGAGAATATACCATCGCACGGCGCTCCCACGAGTTTTTAATCAAACGGGCTACCTGGCCGACAGAATGGATTTTGCACTCCGTCCTCCTCGCCGGCGCCGATTATCTATACACAGGAAATTTGAACTCGGCCCGTCTTTTTTACAATGACTTAAAAGCAAAAACCCTGCTGGCTCTAAAAGAAGAAAATGGACTAATAAGCACACGCACGGCAAAGATGACACCAGAGTTCCTCAAATCAATTCATTTCAAAGGAAAATTGCGCGATATCGTTGACTGGCCTCAAAGCGGTGCTTGGGGGGCAAAAGGCGAGACTGACGGTTTTGCCTTTACCAAATACAACACCGTCGTTAACGCCTTTCACTATGAAGCACTCCGCCAAATGGAAATCCTCGCAAATGCTTTGGGAAAAAGCGAAGATAAGATCACTTACGAAAAAGAGGCAAAACGTGTAAAACAACAAATCAATACTCTTCTTTTGGATAAAGAAAGAGGCATTTACACAGACGGTTTGGATACGAAACACGCCTCGCTCCATGCCAATATGTTGCCCCGCGCATTTGGCGTTGTCCCACAGGAACACTTCGACACGGTCAGCTCCTTTATACGTTCACGAAAAATGGCGTGTAGCGTCTATGGCGCACAATACCTTTTAGACGCTGTTTACGAAAACGGCGATGCCGATTACGGTCTCTCCTTGTTGACAAGCAAAGACGACCGCAGCTGGTTCAACATGTTAAGAGTCGGCTCTACAATCACCCTCGAAGCATGGGACAATAAATATAAACCAAATCAAGACTGGAACCACGCATGGGGCGCAGTGCCGGCAAATGCTGTTATCAGAAAATTGATGGGCGTCGAACCCGTAGCACCCGGATTCGCCACCGTGCGAATACGCCCGCAAACAGCCTCGCTCGCCTGGGCAAAAGCAAGGATACCGACCCTTCGCGGAACAATCGATGTCGCCGTCGAAAATAAACCTGAACACTACACGGTTAATTTTGAAATCCCGCCAAATATGAAAGCGGAAATTTGGCTTCCAATCGCCCTGTCCAAAAGAAAAATTTCACTCAACGGAAAAAAACTGAAACCAAGTCCAGCCACCGACAAAAAATTCGCCCATATCGCAAATGTCCTGCCGGGAAAATACACTTTGAAGGCGATCCCCTTAACATCGCCCGAATAATAATGACACTACACCGCCGTTTTTTTACTTTACACCGCAACCACACTTCTACAAACACGACCACAACTTTCTTCTTCCTTTCTCTCTAACACACAAAAAATGAAACGTTTCTTCCTTTTTGCCATACATGCACTCGCGGTCACGCTACCCCTCACGGCAGCGATAGACACTCCAAACGAAACGCCGCGAATCGTCAACATCATCAACTTCATCCGCCAAACGGAACCCCGCCCCCTAAAGATATCCGACGAAGATTTATATCGCTGCACCGCTCTGCAAGTCAAACAACTTAAACAACTCAATCTCCGCGCTTCCTTCCTCCTGCAATACGACGCCCTCATAAACCCTAAATACGCCGCGCTTCTCAAAGACGAAACTTTCCCAGGAACAGAAATCGGCGCATGGTGGGAAATCACCGAACCCCACGCCAAAGCCGCAGGTATAAAATGGAGAGGACGATTCCCCTGGGATTGGCATGCCAACGTCGGTTTCTCCACAGGCTACACCCCCCAAGAACGCGAACTTCTCACTGATGTTTATATGAAAAAATTTTACGAAGTTTTTGGAAAATACCCAGCTTCCGTCGGCTCATGGTTCATAGACGCTCATACGCTTGACTATATGTATAAAAAATACAACATCACAGCGTCTTGTAATTGCAAAGACCAAATCGGCACCGACGGCTATACCCTCTGGGGCGGCTACTGGAACCAAGCCTATTATCCCAGTAAAAAAAATGCCTACATGCCCGCACAAAACACTTCGGCTCAAATCCCGGTCCCCATCTTCCGAATGCTCGGCAGTGACCCAATTTACCAATACGACGCCGGTCTCGGCGGTCGCTCCCAACACGTCATCTCTCTCGAACCCGTTTACGGTGCCGGAGGAAGCCGCGTCGGCGGTGGAAGTAAACAGTGGGTCGATTGGTTCTTCAAAGCCATGTTCGACGCACCTGCTCTCGGCTTTAATTACGCGCAAGCAGGACAAGAAAATTCTTTTACATGGGAAAAAATGCGGATCGGTCTCGAATATCAACTCCCCATTCTCGCCAACTTGTCCAAACAGAAAAAAATTCGCGTTGAGACACTCGCCGAAAGCGCAGCGTGGTTCCGTAGAAAATATCCCACTACGCCGCCCACCGCGTTCTCTGTCCTCGAAGACTACCGCAACAATGGCAAAAAAACCGTTTGGTTTAACAGCCGCTTTTATCGCGTAAATCTACTCTGGCACGGCGAAAAATTCCGCTTCCGCGACATCCATCTGTTCGACGAAAATTTTGCATCAGAATACGTCAATCGCGCCGAAAGAAAATCCACAAAATGCAGCTTTACAACACTGCCCATCGTTGACGGGAACATCTGGAGCAACGGCAGCGTCTTATCCGGCTTGCGAATTGTCTCCGCACAAACAGGAAAAGAAATTCTCCTGAAAGAACCTCTCGTAAAACAACAAACACCGGAAATTTTAACCGTCACTTGCGAAACGGCGGACGGCGATTCTTTTCATTTCACCTTCAGCGAAGATTTCATTGAAGTCGCCTCCACGAAACAAACGCCTCAGTGGATTTTGGAATTAACAGCCCGAAAAAATGCACCTCTGCCATTTAGAAAAATTTCCGCAAAAAAAATAGAGGCAATCCACCGCAAATTCTCCTACACGCTCTCCTGCGAAAAAGGTAATTTCGTGCCAGCAAAGAACGAACCCCACCGCATCTTCTCCATCCAACCCGATTCCGGAAAAATCCGCTTAAACTGCCGCAATGGTCGCTGACCTTCCGGCAGGTGCCAGCCGGCGGGAGTGCTGGCAGCGGCGGGCGATCCGTGTTTCACGCCGCCCACGGGGGATGAGTTCCCCGCGCAAAAGCGGGATTGAAGCCGCGCACTCCGCGCTTGCCAAGTGCCACTGTCCGCACACGCTTCTGCGCCATGACCGATTCCCTTTCGCAAGAACAAAAAAATACCGTCGCCCGGTGGGTCGCCGAAGGTGCGTCCCTTTCTGAAATCCAAGCGCGGCTCAACACCCAATTCAGACTTTCCTTCACCTACATTGAAGTGCGTTTTCTGATAGATGACCTCAATCTGCTCATCAAAGACAAGACGCCTGCCGGTCAGCCTGCCGATGAAACCGTCGTCGATGCCGCCGATGCTTATGATGGCGCGGAAGAAGATAATGCTCCGGCGAAGAACAGCGTGAGCGTGAGCATTGATCCCGTGCAGCAACCCGGGGTGGCACTCGGCGGTTCTGTGACATTCTCCGACGGAGTAACGGGGCAATGGTATCTCGATAGCTACGGGCAGTTGGGCTTTGTCCCTCCGTACAAGGGTTATCAGCCGACGAAGGAAGACATTCGCAAATTTCAGGATGCCATCCGTGAAGCTGCGGCAAAAATTGGTTATTGAACTACACTGAAACCGTTTTCGTAAAACGCCGCGCCATGCACCGCCTGCCCAACATCATCACACTCTCACGGGTGCCGTGCCTTTTCATCATCTCCGGCTTTATCGCGTGTGATGTGCGCGGGAGCGACACGCTCGCGTTCGCCTTTTTCCTGCTCGCGGCGATATCGGATTTTTTGGACGGCTGGTTGGCGCGCCTCATGGGTGCCATTTCTAATTTTGGGAAATTGATGGACGCACTCACCGACAAAATTCTCAACGTCGGGCTGTTCATCTTCCTCCTTGTGTATCCCGCCGATCAACCGCTGTTGCCCACCGCCAGTGCGTTTTGCGTGGTCGTAATCCTTGTGCGCGAGCTTCTTATCACCGGATTACGCCTTGTCGCCGCCAGTTCCAACATGGTGCTTGCGGCGGAGCGTTCCGGCAAAATCAAAACCTTCCTCCAAGTCGCGGCTATCGCGCTGCTGCTTTTCTCCCACGCCGCTCGGACGGAGTGGGCACTCCCGCCTGCCTTCATTGACAAAGCACACATCGCCGCGCTCTCCTGCTTTTACATCGCCACGCTCTTAACCGTCACATCTGGCGCGAGTTACCTTATTAAATACTGGCACGTCTTCATGGACGAGCCGCCTCCAAAACCATGAGCCGTTTCGCAAAACACATCGCCGGGGCACCCGGGCGCTTTTTCACCGCCATTGCCACACTCGGTCCGCTGGGCACGCGGATGCCCGCGCCCGGAACATGGGGCACGGGTGCAGGGCTGCTGCTGTATTCCGTTTTCCTCGCCCGTTTTAACAACGCTGGAAACTGGCCAATCTTCGTAGGCATTTCGGTCGCCCTTCTTCTTTTCGCAGTCGCCGTATGTTGGATAGGCGAATTGCAAATGGGCAGAAAAGACCCCGGCGAAATCATCTTGGATGAACTTGTCGCCATGCCGCTGGTCTTCACCGGCGCGGAAAGTTTTCTCTCCGGCACCGGACATTACTCGTGGGGGTGGACACTCATCGGCTTCGTGCTTTTCCGCATCTTTGATGTCGCAAAACCTTTTGGAATCAAAAAGTTACAAGCATGGCGCGGCGGTCTTGGCATCGTTGCCGATGACGTCGCCGCCGCTGCCGCCGCCTGCATTTCCCTGCACGCCCTGCACCTTCTCTCGCTCCTCCTGCCTGCATGAGCGAGTGCGGAAAACCGCCAAAATCGCCGCAAACGAAAGAAAATAAAACATGCCGCCCGACGCCCTTCTTATCCGCCCTATTACGCGTCGCACCGCTGCAACCATTCCGCTCCCCGGTTCAAAGAGCATCACCAACCGCGCCCTTGTCCTCGCCGCACTTTCCTCGACGCCCGTCACGCTTGAAGGCGCGTTGTTCAGTCGGGACACGCGCATCATGGTAACCGCCCTGCGCGAACTCGGTTTCGCGATAGAAACCGACGAAAACTCCCGCCGCCTCACTCTTAACGGGCTTGCGGGCAAAATTCCCCGCGAACGCGCCACAATTCATGTCGGCAACGCCGGCACGGTCGCCCGCTTCCTTACTGCCATGATCGCCCTGCGCCACGGCGGCGAATATAGGTTGGACGGCGACGCTGCCATGCGCTCCCGCCCCATGTCCGGTCTCCTGAACGCCCTCGTTAATCAGGGCGCACAAATCCTGCCGTTAAGTGCGCCGCCCGACGCCTCAACGCCGGAAACATTTCCCTTCATCTTGCGCCCAAACACGTTGCGCGGCGGCGAAATCGCTGTGGACGCCTCCGCAAGCTCGCAAATTCTCTCCGCCCTTCTCATCGCAGCCCCGCTTGCCCGTGCCCCCGTGCGTGTGCGAACCACGGGCGCGACCGTCTCCAAGCCCTTTGTAACAATGACATTGCGCATGATGCGCCAATTCGGATGCACCGAAATACCGGCGACCGGCGCAGACCTTCATGCCTTTGCCGCCCCCGTGCCTTACCGGCTTGAAAACGGCGTTTACCCAGTCGAACCGGACGCCACCGCCGCCAGTTATTTTCTCGCTTTACCGATTGCCGCGCCCGTCTCGGTCCGCGTCCCCCTTCCCTGCGAAAGCCTTCAAGGCGACATTGCCTTTGCCCACCACCTTGCACAGCTCGGTCTTTCGCTGCACCCCGCCGCCGATGCGTGGCTCGCGTCGCCCCCGCCAACATCGCTTCCGGGCGGCGACCTCGATTTCAACGCCATTTCCGACACCTTTCTCACCCTCGGCGCCCTTTCCCCGTTACTCGCTTCCCCTCTCACGATTCGCGGCGTCGCTCACGCCCGCCATCAAGAAACCGACCGTTTGCTCGCCCTTGCCGTTGAACTCGAAAAACTCGGGCAACACCCCTTCCCCGACTCGACCGCGTTACGCGCCGACACCTCCCTCGGCAAGATCACCCTTTACCCCGACCGCGACGCTATGCGCCGTGCCACCGCAACCGCCCCCGTGCGCATTCGCACCTACGAAGACCACCGCCTTGCCATGAGCTTTGCCATCCTCGCTTCTCACGACCTCCACGGCGACGGACGCCCTTGGCTCGCCATTGAAGACCCTGCCTGCTGCAGCAAGACCTTCCCCGACTTTTTCCAAATACTGGAATCTATCCACGACGCCCCCGCACCCTGAACCACAGAAAAATCTTTTTCCCAACAAAGCTCTTCCGCATTTCCGCCACCTGCCCAACTTCTAACGTCAATGTATTAACATGCTCGGTCTTAAATTAAATCCAAACACACGGAGAAAAATTCAGCACTTCCGCTCGATCAAGCGCGGTTATTATTCGTTTCTTGTGCTAACGGTTTTCATCGTCCTCGCCATTGCGGGACCGCTCCTCGTCGGCAATCGCGCCCTGATCGTCCGCTACCAAGGTCAATTCTGGTTCCCAACATTCGGCAGCATCGTGCCGGGCACCACTTTCGGCTTCGACTACGAATACGAGACCGATTACCGCGCCCTCAAAGAACGCTTCGCCCGCGAAAATAAAGGCGATTGGGTCGTCCTCCCGCCCGTCCCCTACAGCGGCACGGAAGTTTGCGAAGTCCATGCGCCACTCGAATTACGCGACGGACGCTATTTTCTAAACGGTTCCCCGTTTGCCGAGGGACAAGCCTATTTGCTCCATCCAAACGGACGCCAACGGCGCATCTGGAGCGTCGTGGACGGGCACCTGCACGGTCTTTTTTCCGGCTACGATGAAAACGGCACGCTGGTGGAAAAAGGGCGTTGGGAAAACGGCAGCCTCGTCCGTTATGAACGCGTTGGCACCGCCGAGACGAACGCCGCCGCCTTTCACAAAGCAGATTTGGACAAATTGCGGTGTTTCCTCCCCTACCCTAACGCCCCCGGCGTAGGCGGGCACCTCCTCGGCACCGACGAATCCGGACACGACGTGTTTGCACGCCTTTTTTACGGATTCCGCATCCTGTGCACCGCAAGTTTGATTTACCTCGTTCTGACTTACCTCATCGGCATCTCATTAGGCGGCGTCATGGGATTTTTTGGAGGGTGGTTTGACATTATCGCGCAGCGCATCATCGAAATCTGGAGCAACATTCCCCACATTTATTTGATTATATTTCTTTCTTCGCTGCTCATTCCGAACCTCTTTTGGTTGATGCTCATCATCGTCGCTTTTTCTTGGATAACACTTACTTACTACATGCGCACGGGTGCCTATCGCGAAAAGGAACGCGATTACGTAGCCGCTGCCCGTCTCCTCGGCGCGAGCAACACTCGCATCATTTTCCGTCACATTCTGCCGAATACCCTCTCGACCGTAGTGACCTTCGTTCCCTTCATGGTTGCGGCAGTCGTTTTTCAGCTTACCGCATTGGATTTCCTCGGATTCGGACTGCCGCCCACCGAACCAACCTGGGGCGAAATGCTCCGCCAAGGCACCGAAAACTTCGACAGCCCGTGGATACTTGCCAGCGTGGTCGCCTGCCTCGTCGTCGTGCTCGTTCTCATCACCTTCGTCGGCGAAGCCATTCGCGAAGCGTTCGACCCTAAAAAGTTCACGGTCTTCCGGTAACGCCCCTCCCGCCGGCGCATCCCCGCCGATATTGAGAATTGACGTTTTCCGAAACAACTCCGTGAATATGCCCCTCTCTCACCACATAGACCATGCAAGTCAATCTGTTGCGCGCAAAAATTCTCCGTGCCGAAGTTACTGATGCCAAACTGCATTACGAAGGCAGTCTCGCAATTGACTCCGATATTATGCGCCTTGTGGGTATCCTGCCGAACGAGAAAATCCTCGTGGGTAATATCTCCAATGGCAACCGCTTCGAGACATACGCCATTGAGGCACCGGCGGAATCGGGCACCTTCTCGCTTAACGGCGCAGTCGCACACCTTGGCAAAAAAGGTGATTTGATCGTGATAATGACCTTCGGCTGGTTCAACGAAGCCGAGGCGAAACAACACGAACCGCGCATAGTCGTATTTGCCGACGCCAACAGACGCATCGTCCGCCTGCTAAATCCTGCCGAGGCGTCTCTCGCCGCACGGTTTGCGAGCTGAGTCCCGGTGTGGTTGCGTTTGTTTTTTTAACTTTTTTCACGAAACATCAACCTGTTACAACCATGAGCCACCGTCTTTACATACCCGGTCCCATCACCGTTTCTGAAGGCACTTTCCGTGCCATGACGCAAGGCATGATCGGGCACCGTTCAAAGGACTTCGTCACACTTTACCGGAGTCTGCAGCCAGGACTACAACGCCTCGCCGGAACAACCGACCCTGTTTATCTCAGCACGAGCAGCTCTTGGGGCATAATGGAAGGCGCACTGCGCAACGTCGTCGCCAAAAAAGTGCTCTGCTGTATGAACGGCGCGTTTTCCGACAAATGGTTGGACGTCGCCCGCCGAGCGGGAAAAGAAGTCGGCGGACTCCGTTTCGACTGGGGAAAACCCGTTGACCCCGCCGCCGTGCGCACCGAACTTGCTAACGGTCAGTATGATGCCATTACCTTTATCCACAGCGAAACTTCGACCGGGACGCTCAGCCCGCTCGCAGAAATCATGGCAGTCGTGCGCGAGTTCCCCGATGTCATTAGCATCGTGGACACCGTAAGTTCCTTCAGCACCGTGCCCATAGATAAAGACGCACTGGGGATAGACGTGCTCATCACAGGCTCGCAAAAAGCACTCGCACTCCCGCCGGGTCTTTCCTTCTTGAGCGTGAGTGAACGCGCCCGCGCCCGCGCCACCACCCTGCAAGGACGTGGCTATTACTTCGATTTTCTCGAATTTCACGCCAATCACGAAAAGGGCATGACGCCTTCGACCCCCGCCATCAGCCTCATTTACGCCCTTCAACACCAGCTCGCCCAAATTGAAGCCGAGGGCATCAAGACGCGTTACGCCCGCCATTTGCGTCTCAACGAAAAGGTGCGCTCCTGGGGCAAAACCCGCGGATTCTCGCTTTTCCCAGAAGAAAAATACGGCACCCGCGGTCTGACTTGCTTCGCAAACACGCTCAACGCCGACCTCGAAGCCGTGAATGCCGCTCTGAAAAGTCGCTTTAACTGCGTAATTGACGGCGGTTACGGAAAATTGAAGGGGAAAACTTTCCGCATCTCCAACATGGGCGACGAAACCGACGAGACGATCGACACGTTGATAAACGCCCTCGATACCGTTTTTAGCGAACTGGGCGCGTAACAATCGACGTCTTCTCCGGCTAAAACTTGTTTGCCTGCGCTAACGGCGGTTTGCCATCAAGGAAGAGCAAAAGGTTTTCTAATGCCATGCCGGCTTGTCGCTGCACGCTCTCGTGAGTGCGCGAACCAATGTGCGGCGTAATGATGCAACGCGGAGCACGTAAAAGAGGATGGTCGGGCGGCGGCGGCTCAACATCGAGGACGTCAGAACCATAGCCGCCAAGATGCCCGCTTTCGAGCGCGGCGAGAATGGCAGCATTGTCAACCAGCTCTCCCCGCCCGCAGTTGAGTAGAATGGCACCGGGCTTCATCAGCGACAACACATTAGCGTTGATGAGGTTGCGCGTCTGCGGCGTAAGGTTGGTGTGCAGGGAAACAACGTCGGAGCTTGCCAGCAAAGTCTCAAGTTGCTCGTGACGTTTGAGTTGGTGTGCACCGGCAAACGCTTCGTCCCACCACGTATCGTAGGCGACCGAAGTCATGCCAAAGGCGTTACCACGAATGACCATTTCTTTGCCAATGCGCCCGAGTCCGATGATGCCGAGCGTCTTACCGGCAATTTCATTCCCAGTGCGACGCGTCCACCGCCCGGCTTTGGTTTCGTTAATGTGGAAATTGAGGTCCTTCACGAGCGTCAGCAACAAACCAAAAGTGTGCTCAGCGACCGTGGTGTGGTTCACACCGGGCGTAAACGTGACCGGTATCTTGTGCGCCGTCGCCTCGGCAAGGTCTATCTTGTCCAAGCCAATACCGTATTTGGCAATGATGCGCAAACGCGGCAGCGACTTTTTTATGACAGCACCAGTGATGGCGTCGTCTCCACAAAGAAAGGCGTCAAACTCGCCCGCGAGTTCAAGCATTCGGGCTTCCGATAACGGACCGCGTTCGCAGACGACTGCGTGCCCGGAATTAGCAAGACGCACAAGATGTTGTCCCGGAGTATCTTGAAAAGATGTAGTGGTTAAAAGGATGCGAGCCATGTTTTTAAGTGCCGCTAATCAAACCCTGTTTCGGATAAAAGCAAGCGCATCGCCTCAACGAAAAAAGACCGCCCGCCTAACCGGCAGAAGTATCATTCCTGTTTTTTTTAGCCTGTGTCAGCTTTATCGCTTCACCCTCTTTTTCCCGCGCAGCAACCTCGCGCCGATAAAGACGCTCTATCGAATCCGCAAGATCTGGAAAAGTTCGCCCATCTGTCAAAAGCCCGGCACCGGCACGCGAATAAAACGATTCCCGTTGCGCTAACAATTCCTCTATGCGTGCCGCCGGATCGTCGCATTGCAAAAGCGGTCGATGCGTGGTGTGCGAAGTGCGCCGCAAAATAGTTTCGGGCGTCGCAAAAAGACAGATGACAACCCCACGCGCCTTGAGCAAATCCACCATGCCCTCGCCCGTCACAAGTCCCCCGCCACACGCCACTACCGCACCCTTTTCCGGCAACCATCCCGCGATGCACTCGCGCTCCAACGCACGAAACGCCTCCTCGCCATTTTTCGCAAAAAAATCTGCAACCGTCATCCCAACACGCCGCTCGATCAAGGCGTCAGTGTCAAACATCGGCCTTCGCCAACGTTCCGCAAGAATACGCGCCAGCGACGACTTCCCCGTCCCCATAAATCCCGTAAGAAAAAGATTAGGGCAACTCCGGTTCTTTTGCTCTGACACCATGCCCCCAAAACAAGCCCTGCCCGCTTGCCGCCAGCAAGAAAAAACAACACCCGCCCAAAAATCGCCGCCCGCGCCAGCGCGCCCCGCCCGCTATTCCCCTTGCCTCTTTGGCGGAATCCATTTCCCTCACCGCTTTCCGTCAAAACCGCACTTACCTTTTGCGTCCGCCTGCCACCATATGTATCTTAAAGAAGTAGTCATTAACGGGTTCAAGTCTTTTGCCGATCCCACGCGCATTGATTTGCAGCCCGGCATTACTGCCATTGTCGGCCCCAACGGTTGCGGTAAATCCAATATCGTGGACGCCATCCGCTGGGTGCTCGGCGAACAGTCCGCCAAAGCACTGCGCGGAGGAAATATGCAAGACGTCATCTTCTCGGGCACCGACAAACGCAAACCGCTCCCACTGTGCGAAGTCGAACTCGTTTTCACCGATTGCGAAGCGCAACTCGGCACTGCCTTCAACGAAGTCGCCATCTCGCGCCGCGTGATCCGCACCGGCGGCAGCGACTACTTTCTTAACGGCAAACCATGCCGCCTCAAAGACATACAACGCCTGTTCATGGATACAGGCATCGGACGCGAATCCTACTCCTTCATGATGCAGGGACAAATTGACCGCATCCTCTCCGCCAACCCCGCCGACCGACGCGTGCTCTTTGAAGAAGCCGCCGGCATCACCCGATACAAAACACAACGCAAAGAAGCACTCGGCAAACTTGTGCTCGTTGACCAAAACCTCGCCCGCATCACCGACGTCATCGAAGAAGTCTCACGACAAATCAGCACCCTCAAACGACAAGCCTCAAAAGCTCTCCGCTACAAACGCCTCAAACACCGCCTCACCCACCTCGACCTCGCATGGCAAAACAACCAATACACTAAACGCCGCACCGAACTCATCTCCCTCGAAGACCGCGCCACTTCCCTGCGCTCCTGCGTCACCACCTTGCAAAACGGCCTGCGCGAACGCGAAGAACTCCTCGCTTCCACAAAAATCGAACGCACAGCACTTTACGAAAAATTACAAGAAAACCAACAACTCGCCTTCAACCTGCGTTCGGAAAAAGAAAACGCCGAACAACAAGCCTCCTTCGCCGACACCCGCGCACGCGACACCCGCGCACGCACCTCCCAAGTATCATCAGAACTCGCCGCCCTCGACTCCCGCCTCGCCGAACTCGAAGCCCGCCTCGCCGGACAAAGTGACGCCAAAGTCGCCCACGCCGACGAAGTAGAGAGCTACGACGAAGAACACCGAATCCGCCAACGCGAACTCAACGAAGCCTCCTCCCGCGTCAACACCTCCGAACAACAACTCCGCCAAGAACGACAAGCTCTCCTCATGTCCGAAGGCGAAATCACCCGCCACCGCAGCACCGTCACAAATATCGAAGTTGACCTGAAAAGCCACCAATCCCGCCACGGCGACCTCGTCAACACCCTCCACCAACTACGCGGACAACGCCTCGGCTTTGAAGCACGCCTCGCCGAAACAAACTCCCTCCTCGAAATCCGCCGCGCCGAAGTCGCCGAAGCCCGCACCCAAGTCGAAACAGTCACCGAAGAAGGCAAACGCCTCATCGCCGAGTTCCGCCAAACCCAACGCCAAATTCAAGACGCAGACCGCCAAGTCGCACGTTTGAGCACACAACTCACTATGCTCGAACAACTTCACGCCAAATTCGAAGGCTTCTCCGACGGCGCAAAAGCCATCCTGCGCGGCGATCTCACCGACGCCATCCCCCCAGACGCCGCCCAACCACTCAACTCGATCCTCTCCATCGAAAACCCAGCCGACGCCACCCTCCTCGAAAACCTCCTCGGCAACGCCGCCGAAGCCATCGTCATCGACAACACCTCCCGCATCCCCACCATCGTCGCCGCCCTCGACGAAAAAAACCTCGGTCGCGCCGTCCTCCAAATCCCCCCCCCATCTACCGCCACCACCACCACATCCACATCCACCCCCATCCTCCGCCCAGCATCTACGGTCATCCACGCCAAAAACCCCACCCACACACCCCGCCTCAACGCCCTCCTCGAAGGCTGCTTCTTCACCGATACACTCACCAACTTCCTCGAATACTGGACAACACACCCCACCCTCGAATTTCTCCTCGTCGCCACCGCAGCCGGCGAACTCATTGACCGCCGCGGCCTCATCTACAGCGGCAAAAAAAATCCCAAGGGCAAAAAAGAAAACAGCTTCTTCCAACGCGAAAACGAAATCCGCCAACTCAAACAAACCCTCGCCACCGCCAACGACGAACTAACCACCCACAACATCGCCGCCATGACACTCCATACGCGCATGGACGAAAACGAAACCCTCGCCGAAACCCACCGCCGCCGCCTCTCCACCCTCTCCGAAGAACTCTCCGCCCTCCACGCCGAAGAACGCACCACACGCCAAATCCTCACCACCAACGACGACGCCATTTCCCGCCAAGAAAAACAAATCGCCGATCTGGAAAACAACCGCCAGCTCGCCCTCGAACGCATGGAAAAAGCCCGCGCAAACCTCCTCGCAAAAGAAACCCAAATCTCCACCCACCGCGACACCATCACCTCCCTCGAACAACAACTCGAAAACGCCCGCCGCGAAACCGACCAAGCCCGCGACACCCTCAACGACACCCGCCTCAGCCTCGCCACCAAACGCCAACACCTCCACATGATAGACAACGCCCTCGCCTCTATCAGCAACGAACTAACCGATACCCGCTCCCGCCGCGACACCCGCCTCCACGAACTCGACACCATGGACGCTCAAATCGCCTCCCTCTCCCAACTCGCCTCAGACTCCCGCACCCGCGCCTCCCAACTCGAACAAACCATCGCCTCCGTCCTCCTCACCCTCGAAAACAACCGCGCCGCACACGCCAAAATCGAAAACGACATCGAACAAACAGACGCCTCCCTGCGCTCCGAACGCACCTCCCTCCACGAAAACGAAACCCTCCTCAAATCCTGCGAACTCCAGCTCGCCGAACAAACCTCCCAATGCGCCTTCCTCTCCGAAAAAGTCCGCACCGAATACCAACACGACATCACCACCCTCGACTGGAAACGCCAACTCTGGCTCGCCGACGAAGAATTTGAAACCAAAGTCAACCTCGACGAACTCAATGACGAGGACGACTCCACCCCTACCCTTTCCCCACGCCCCCGCACCCGCCGCGACCGCGGCGAACCAACCCAGGCAGACCTCGCCGCCCTGGACGCCACCGACTGGACACCACTCGTCCACGAAATCACCGAACTGCGCGACCGCATCAACTCCATGGGCGCACTAAATCTCGCCGCCATCGAAGAATACACCGAACTGCGCGACCGCCATAACTTCCTCAAAACCCAATCCGATGACCTCTGGAACTCCAAAAACGAACTCACCAAAGCCATCGACGAACTCAACCAAACTTCCCAACAACTCTTCAACGACACCTTCAACCAAATCCGCAAAAACTTCATCTTCACCTTTGAACGCCTCTTCAACGGCGGCTCCAGCGACCTCCAACTCATCGCCGCAGAAGACCCACTCGACTCCGGAATCGAAATCATCGCCCGCCCCCCAGGCACCAAACTCCGCGGCATCTCCCTACTCTCCGGCGGACAACGCACCATGACCGCCGTCGCCCTCCTCTTCGCAATCTACATGGTCAAACCCTCCCCCTTCTGCGTCCTCGACGAACTCGACGCCCCACTCGACGACGCCAACGTCGGACGTTTCACCGATATCGTCCGCGAATTCACCCGCTACTCACAATTTCTCGTCGTCACTCACAACAAACGCACCGTCTCCGCCGCCGACACCATCTACGGCGTCACCATGCAAGAACGCGGCGTCACCAAACTCCTCTCCATGCGCTTCAACAAAGACACCAACGCCACCGAAGAACTCCCCCTCATCTCCCCAACCTCCTTCAGCATGGCAAGGTAACAACCGGGAGGTCTATGCAGATATTGACCCAGGAGAGAGTCGATATCTGTATAAGAACTGGGTGAATTCCTACGCTCCACAGTCGTTGTGTCGTTATACAAATAAGAGCGCATCTGCTGCAATGCTAACGGGGCAATGGTCGCTGCCGGCGATATTGGGGTGAATTTGTGGGGAGTGCCATGCGTTTGAGAGTGATGTAGAAGCGAGCCAGTAATCGATGCGCCACCCGATGTTACGTTCTCGTGCCCGCATTCGGTAACTCCACCATGTGTATTGCTTAATGGCATCCGGATTTTTTTCGCGAAAGGTGTCGTGAAAACCGCTTTCGAGTAGGCGGGTAAAACTCGCTCGTTCCTCATCTGAAAATCCGGCGGAGTGGCGATTTTGCGCGGGGTTCTCGAGGTCAATTTCTGTGTGGGCACAATTGAAATCGGCGCAAACAAAGATTGGTTTTTTTGTGGCAAGTTGGGTGAGGTGTTCTCTGAAATCGGTGTCCCAGCTCAGGCGGTAATCAAGGCGCGTGAGACCGTGGCGGGCGTTGGGGACGTAGGCACAGACGACGTAGCAATTTGTAAACTCGGCGCAGATCACACGGCCTTCGCGTGGATGTTCTCCTGCGAAGTCCGACGAAACGGAGAGCGGTTTGACGCGGCTTAAAATGGCTGTGCCGGAGTAGCCGCTTTTCTCGGCTGGATGAAAAATTTGATAGGGATACGGCAGGGTGAAATCGCCGTTAAAAGACATGTTCATTTTAATTTCTTGGAGACAGAGAATATCCGGCGAATGTTCTTCAAGAAAGGAGTGAAAAGTCTTGGCGATAATTGAACGGTAGCCGTTCACGTTCCATGAAAACAGGGAGAGCGTGCGGTTCGTAGCGTCGGACATGGTTGGTGTCGGCAGTTGCGCGAGGCGTTTTTTACTTTTTACTGAATGGGCACTCCGAAAAGTGATCCGCCGCCGCTTGCCGGGGGTTCCTCCACCGGTGCTGATTTGGGAGTCTGGCGCGAGCTGGCAGGTCGCGGGGAAGACTTAGCAGGCGACGACCTTGTCGATGGCTGTGGGAGGACAGGGCGCGGGCGTGGCGGGGGGCGTGGTGTTCCTTCGGGCAAAATACGGCGTGCGATGTCAGTGTTTTCTGCACGAATGGCGAAAACTTGTCCCTGTGCACGGGCGTGAACCTGACCGTTTGATAGTATGCGAAACACGCTCACTTCGGTCCCGGCTTTGAGTGGAATTATACCCACTTTCACATTCGCCTCCATGAGCGGAATATCCATATTGACAGTGAGTTGCGTGCGCGCCGGCCAACGCCACGGTTCGCCAGCGAGTTTAGCGAAGGCGACCGACGTCATCGGAGCTTGTCGCGGCGATGGTGCGGGTCTCTGCGTCCGAGGTAAGGCAGGCGGTTGTTGGCGCGGCGCGGGGGCGGGTGATGTCGCGATGCGGGGAGCAGCAGGTTTAGGTGCGGGCTTAGGCGGCGGTGCCAGCGGTTTGATGGGCACCCAGCCCGGTTTCAAACCTTTTTTGGCAGCCTCGTGGGTTTCCTTAAAATCCCATGCAAAGCAGATAATTACACCAAGCAATATGCCGGAGAGAACCTTAAAAAAAGTGTCCATGTGTGACGCAAAGAATGTAGAAATGTGGAAAATGGGAAGCAGAAAAATTATTTTTGCCGAAAAATTTCAACGGTTCTGTCTATTTTCAAGGGATTTTGTCCGGATTCACTTTTTGTAATCGCCGGGAGGAAAAGCTCAAATCAGCGCATCAACGAGGGGATTCGCGGCTTATTTTTTCCTTATCCAACTTACGCCAGACGTAGGAGATATAAGCGAGGACAAAGGGGATGAACAGGGAGACGACGGACATCGTTTTCAATGTGAAAAGGCTGGAACTGCTATTTGCGAGAGTGAGCGAGCTTTTCATGTCAACAGTCGAGGGATAATAAGCGGTGTTGTTCAGCCCTGCGGCGAGCAGAATTGCGAGCACGGCGAAAACTGTCCCCGGTCCGGAGAACCAAATTCCCTTTGTGAAATTTGGCTTAAACAGAGTTGTCGCAAAGCCCGTTAGAACGAGAACGACACCGATCAACAAAAGTGCGGCTGTCCAAGGGAGCGCGATGAAATTATTTAAGTATTTATATTCTTCTGAAACAATAACGTCGGCGGCGTTTGCTGCGAAGCCGCTTTTAAGGAGCAGGAACACAAGCCACGGCAAGAAAAAGAGCAGAAACCCTGCGGCGTTCAGACAAAGAAAACGACGTGAGTCGGCGCGAATTTCGTCATCAGCGATATTGTTTATAAAGTAGAGGCAGGCGAGGGATCGCGCCAGGAAAAAGACGGCGATACCGAAAGCGCAGTTCCAAAAATTTGCAAGTGCTTCGAGACCGTGCCAAGGATTTTTCCAAGTTGAAATAATGGGTGCGAAAGCAACCGTCTCTGTGAGGTTTTCTTTGTTCACAACAAACTCTGCTCCAGTGAAAAGGGTCGAAATGGCAGCACCGAGCAACAAGGGACCGAGGAGACCATTTGCGAAGAGAAATGCGCGATAGGAATTACGCCCGAGGAGATTCCCTTTTTTTGAAATATACTCATAAGAAACCGCTTGGACAACGAAGCTAAAAAGTATCAGCATCCACACCCAGTATGCGCCCCCGAAGCTTGTAGAATAGAACAGCGGGAAAGATGCGAAAAAAGCGCCGCCGAAAGTAACGAGTGTCGTGAAAGTCAGTTCCCATTTTTTTGAAAGAGAACGCAAGAGCATATCGAGGCGAGACTCTGTTTTCCCGATGGAGTAGAGAAGGGATTGTCCGCCTTGGACGAAGAGCATAAAGGCGAGCAATGCCCCGAGGAGAGAGACGAGGAACCACCAGTATTCCTGATAAAAGCGAAGCGTGTCCATGTTTATGTTTTTGGTAGAGGATTAAAAAAAGGTTTGGCAGAGATTTTTATTTTTCGGCGCCGGTTTCTTCTGGTTCGGGACCCAGCTGAATTTGTTTTGACAAGATGCGCAGCTCGGCGAGGAGGAGAACGGAGAACAGTGTAAGGAAAATAAAGAATGTTATTTTTACGGACGAAGATGGAATGGCGGAAACGGCGGCATTGACCGGAAGGATATCTTGTATCGCCCAGGGTTGACGTCCGACCTCGGCGACTATCCAACCCGCTTGCGATGCGATATAAGCCGCTGGAACAGAGAAAATTGCAATCCAGTGCATTCCCCTTTTTTCGTGGAAGTTCTTTTTGAAAATGCAAACCAATGTCACAATAAAAAACCCGATAAAGTAGAGACCAAGAATGACCATTATGCGGAAAGAGTAAAAGATGAGAGGCACGTTGGGAACGACTTCATCCGGCGTGTTGAAATAGCCGTATCCAAAGTATTTGAAATGTGTGTCGAGGCGTGTTCGCGATTCCTGCATTGCAGCGGTATCGTTGGCACCGGCGGCTTTGCGATAATCGGCGAGGGCGGCGAGGGCGAGTTTGCCGCGGCGGATTTTTTCGGAAACAGAAAGTTCGACTCCGTCCTTTGTTTGATAGCCGCCGTTTATGATATCACAGATACCTGGGACAAAACCGTCCAAATCGTGAGAGGCGAGCAACGAAAGTATCTTCGGGATAGTAATTTCCCATGACATTGGCGGGGAGTTGTCGTTGTGTTTTTTTTCATAATTTACAATGCCGATGGCTGTTAAACCCGCCGATTTTTGTCCGTTGTAAAGACTTTCCATCGCGGCGAGTTTCATTGGTTGAGAGGAAGCAACGTGAAAGGCGGATTTGTCGCCGGTGAAGAGAGTGAGGGCGAGGCCGGCGAGACCCATGATGGCGGCGATTTTTATACTATCGAGAGCGAAAGTTGTTTCGCGTTTTTTAAGCAAATACCAAGAGCTGATACCGGTGACGACGGCGGCGGCGAGCATCCAACTCGAAAAGACGGTGTGTAAGAATTTGTTTACGGCGACGGGGGAAAAAACGATGGAGAAGAAGTCCACCATTTCGTTGCGCACGGTGGAGGGGTTAAATTCCATGCCGACAGGGTGTTGCATCCAAGCATTTGCCACGAGAATCCAGAGCGCGGAGAGGGTCGCACCGGCGGTTGTTAGCCAGGTGGAAGCGAGATGGAAACGTTTGCTCACTTTATCCCAGCCAAAGAACATGACCGCAATAAAGGTGGCTTCCATGAAAAAAGCGAAGATACCCTCAATGGCGAGCGGCGCGCCAAAAATATCGCCGACGAACCAGCTGTAGTTTGACCAGTTTGTGCCGAACTCAAATTCGAGAATGATGCCGGTTGCGACACCGATGGCGAAGTTTATGCCGAAAATCTTCATCCAAAAGCGGGTGGTTCTACGCCATTTGGGGTCGTTGGTTTTGACGTAGAGGGTCTCCATTATGGACATGATGACGCCAAGGCCGAGCGTGAGCGGCACGAATAGCCAGTGGTAAATGGCGGTGAGCGCGAACTGCGCCCGGGACCAGTCGAGTAAAACGAAGTCTGTCATGGTGTGTGTTTTTGGTGTTGTTCGGGAAGTAAGTTACCGTGCGGGGCAGTGAGTTGTTTGGCTACATAAGCACTTTTTTGTTCGGGGGTGTCAAAGCGAGAATTTAGGAGATTGGGAAAGAAGAAGAGTTTTAAGACTGCGAAAATGACGAACAATTTGATCAGGATGATCGCCCACAGCGTTTTTCCGAGGGTCATACGTCTGAAGCCCTCGGCGTAGAAAGTGATGACGGAAGCGATGAGCCTTTTCATTGAAGTAAGACAGCGTGAAGTCGGGGCATGGAAAGTGAGGGCGGGCAGGATGTCAACGTTTTAAGCGGTGAGGGAAGAAAGTCTGATCCCGTGTTTTTTGTGGTTTGACACGGTGTTTGAAGCAAAAGACACTTCGCTCCCTTTTCACTTAAACTCGGTCTCTTTTACAGCACACTCAAAAGCACATAAATGGCAGAAGAACAATTCATTGAACTCGAAGGACGCGTTATCCAGGTCTTGCCTGGCACGATGTTCCGCGTCGAATTGCCCAACAAGCATGTCGTCCTCGGGCGCATATCAGGAAAATTGCGGAAGAACTTCATCAAAATAATAGTGGGCGACTGGGTTCGGGTGGAAATGGATCCTTCCGACATTACGCAGGCGCGCATTGTTTACCGTTTGCGCAACAACGAGGCTGCGGCGCTGCGTCCGGCGCGAACGGGCGGGGGCGGGCAACGGCGCGGCGGGTCGAGACGGCGGTAAGGCTGGGCAACGAGGGGCACATTATGCGGGCGGCGTTTTCGCAGATGTGGGGCTGGTGGCATGCGTGCCGTCCGAAAACCTTGGTGGCGGCGTTGGCGCCGGTGATGCTGGGTTCGGCGTGCGCGGCGGCGGCGGGTGGTTTTGCGTGGCGATCGGCTGGGCTGGCATCTTTTTTTGCGTTGCTTGTGCAAGTTACGTGTAATTTTGCCAATGACCGAGGCGATTTTGAGCGGGGTGCCGACACGCCGTTGCGGACTGGACCCGAACGCATGGTCGCAACGGGGCGCATAACGCCGGCGGCGATGCGGCGTGCTACCGTGATAGCGGCGGCGGCGGCGTTTGTCGTGGGACTGCCGCTTGCGTTTTGGGGCGGTTGGTGGTTGGTGGGCGTCGGCGTGCTTTGCATTGCGGCGTGCCTCGCCTACACGGATGGACCCTTTCCGTTGGCTTACAATGGGTTAGGCGATATATTTGTGTTGATATTTTTCGGATTTGTGGCGGTGTTGTTCACGGCGCGAGTGCAGTGCGGAGCGTTCCCCGCTACGGCGTGGGCGGCGGGACTTTCCTGCGGCTTGTTAGCGGTTAACATACTCGTAGTGAACAACGTCCGTGACATGGAAACAGACCGGTTGGCGGGCAAGCGCACGACGGTTGTGCGCTTTGGGCGCAAGTTCGCAGTCAGGTTTTATGCGGCGAATATGGCGGTGTCTTTGTTGGTGCCCGTGGGATTGTGGATGGCAGGGTTGGCGGGTGCGCTGGTGCTCTTATCGTTGGCGGTGGCGCCGTTGGCGACGGCGTTGGTGTGGGGATTCTTTCGCGTGCGCGAGCCTGCCGGCTACAATGTTTTCCTTGGGAAAACGGCGGCGTTTTTACTCGGACACAGTGCGTTATTTGCGGTTGGGTTGGCGTGGGGACGTTAAACGCGCAATCGGCGACCTTGGCGCGCAGGGCGGTTTTTTTG
The DNA here is from genome assembly GCA_031269335.1 of Puniceicoccales bacterium. Classification (GTDB taxonomy): domain Bacteria; phylum Verrucomicrobiota; class Verrucomicrobiia; order Opitutales; family UBA953; genus CALNBE01. The sequence continues at coordinate 28,226 of JAISZI010000015.1, forward strand.
TCAGTGGGACAATGCGGGATTGCTTGATGGCGAGGTTGCCGGTGTGGTGACGCGTTTGCCATGCCGTTGCGTCTTGTAAAAAGAAGTCACTCTGAAACCGCACTCACGCTTTGGTTGGAGCGGTTGGCAGAGATGTGCTGGGAAAACGAGTTTGCGCCAGAGGTGTTGGAAGCCGCACGGGCGATTTATCGGCGAGGGGAAATACGCGAAATCAATGCCGCAAACGATGAGGTAGCCGCACGCGGTCAATGGGAAAACGGCGGGGGACGTGCGATAGTGGAATGGCGCGACGGGCACCTGCGTTGGCGTGCCACGACGGAAAGTGCCGCGCTTGGCGCAGCATTGGCGGCAGCAACACTTTACGAGCTTGAAGAATTAGTGGGCGACGAGATGGCGGGGCGCACCGGAATCCCCAACAACGCACCCGCCGCGTCCGCTAGGTCGCGTCCTAAAAACGAGCACTCCGCACCGGCGCAAACGGACGACACCGACGAGGCGGCGCTGCTTCTGCTCGCGTTTTCGGTCGAAGATGACGGCGGTGTGCGTTGCGAACCGCGTTGGACGGCGAGCGACGGCGTAGTCGTGCCCGCTTACGGCACCGAAGCACCGTCCCCGAACACGATCAACCTGCGCCAAAGCGAAGCCTTGCTGCGGCTGGCGACGCGTGCACGCCACTGGGGATTCTCCTTTGACGGGAAAACAGCGTGGTATCTGGCACCATCGGCGAGGGTAATGCGTTTCATCCGCGAAGAATTACCAAAATGGAAGCAACGGTGGCGGGTGGAAGGGGAGGAATCGTTGGCAGATTTCGCACGCGAGGCACCGCCTTTGCTCTTGCGCGCCGATGCCGAAGAAATGCCTGAAAACGGGGATATTTTAGAAGACACCGACGATTACACCCCAGCTGTCACCGGCGGCGGCGGCAGCGGTTCACTGGCGAAGAAGCGTTTCGACGGCGGGTGTTTTCGCATTCGTTGGCGCCTGTGCCTCGGCGATAATTTGTTGCCCGACAAACTGACGCGGCGGGTGTTGAATTCGCCTGGTTCAGCGGTGTTCATGCCTAAATTAGGGTTGGTCAGGCTTAATGACAAACAGCGTGCGGCGATCGAACAATGGGGCGCGCACCCGGCGGAGTTGCCGCGGCACAACTTACCCGCATTGCTTGCCGACGACCGTTTGCGCACGGAGGTGTCCGCCCCGCTGTCGGCGTGGCGTGCGGCGCTATCAAGCGAACCTGAGCTGCCGCCAAACTTGCCCGCGTTCCTGCGTCCTTACCAAGCACGGGGCGTCGCGTGGCTGGCGCATCTACTCGCATTAGGGGCGCATCCCTTGTTGGCGGACGAGATGGGTTTAGGGAAGACGGTGCAGACGCTCGCGCTGATTCACGGTGGCGGGGCGGCATTAAGCGAACCCGTTCTCATTGTTTGCCCGGCGAGTGTGATTCCCGTGTGGACGGCGGAGACGGCGCGCTTTTTCCCAGAAACGCCAGTGCGCGTCCTTCGGCGCGGGCACGACTGGACGGCTTGCCCCGATCCCGTTCTGTGGCTGGCAAGTTACGCCAATCTGCGTCTATCACGAGCAGCATTGACGGACATCGAGTTCGCCTACGCCGTCCTCGACGAGGCGCAGTTCATCAAGAACCCCGATTCCAAGACGGCTCGCGCCTGCATGGGCATCCGTGCCCGACGGCGGCTGGCACTTACGGGGACGCCACTCGAAAATCATCCGCGCGATCTTTGGACGATTTTCCGTTTCCTCATGCCCAGTTTGTTGGGGGAACTCCGCGTGTTTGAGGCGCTCTTGGAGCGCGATCCCGCTGCCGTTACGCGAATTGCGTCGCAGGTGGCACCCTTTGTATTGCGGCGCGTAAAACAAGCCGTGGCACCAGAATTGCCGCCCAAAGTTGTCATGCCCCTGCCCTGTCAAATGAGCGAGACGCAGAGGGAACTTTACCGGGCAATCGCCACCGAAGGACTCGCCGCCCTCGACGACACCTCCGATGATGCGCCGGACACGCGTGCGCCGCTGCGCATGCCGAGTTTCCTCGCGTTACTCACGCGCCTGCGGCAGGTTGCGTGCGACCCGGCATTGTTGCCCAACCATCGAAACAGCCCGCTGTCTGCTTCCGGCAAACTCACCGTGCTTGCAGAACGGCTCGCAGAAGTGATTGAAAGCGGGAAAAAAGTAGTCGTTTTCAGCCAATTTGTGCGGCTGATTGACCGCGTGGCACTGCTCATAGAGCGGCATTTCTCCTCAATACCGGTTTTTCGGCTAACCGGCGCAACGGCGGACAGGGGCACGCCCGTAGCAATGTTTCAACAATGCCAAGGCTCTGCGGTGATGCTGGCGAGTTTGAGGGCAGCGGGAACGGGCGTCACGCTCAACAGCGCCGAATACGTTTTTCTGCTCGACCCGTGGTGGAACCCCGCCGTCGAGGAACAAGCCATTGACCGGGCACATCGCATCGGGCAGCAAAACCCGGTTTTTGTCTATCGCATGACAACCGAGGGCACGGTGGAGGCACGCGTGGAAGCGTTGAAAGAGGCGAAGACCCAGCTTTTCTCGCGACTCGTCGGCGACATGCCGGACAGAAGTGACTGGCGGGCGGCATTACCCGCGTTGCGGGCGTTGATCGAGTGAGGTCGCACACGGCTGCAGAAAAAAAAGACGCGATGAAAACCTTTGTTGACAAACAATCGGAAAACGACGTCCTCCGTTCGCTCTTGGAAACAACAAAACGTAAAAACTTTTTTTAACACATGGTTCGTATTCGTCTTCAACGTCACGGCGCGACACACGCCCCTAACTATCGCATGGTTGCCTGCGAACAAACCGTTCGTCGCGACGGGCGTTTTGTTGAGATTCTCGGTATCTACAATCCCTGCGCCAAAGGTAAAACCGAGCCTTTGCGCCTCAACCTCGACCGCGTGGACTACTGGATCAGCGTAGGTGCGCAGCCGTCCGACACAGCCCGCTCTCTCATCAAGACCGCCCGCAAAGCAGCGCGTAAAGCCGCGCCTGTGGATACTGCCACCGCCTAAACGCGGGGTGTCTTTTTTTCGGCGACATGTCCCCTCTCATCGTGGGGCAGTGTTTTTTTGTCCCTGCCGGATACCATGCGCATCGACTTGCTCACGCTTTTCCCAAAAATGACGGAGGGTTTCTTTTCAGAAAGCATCCTCGGTCGTGCCGTGGAAAACAAGCTGCTCGAAATCGTCGTCCACGACATTCGTGACTGGTCTCAAGACAAACATCGGCGCGTGGACGACGCGCCTTTTGGCGGCGGCGCCGGCATGGTGTTGTCCCCAAAAGTGCTCTTCGACGCCATCGAAGCAGTGCGCCCGCCCGAAGGATGCCCGGTCATTTACCTGTGCCCCGACGGAGAACCACTCACCGGCGCACTCGCCCGATCCCTGAGCACCTTGCCGCACCTCGTCCTCTTGAGCGGTCACTACGAAGGCATTGACCAGCGCGTGCGCGACACCTTGGTCACACGCGAGATTTCCATCGGCGACTACGTGCTCACCAATGGCTCCCTTGCCGCCGCCGTCTTAACGGACTGCGTTGTGCGCCACATCCCCGGCGTGTTAGGCGAAGAAAACTCCTTGACCGCAGACAGCTTCAACAACAACCTTCTCTCCTTTCCGCAATACACGCGACCTGCGGTTTTCCGTGGATTGCCCGTTCCGCCCGTCCTCCTCAGTGGAAACCACGGCGCAATCAATCAATGGCGGCACGAACAACAAATCGCAAAAACACGGCTCCGCCGCCCAGACCTTTTTAGAAAAAACCAAACTAACACTCATGAGTCAGCAAATCCTTAATTCCGTCAATGCGTCCCAGCTTAAAAGCGGACGAGACAATTTCAAAGTAGGCGACGGTGTAAAAGTTTACACCATCGTCCGCGAAGGCGAAAAAGAGCGAACACAGATTTTTTCCGGAATCGTCATTTCGCGCAAAGGCGGCGGCATAGCGGAGACATTCACCGTGCGCCGCATCTCCTACGGCGAAGGCGTCGAACGCGTCTTCCCCGTCCACAGCCCGTTGATCGAGAAAGTGGTCGTCGAACGCAAGTCCGTGCCCATGAAGGCACGCCTGTTCTATCTGCGCAAACGCCTCGGCAAACAAGCGACCAAGGTGCGCGAAAAACGTTTCGTCGAAACCGCCGCGCAGGTTGCCCCCGCGAGCAAGTAACGCATTGCCGCTACAAGACATGCGGGCGAATCCCACCCGCACACCACAGCTACCCGGCTGTGGTTCTTTGTGTGTGTGCACGTTCAACCAGCGCACACCAGCGATTGCACCCAGGTGACGGTTTTTTTCACAACCGCCCACCCGTAGAGCCATATCAGCACACCCCAGGTTCCCCAAAAAAGAAGGTTTATCACCGATGCCACCGCAGCACGGACCAACATCTTGCCGTCCGACTCCAGCAACGCCGCCGCCGTAAGTGCAATGGCAAACGCAGGAAAAAAATTTGAACACGGGATAAATCCGGGCAACGCCAACAACAACGCACACACAAAGATATTCGCGCCACACACTCGCGCAACCCACGCCGGCGCAAGAAGATTTCCCCACTGCTCCTTCAAATGCCGCTCCATCCAACGCAGCAAACGCCCTGCCCCGCCCAACAGCACCGGAAAAAGTTTTTTTGGCACAATCGCCCCCTCGTAACGTCGCGGCAGTCGCAACTCCCCCCCAATCATCAAACGCCACCCCAAAAACGCCAACGGCGCACCCATTACCGTAGAAAAACCAGCAAGCGGCACAGGTTGACAAAACGGCAATGCCAATAAGAAAACCAATAACAACGACGACCGCCCTTCCAACCGTTCCACCAGCCCCCCCAACGTCACATCCCGCTCGCGACACTCCACAGCCAAACGAGAGACAATCGCCCCAATCGACTCCCGTTTCTCCGCTGGCGCGACCGACAGAGGCGTTTCATCAAGCGGCACTTTCATGGGACGACAGACGGCGATGTCGCATGCGAAGCACCGCCGGCAAGGTGAACATCGCACTGCGGATACGGAATCGTGCAACCGCCGGCTTCCAGCGCCCCCTTGATTTTTTCCAGTAAATCTGCCCGCACCGCCGCATAGTCCCGCGTATTAACCCAAGAACGCACCGCTATATTGACCGCACTCTCCCCCAGCGAATCAACCAAAACAGCCGCCACCGGCGTTTCGAGCACACGGGTATCCTTCTTCAGCACACCACTGATAATGCGCTTCACCGTGTCAAGATTGTCCCCGTAGCCAACACCGATCAACAAGTCCACTCGGCGCAACGGGTTAGCCGTAGCATTTGTCACCGGTTGCGCCATAAATGTCGCGTTGGGAACGATAATAACGCGATTGTCCGCCGTCCGCAAACGGGCAGAAAAAATACCAATCTCCTCGACAATCCCCGCAATACTCCCGACCTCAATAGCATCCTCCACCTTGAACGGACGCAGAATGATGAGCATGACACCCGCCGCAAAGTTAGAAAGCGCCCCCTGCACAGCCAACCCAAGTGCCAACCCGATCGCACCAAGCAGGGCAATAAACGAAGTCGTCTGCACCCCAAAAATATCGAACACCACCAATACTACGACCGCGAATAAAAAACTTTGCAACGCACGACAAAAAAAACGCCTCAACGTCACGTCAAACCGCGTGCGCTCCAACATCTTTTCAACGACACGCACAAACAAACGCCCACCCCAATGCCCAACCGCCAACACAACCACCGCACCGACCATACGCCAAAACCAAATGGGACCGTGCGTAGCAACAAGGTCTATCGTTTTACCAAGCAAGTCCTGAACTCCTTGCACTTCAGCAAAAACTACTAATTGGGACATGCCGCAAAAAAAACAATGTCCGCGCCTCTTGTCATGCCTTTTTTCACAGCAAAGGAGATATCCCCCTCTATTTGGAGTTGTGAGTTGTGAGTTGTGAGTTGTGAGCAAGTGCTGCGCCCGCCGTGAACGGCGGGGGCAGGAGAGGAGAGGAGAGGAGAGGAGAGGAGAGGAGAGGAGAGGAGAGGAGAGAGGGAAAGGCTCGATCTTAGCCCCAAAGGGGCGGTCCTAATATAGCCCAGGGTAACGCCCTGGGTATTCGGATATCATCTCATTAACCATAGTCCCAAAGGGGCGGCACCAATCCAGCCCAGGGCAACGCCCTGGGCTATCGGATGCGCCGTTGGCGTGGGTAAATTGGCGTGCTCCGTCGCCGTCGCCCCATCCTTCCCCAGGGCGTTGCCCTGGGATGACATTGGTGCCGCCCTTTTGGGGCTTCTGTGGTTTTTGTGGTTTTCCTAAGTACCTGCGGCGTATATTAGGACCGCCCCTCTGGGGCTAAGATCGAGACCCCGCCGTAAACGGCGGGCACAGCACTTGCTCTGTGTGCACGCTCTTCTCAGAAGCTATCGGGGAAACTCCTATTCCCTATCTCCTATTCCCTATCTCCTATTCCCTATCTCCTACTCCCTATCTCCTACTCCCTATCTCCTACTCGCTGTCTCCTGTGTTTTTTTGCGGCGGAGGGGGCATATCTGGCGGTGGGTGGAGGGGGCGGGGAGGACGGGTGGGGTGCGCGGATTGAGAGGGGTGAAGGGGGCGGGACGAATGCGAGGGATGCGCGGATTGGGGGGGGCGAGGGGGGCGGTGGGGGAATTTTTTGAGGATTTCGCGGACGTATTCGCGGCGTTCTTCGCGGGTCATTTTGTTGAATTTTGTTTGTTCTTCGCGGGATTTTTCCGGGGGCAATAGACGCCAGTAGCGTAGGACGACGTTGTGGTCTCTGCGAAAGGGCGGCGGGCGGGCACCGGGGGGAGCGTTACGGAGTTGTTCGAGCTTTTTGCGAAGGGACTGTTTTTCTTCTGGCGTCATCTTGGCGAGGATGTCGATGGATTGGCGCAGGGATTCGAGTTTATCTTGCGGGAGGTTGACGATGCGGATGAGGGTGCGCACTTCGTCGGTTGAAAGCGTGTTTAGGGTGTCGTCAGTGATGCTGTTGGGGGCGGGCGTCGTTTTGGTCGGCGGCTGGGTCTGGGTTGGCGCGGGCGGGGTGGGGGTTGGCTGGGCGGTTTTTACATTCGACTCGGCGGCGACGGCGGTGATGGCGGAAGCGGCGAAAAAGATAGCCGTGCGAAGGTGGCGACAAGATGTTTTAGTCTTCATAGAAGGTGGTGAGTGTTTCGAGCCAGGCGAGGGCGTTGTTGTTGAGGCCGGAGATCGCTTGGACGGTCTCGTGGTCTAGTATGACGGGTTCTGCGGGTTGGAGGAGGGAGTCGAGGGCGGGGTCATCGGCGATGGCTTTGGCGAGTATTTCTTCCGGCGTGTATTTAGTATGGGAGGGAAAGTGGAGTGCGAAGATGAGGACGGCGGCGGCGGTGATTGTGGAAACGCTCCATCGGAGGATTTTTGTGAACTGGACGGCATGGAGGGCTGCTCGGAAGAATTTTTCTGCGCGGTCTGCGCGTGGGGGGAGGGGGAGGTGGCGGAGGCGGGCGTCGAGGACGGCGTCAACGCGTTTGTCGTCCTCGGCGATGGCGAGCAGGGTTTTTTCGACAAGAAGCGGAGGCGGGGAGAGCGTGTGTGTGGCGAGGAGGGAGTCGATGTGTTGATCGAGAAGATCGCTGGCTGGTTCCGTGTTCATGGTGTTTGTTTTTGCGTGGTATGTCGTAAAACCCCGTGGAGGGGGCGAAAGTTGCAGTGGTGTGTGCGTGGTTGTTAAAGGTCTTTGAGGATTTCGCGCAGCTTTTGGCGTCCGCGGAAAATCCATGCTTTTACGAGAGAGACGGTGGCGTCCATGACGTTGGCGATTTCTTCGTAGGAGAGTTCTTGTTGTTTGTGGAGGAGGAGGGCGGTGCGTTGGTTTTCGGAGAGTTGCAGGAGGGCGGAGGCGAAGGATTCTTCGATTTCTGCGCAGCGGCGTTCGGATTGGTTGTCGATGGAAATTTCTGTGGTGAAGTCGGTTGGGTCGCAGGGTTCGGCTGGTTTACGGCGGAGGCGGCGGTGTTCGTTGAGGAGGATGTTGCGGGCGATATGGAAAATGTAGCTGGAGAAGCGGGCGCGGGGTTCGTAGGTGCTGGCGTTGCGGTAGAGGCGGATAAAAACGGTTTGGGTGAGGTCTTCGGCGGTTTGGACGGAGCGGAGGGAGCGGTAAAAAAAATTGATTAGCGGGGTTTGCCATTTGGTGACGAGGATGCGGAGTGCTTGTTGGTCGCCTTCGCCGACGAGGCGCATGAGTTGGACGTCGGTGGCGTCGTCGCCATTGTCATTTTGACGGGTTTTGGAGGTGTCTTCGCTCATGAGTTTGCCGATGGAGGAAACCCCGCTGATGCAGGAAAGAAACGCGGGGCGGGGGAGAAATTATTTTGCGTGCCATGCGCGCATCCATTGCAGGAGGGCGGATTCGAGCGCGGCGATTTCGTTAAAGTTTGTGGCGAGGAGGCGGTCTGATCGTTCGAGTTCGAGGATTGAGGTGTGGAGCGCGTTTGTGCGTGCGAGGGAAGGTGCGCGGGCGTGGATGGCGCAAAGGCGATTTTCCATATCTGCGTAGCGGGCGGCGCGGATATTCTTGAGGATGCCCAACTGGAGTGCCTCTTTCTGTTCTTTATCAAGGGATTCCGTTTCTTCTTCTTGTTTTTTCCATTCAACGGAGGCGGCGGTTTTAAGGAGTTTGTCGAAACGTGCCGCGAGGCCATAGAGGGTGAAGATGAGGGAGGCGATGTGTTGGGTGGTATTTCTTGCGGGTGAGGCAAGGGAGCAAATCCAGTTATCGAGGGCAAACAACCATTCTTCCCAAGCGGGGTCGGGGGGTGGAGGAGACGCTGGCGGGACGTGGAAGTGGAGGGTGCGGCTGAGGATGGTTTGGCGGACGTGGGTGCGTTTAGTGGTGAGCAGAAAGAGGGTGGTGTCGGCTGGGGGTTCTTCGAGGGTTTTGAGGAAGGTGTCGGCGGCGTCGGATGCCATGCGTTCGGCTTCGAGGATGATGGCGACTTTGCGTTTGCCGATGCAGGCTGTTTGCTGGATTTGGCGCACCGTGTCGCGGACTTCGTCGATGGGAATTCTGCGGCTTTTGTTGGAGGGACGCAGGAATAGGCGGTCGGGGTGGACGGCGAGCTTGTGGGGTTGAGTTTCGAGGAGGCGGGCGGCGATGGTGTCGCAGGCGTTTTGGAGTGTGCCGATGTCCTCGCCATAGAGCAGGATGGCGTGCGGCAGGCGGTTGTTTGCGAGCGATTGCAAGAGGATTTCCGTGGCAGGTGGCAACATTTGCACGGAGGAAAACAGGTCGAGAAAGGGAAACAAAGCCGTTTTTTGGGAAAACGCCGAAGAAAAACGCGGGGCGCAGAGCAGGCGGCGTTCCCCGCTTGCGTCGATGGCGGACATGCACACCTTGTCGTCCGATGCAGTCGTCGTCCGCACAGGTTAGTAAATCTCCCACATTCGTTTCCATTAACCTCGATGGTGAAGATGTCGCCGTTCCTGCTGGGAAGAATCTTATTGAGGCCGTCCGCCACGTCGGCAGGGAAATTCCCCACTATTGCTACCATCCGAATTTATCGGTGGCAGGGAATTGCCGGGCGTGTTTAGTGGAAGTGGGGATGCCGCTGCGCAACCGGACGACAGGGGCGGTTGAAATCGGGGAAAACGGGGACATGAAAATCGGCTGGCAGCCCAAGCCGGCCTCTGCGTGCACGACGATTGTCGCGGAGGGTTTACACGTGCGGCTGGATTCGCCGTTCACGCGTGCCTGCCGCGAGGAGATAACCGAGTTTCTCCTGCTCAATCATCCGCTGGATTGCCCGATTTGCGACAAGGCTGGCGAGTGCGATTTACAACGATTTTCGGCAGCGTGCGGGCGCGGTTTCTCGCGCTACGAAGAAGAAAAAAACATTAAACCAAAAAAGTCGCGAATCGGACCCCGTATCCTGCTGGATAATGAACGTTGTATTTTGTGCGGCCGGTGCGTGCGATTTTTCCGCGAAGTGGCGCGGGAACCTGTCTTAGGTTTCGTCAACCGAGGTTCGGCTTCCATGGCAACGTGTTATCCGGCGCACGGGATCACCAGTAATTACGCACTCAACACCGTGGACATCTGCCCCGTGGGAGCACTCACCAGCGTAGATTTTCGTTTCAAATCGCGTGTCTGGTTCCTTAAACAAACGCCGAGCATCTGCCCCGAAAGCAGTGTTGGCGTGAACACGACGATCTGGAGTCGCGACGGCAAAATTCTCCGCATCACGCCGCGCCGCAACGATGCCGTAAATGATTGCTGGATGCCTGATTCGGGACGCGATCTTTACAAAATGGTGACGGCTCCCAATCGCGTGCTCGATCACCTGTGCGAAGGCGTGGCGGTGGGCGTTGACGAAGCGCGCAGGGTGGCAGCAGCCCTTTTGCGGAACCACGCTGGACATACGGCATATATTGCATCGGGGCGGCTTTGCGTAGAGGAACAAGTAGCGCTGAAAAAACTTGTGAACACGATGCCGGGGCGGCTTTGGCTCCCGCGGCATATTGGCGAAAATGACGGCTTGCTCCTCAGCGAAGACAGGACGCCGAACATGCGCGGCGCCCTGATCACGGGCTTGATCGACAGGTTGCCCGATGCAAATTTGGACGATCTCGCCGCCTCAATAAACGCCGAGGAGACACGCCTTCTTGTTGTTCTGCGCGAAGATATTACAACGCTGGGCGTCCCGATCGAATTGTTAAAAAAATCGGGCGTAAAAATCATTTATCTTTCGACGCAAGCAGACGCAATGGCATCGCTTGCCAGTGTGGTAATACCGGGGTTGTTTGAGTTCGAGAAAAACGGATGTTTTGTGAACGAACAATTCCGCCTGCAACGCTTCTTGCAGGCAGTATCCGCTCCCGCCGGCATCCCGCCCGAAGTGGAAACGCTCGCGTGGCTCGCCGCAAGCACCGCAGCGGACGGGGCGGAATCCGAGAATCAGAACAAGACACAGCCCTTGGCTCAAACAGGGCAACTGGCTGAAATCCATTTTTCGGATATTCCCGACGAAGGCTTACTCTTGGATACTTCCCCGTGGCGCCACCTGCCTTTCCCAGAAACAAAATCGCTACACTTCGCAGGTGATTAACCATAGAAGCCCTCTGAAGGGGCGGTTCCTATGCCGCAATTGGAGCGGAACCGCCCCTTTGGGGCTTTGTTTTTTGTGGGTTCCCAACACCCAGGGCGCTGCCCTGGGCTATATTAGAGCTGCCCCTTTGGGGCGAAGATCGAGCCTCCCGGCGTGAACGCTGTAGCTCCCCAACAAATCCCCTTTTGTGTTTTTTGTGCCTTCTGTGGTTTCTCAACTAACTGAACCACAAAAAGCACAAAAGGCACAAAACGAATATCGCGCAATATCTCCTCTTTCCTCTCCTATCCTCTCCCCTCTTTCCTCTCCTTATCTGCCCGCAAGCCGCATTATGCCGCTGCAGCCAGGCGACGTTTTCGGCGGCGGCCGATTAGCGCGAAGGCCGCTATAAATACGCCGGAAAAGAGGCCGTAGGTGGCGGGTTCGGGGATGCCGGTGTAGCTGGTTTGTTCGAGCATGAGATTGCCTTCCACCGTGAAAAACAAACTGAAGCGGCTGTTCATTATCTCCAACTCATTTTGATTGAAAATTAGCAGGGCGAGTGCTTCGCCTTTCTCGCGGTCGGTGCTTCCTGTCATGGTGTTTATATTCATTCCTATCGTGTCCAATCCCGACATGAGCGTAAATTTATCGTTTTGAGAGGGTTGAGGGATGTAGCCAAAGGCGTCTGCTCGCAGCGTTTTTCCGCCAGAGAGTTCGACTCCGGCACTGCCTCCGCCGCTGTTTTTGAGGGCGAGTTTGGCGACGTCTTCATTGACGTCTTCTTGGGCGAGGCGGAACACAAGGGTTACGTTCGCGCTGGTGTTTGTGCCAATTTTTATTCCTTCTCCCAGTCCCGTTTCTTGAATGGTAAACTTCCCCGGATTCACGACGAGGGTTGAGTTCGTTTCCATCTGGAAAGTGTTCGTGTATATTCTCCCGCCGCCGCCGACATAAAGTGTCGCGGCACTTTTCGTGTAAAAGGTGGAACCCGTTGTTCCGTATTGCGTTCCGGCGGGGACGTGCAGGTGCAAAATACCGTTGGGTTCGACAGTGGTTTTGCCGACGAAAGTGCTGGCGTTTCCGGCGAAATAAACGGGCATGCTTCCGGCTATCTTTAGAGTCCCCGCGCCTGAGATATTGCCGCTGAGGTATTGGTAATCGTTATTGTTTGCAAATTCGACCGTCGCGTTCTGGTGAATTCTTATTTCTCCGGCGAATCGGTTGTGGTAATAGGTTGCGGTGCCGTCGAAGGTCTCGGCGATGGTGCCTATGCCGCCGGAAATTTTCAGGTATGCGTTACTGGGCACACCGCCGTCGCTTCGGACGTTGAGGGAGCCTTGGAAGCTGTTGCGTTCGCCGGCGATTTCGATGTAGCCGCCGTTGAAGTCGAGTTTGCCGTCGATGGACGCGGCGTGTGTGTAGCCGTCGGCTCCGATCTCACCGTACCCGTGCCCGATGTGCCCGCCGAGGCGTTGCCCGTTTGCGTAATCACTGGCGGTGTTGACGAAAGTTAGCATGGCTCCAGTCTCTATCTCAATCGCGCCGTTGTAGTTGCGCGTGGAGGTCAACGGACCTGAACTCCCCACGCTGTAAGCGAATTCCAATCCCTCGCCGCTGTTTCCGAGACCGCTCTGCACCGTCAGGTGCCCTTCTTTGACCCGGGTTGCGCCGCCGACGAAGGTTCCGTCCCCGACGGGAACTCCGTTGTAAGTATGTTCGGTGTTGAAGATTACCATGCCGCCTCCCGTTTTTTCAACGTTTCCTATGCCGGAAATGATAAAGGTGGGCGTGACTGCGTCATTAACGATCTCAGTGCCTTCTTTTCTGAGGACGAGGGTGGCGTTCGTGCCAGAGAGTTCTATCCCGTTGGCAAAGCTGAACTTATCGTTGCCGCCATTGCCGCTGGTTTCCGTTTCCTTATAGACGAGGGTGGCTTTGCCGCTATTTTCCACCAGAAGGATGGGCGAGGTGACCTTGTTATTAAAGGTGGGGTTCGCTTGGTTGCCGACGGTGATGCGCACTGGAACTCCCTCATACTGTCCGGTGCCGCCGACGGGGGTGAAGGGTCCTACGACGCGGATTTCGTCGCCGTCGAACACGAAGTCGCTCCCGTTTCCGAGGACGAGCAGGGAGTGGACTTCGATGGCGTTGCCACTGTTCGACACTTGCACGTCGAGCGTCAGGGGAGCTTCGGGGGGGGTATCGACGCGGAGGCGTTTGTCGAAAATCGCACGTTCTCCGGCTTCAAAAGCGAGTTCGCCCCCGTTCGTCACGGCATATTCTCGATTGGTCTCATAGAATTCGCTGTGGCGCCATATCTCGTTGGCAGTATCGAGGTTCCAGACCTGACCCATTGTGCCGTCCCAATAGAGACCCGGCAAGATGCGGTCGCCGATGTAGATTTCGCCTTCCTCAGCGAGTTTGTCGAAGCGCCACACGAGGTCGGTGCCGAGGTCTATCGCGTTGCCGCCAAGGGTGATGGTGACGTTTTGCCCCTGTGCCCAACCGCTATTGTCGATGAAGGTCGGAGCGTTGGGGGTGGTAAGGCTGGGACTATTAAAGAGGTCAACGGCGTATCCTGAAACGAAATTTGACGCGTTGAAACTCGCGTCAAAGGAGACCTTGAGTGCACTGCCGGATTGGGCGGTTAGCGTGCCGGTGGAAATGAAGCCGTGGCTACCGTTTTCGGCGACGATGAACTCGATGATGCCGCCACTGTGCAAGGTCACGCTTCCAGCAGCATCACTGCTGCTTCCCGTAGTCAGGCTTCCGGCGGCACTGGCAGTGGCATTAACCAAAAGTTTCCCGCCGCTGTAAATGTTTGCTGTGATGGGAGTTGTGACGGAAGTTGTCGCGTGGCCAACCCCTGCGTTAAGCTCCAGTTTAGACGATCCCAAGACCGAGATGTTTCCGTTGGCATTGTTGGCGGCATTGATGACGAAAGTGCCTCCGCCGCTGGTGGTTATGCCGCCGGCGAAAGTGTTGCCAGCACCATTGACGGTTGTTGTGCCAGTGCCTGTGTTTTGCACGAGGCCACCGTAACTGTTTCCCGTCGTGGCAATTTCGAGAGTTCCTACGTTGCTGTTGGTTACGGTGTTATCGGTCGTGCCGCCCGCACCTGCGTAGTTGGAGAGTTTCAGCGCGCCGTGCCCGATATTGCTCACATTTCCTTTGACAGACGGGCTTGCTCTTTCCACGAGCGGCGGCGCGCCGCCCCCGCTGGTCGCTTCCGCGACGTCGGCGGCACTCGCATTGGCGATGAGGTGGATGCCCACGCCGGTTTCGCCGGATTTGCGGATAAGCACGTCGCCGGGTCCCTTAAATGTCACCTCGTAAGTCGCGCTGCTGGAAGAACCTATCGTCGTGCCGTCGAGGACGAGTTTGCCGTCTTTGTCCAGAATAGTCACCGTGCTGTTGGCGACGACTTCGCCCGTCGTGGCACTGGTGCTGCTCGGACCTTTGTCGTTGTGGAAGGAGAGCGTCTTGTTTCCGGCCACACTGAAATCGCCCGCAAAGCGGTAGTTATTAGGCAATTCCAAATCGGCGTAGTCCGGCGCATCCGGGCTTGGCGGCGTACTACCACCGACATAAGCACCCGGCTCGTAAATACCTGATCCGTTCTCATAACCCGGCACATACCAATCTCTTACCGGGTGGATGGTGCCTCCCTTGAAGGTGATGCGGGCGCCGTCGTTGTAGCTGCCGATAGACTTCGGGTTGCCGACGTAGAGATGCCCGCCTTCGAGGACGATCCCGCCGGAGAGTCCGGGGATGGGCGTGCTGTCGTCACCCGGCGGGTCCGGGTCGTTATCGCCGCGAATATAGAGGTGTCCGGCTCCTTTTTTATAGAGAACTGAACCGAGCGAACCCGTGATCGTTTCGTTTAATTCGACGATAGAGTCGCTGTCTGCGGTGTTGATGATGAGGTTGTTATAACGTGCGGCACCCTCGCTTATGCTAACGAGAAAAATGGGGAGGTTGATGCTCAGGCGGGCGTTAACATCGATGAGCACGGAGACATTGCCTTCTTCGCCGTTGTCGAGCGTGAGGCGGCTGCCGTTCACGTCCGAAAAGTTCAGCCCGGAGGCGAACGTGATGTGCGCAGCTTTGTCCGTGCCTTCCACCAAGATCGAACCAGCCAACGCCACTTTAGTGGCATCGTCACGCACCGCGGAAAAACCGTCCGATGTGATGGGAATAACGAGGTTTGACCAATCCCAGTCGGCCGAACCCGGTTCGACCGTGGTGTCGAAGGTGATGAGATTCCCGATGTCCGTCAAAATACCCAACGACCCCGGATAGCGGGCAATGCCCGGCGAAACCGTGTCCCGCCAGTTGGATACGCTGGGACCACCGCCCGACGGAGTGTAAACCCCTTCCCACCACACAAAATAGTCTTCAGAATTAGGTTGCGACGAGACGAGCGCCGCCAAATTGCCCGACCACACAAGCTCGTCGCCGAGCGGCAGCAACACGTTTTGCCCGTCGCTGTTGAGCATGACAATGGTGATGCCACGCGAATCAGGCTGCCCAGGCTGATCGAGATAGACCCCGCGCACAAGCTCGCCGCGCCTGTGCCCAGTCGTGACTACACGCGTGGGTCCAAGGCCGTCGTCGGTGTCTCCCTGCCAATTAACAAAGTGAATCGCCCCGGCGTGGTCATCTCCTATCTGCCCAAAGGTGAAGAGGATAGGCGCGCCTTCGGAGGGAAGGGCTTCGTTGGCGGTGAACTTGATGTATCCCACCGTACCGGCGTCGGCTCCGATCGTGCTGTAGCGCGTATCTGGCACGCCGCCGCCCACGGAAGTCAGGCTCGCCCGCAAAGACTGCGATGTTTCAGCGAGGTCGAGCGTGCCCCCTCCGCTGGTGAAGTGCAGGTCGGCGACGCCGGAGAGCAGTCCCGCAGTCTGCATGGAGATCGTGCCGGAGTTGCTGATTTCGAGGTGGTTAGTGCGCAGGTTGAGTCCGATGGTGGTGGTGTTCGGCGTATCTTTTAACATGCGGTCTGCCACGAGCCAGCCGAGGGCATCCGTCGCGTCAGGCGCAACGCGCCCGTGGATAGTGGAATTGCCGTCGAAACGCAAAATCCCCGCACCGTTGAAGCCCATGCCCGTGCCGCCTTCCCCGCCGCCGACTATGAACGCCGCCCCTTGCCCCACCAAGTAAAATGGCTGCGCGCCGTTCGGACCAGAGGAAACCGTGACCGCGCCGGGCGTCTCGACGACAAGTGCCGCCCTCCCGGTGGCGTAGTTGTCCGCTTGCACATCAAACGCCGTGTTATCAATGACTACGACATTCCCCGCGCCGAAATATCCAGCGCGACCGGATGTGCTCGGCGGGGCGATGATCACGTCTCCCGCCGCCGCACGCCCGATAAGCGCACCGGCGTTCACGTTCGCTTGGGAAAAATTGTTGTTGTTGTTCGTCAACACGACCGCTCCGACACCGATTTTCGTAAGGGGATAACTGCCCGTGATTTGCGAATCTATCTGCAGCACAGCACCCTCGCCGGCACTGAAATTCATTGCACGCGGCAAGATAAGCTGCTGCGTAGAATTGAGAATAATTGTGTTGGCGCAATTTTCTACTTCTACTTCGTTCGTTTTTAATACGCTGATGGTGTTAAAGTTGAGGTTAGTAGAGCCGATTTTGATTTCATTGGAGAGCGTGCGCGTTGTTTTTGTCGGGTCGGTGCTCCACGGGACAAAGACCAAATTGCTATCAGAAGTAATCAGTCCCGTGCCGAAGGGACCACTCTCAAGTGTGCCGCCATTCATTACAGAGTCGGCTCCCAAGACAACGTAGAAGTTGTAAGTGGTAGAGCCGTTAATGTCCGTACCGCCAGAGTAAGTGCTTCCCGAATTAAAAAAGCGCATTATGTAGTAGCCGGCATTGTTGTAGTCAAATCGAAGTTTTTTGTTCGCGCCGCCCGAAATCACAAAATTCTCCCCAAATGCCGGTCCGATTTTTCCAAAAGAAGAACTCGTGCCAATCGAATACTGAGAATCAGGCCGAAGTATAAGTTGGGTGGCATCTATAGAATTGAGGTCCAATGTCCAATCTTCGCCTTGATTTCTGTCAAACATCAAGTTCCCAAGGAGATAGGAGGTACTAGCACTCCCTGTAAATATCAACTGATTGGTAATGCGGCGTCGGCGTTCCGCCGCGTTGGGGTCAGTGCCAGTTAGCGTGCTATAACCGGCATTGGTGGCATAGATAACGCTGGTACTCCCACTGATGGTAAGCGGTGCCGTTCCGAGTGCGTTGTCATTCCCAAGATAGAGATAACTATAACTCCCCCCTAACGAAACCCCGTTCTCAATGATATTATTACCATTAAGATAAAGAGAACCAGACGAACCGCTCATTGAAATACCACCCGAAAGGATATTATTACCATTAAGATAAATTATGTTAGTAGTAGCAGCTGAGGTTGAGGTGATGCCACCAAAGGAGTTGTCTCCTATAAGATAAAGGGTGATATAATTCGAATTTATCGAGAGGGAGGCGGGCTGCGTCGGGTCCAGGTCGCTGACACCGCCGACAAGGTATAAATATTTACGATAGCTCGCGTTCGTCACATTCGTAGTTATGGCATGGTTCCCGGGAGCAAGGAGAATGCCTGTGCTGCTCTTCGAAGCGTCTATATACAGATAGCGAGCTGCATTGCTTGCTACTCCGAGTACAGTGCCTTCCTGTAAGTCAATGCCGCCGTAGAGCAGAAAACCACCCGGGGTATTCACATGGTAGACGCTTCTCGTTCCCTCAACCCTGGTCACGGAAGTCGCCGAAGAGCCGAAGGTGACAAGCCCCTCGCCGAGCGGAGTGGCGTTTAGGTTGGCTGTGCTGTCCGTGGGATAGAGGATTTGCAGATGACCGATATTGTCGTCCCAAGTAAAACCTCCCTCGAAGGTGTTGTTGGAACCAGTGATCCGCAGATCGCCCCCGAGTGTAGCACTGTCTGCAATGCTTCTTGTCTTGATGATGCCACCAGTGCCAGTGATCTGACCAGCGAGGATAACATAGCCCTCAGCGTGCTTGGCATTGAGAACGAGGTTCAGGTTGCTGTTCAGCTGAATAGGTGCGCTGATCTCAAGGGTGGAGAGACCGCTGTGCTTTATTCGAGCGGTGACATCGCCGTCGTCCGCAAAAATAAGATTTCCACCGTTACTGCTGTTAAGGAAAAACTTTCGCGTATTGGTTTCAATATTGAGGTGGGCGAGCGTGTAGGCGGTATTGTCCACAAGGACTATTTTGCTGTCAAGCCGCTCGTCTATGTCGCGAAAAGTGGCAGATTTAAGCCCACCCAGAGATCCAGGGACATTGGCGACGGTCCCGCTTCCGGAAAGCCAATTGCCCGGCTCGCTCCATTTTACACCGGCAAAATTGGGCTGCGATTGCCCCGTCCATTCCGCCGTGAGAAGGGCATCTTCGGCGGGTTTAAGAAACCAACGCAAAGAAACACTGTCCTGCTCAACCGCACCACCCGTTTCATAGCCAGAAAATACGACGTTACTTAATTGTGTTGAGCTGAGAGAAGGTTCGGTGACAAAAGAAACATAATTTGGAGAAGTCGAGGAATCCCAACCGCCGCCGCTGCCCTGAATGAAAAAGACGGGGTTGGCGTTATCCCAGCTTGTGAGGCTTTGAAATTCCAATCTTCCCGACTCGCCGAGGACAAAAGAGCCTCCATTCGCGCCAACAGTCAACGCACCAAGCCCGACATCTAAATTAGTGATATCCAGCACGCCGCTATTTGAAATGGTAAACGAAGCTGTCTTGGTACCGTTTTCATCAAGCAATTGGTTCGCATTAGTAAAGCGCAGGGTTCCTCCG
>JAISZI010000016.1 GCA_031269335.1 Puniceicoccales bacterium
GTGAACGTCAAAGACGTCGAAAAACTAAACGACAATCTGCAGCAAACAGCAACCACTGCGCCCAAAACAAGCAGAGCCATCGACAAAGTCTCCGCAAGCACTCGCCAACTCGCCAAGGAGGCCGTAGCCGCCCAACTCGGCCGATGTTGGCCATGAGGCACTGGGGATGCCGCATGGTGAGCATAAGTAGCTGGAGCTTGGGCGAGATATTATCTTCAATTTTGTAATTAAAGTGCGTGACATTGGTGGAGGAGTGGTGTGTGGTGGTGTTTAACGTCGGTTGCCTCGCGTTTCGGACGTTACTAACAGACTGGGGACTCGAAAGAGGACATCTCTGGGGTAACTGGCGGCACTTTTATTTGTTTTGATACGCGGTTCCGAACCCGAGTTTTTTTCTTTCAAAATTGAGGAAGAACTCACCCATCCAGAGTTCGCCGAAGGCCTCGGACATTAAGGCAAAGCCCGATGGACCGCCGGTGGGATTTTTATCGCCGAAAAATGAGGCTTTTTTTGCACCCTTAATGCCGGTCGGGGCGTGCCAGATTGCGGGAAGCGCGCGGAAACTGTTGACAGCGCATTTCCGCGCTCGGTGTAGAATCTTCAGCGGCGTCCGCCCGTGTCGAAAATTTTTCCACGGCAATCGACGGCACGGCCAGTGCTTCGTTAAAGACGACGCAAAAGATCGTTACTTTTTCCGCCGCGCTCATTATGGCTGGATGCCCGTGGCGGCGTGACGCGAAGCGTCCACATGATCGAACACAATTACGACAGGTGCCAGATGTAGGATCGGGACAAGCCTTTCGTTCTTTTCAGGCCAATGTCACGTTCCAACCTCTTTGTCCACTCTGGGCAAGGTCGTTTATAGGGTAAATCGAGATGACCACGAAGTTCACTCCATGTAGCACCGCTTGGGCGCTTCACGAGTTCACTTTGGACTACAACTTTGAAGGCGAGATACGTCATTTTCCGACAGGTCTCCATTGCGAACCGCCGGCAGGGCACACTTGCGTGTCTTGTCGGATAGTTCCGTTTGCAAGGGCGTTCCGAATTTGGTCTTCAGAGTAGGGACATTGAGCATTGTTGCGCGCATCGATAATGTAGAGTTGCATAAGGATTTAGAGAAAGCGGGCGGGCAAAGGTGCCCCAGCATTCCCTTTCGGGAAGGGCAGTTGCGGGCATTCTCCGCAGGGCGGTGACCTGCGGTTGGGGAATGCGCGAACGGCGAAAATTGTCAAAGGGGGAATTGGAATTTTTTGGGAAATGCGGCGTCCGCGACGTGCGGAAAGGAATTTCCGTCATTTTAAGTTGTGTTCTTTGGTAAAGTATGCAGAATTAGTGCCTTCATCATGAAACTCAATAAATCCTTCCTTAAATCGCTGGCGTTCGCGCTGGTTCCCTTCGCTTCGGCTCCGTTATTATGGAGCTTGGAGACCTCTTCGGGTGCTTCCGGGGCATCGGCGCCGCAGGCGGTTGGCACGAATAACTCACCTGCCGCGCCCGCAGCTTCAAACGCGCCCGCCCCCGTGCCGCCCGCTTCGGGTGGCAATGCCGCCGACTCCGCCGCATCTTCGGACGAAGCGGTTGTGCTTGCGGAGACGACCGTTGAGGGAGCCGCTGTCGAGAAGTCGGTTTTGCCGGTGCGCCCTAATTCGAGTTTTTACGGGTTCGAGGAACTTGTGCAAAACACGCCGCGCTCGATCTTCCAAGTGGCACCGACGCAACTGGCGACGGACAATTTCCAAAGTTTTAATGATCTGTCGCGTTACTCGCCGAGCGTGGGGCGTCTGGGTGCGTCGAATTTTTCGGCATTTTCCTACATTCGCGGCGGCACTGCGGACACGTCGCGCAACGGCATTCTATTGTTGCCCGCCGCCGTGCGCCCGTTCAACAACAACGCTTGGGAGTCGGTGGACATCATTGCCGGTGTGCCGAGCGTCATTCAAGGTTCGACGGTGCGCACCGCCGGCGTCGTCAATTACGTCACCAAGAAGCCGTTTTTCGACAAGAACAGCACGGAGTTGACGTTCACGCTGGGTCGTCTGGGCACGAATGGCGGCACGACGTATCCGCAAATTTCCACTATTCTCGACCAAAACTACATTGTCAAAAAAGACGAACTCGCGGTGCGTATCTCTTTGCAACGCACCTATGCGGAGCAGTATTGGGCAAATTCACTCAGCGATTTTTACGACCTCTACGGTGCGGTGACTTGGAAGCCGAACAAGAACTTCACGAATAACACGAATTACAACTACACCGACGCGGGCGGACCGATGCCCTACGGCATTAACCGCATCGACCAAAACTTAATCGACAACTGGCAATACCGCAGCGGTCTTTATCTGCCGCGCATTCGCAGCGTCTCGCAAAGTGTTGATGCCGACGGTCGCAACCGCATCGGCTCCACGCTTAATTACTACGAAGACCCGGTGACCGGAACACGTTACACCGGCGGGCTTTACGCATCGCGCACAGAGGTTGGCAAATTCTCCACGAGCAGGGACGGTCCATTTAACATAGACGCCGCCGACTTGCATTTTTCCCGCGACAATCCGGTCGCCGTGGATTTTCAGGCACCGAGCACTTACACACTTGTTCCGATAAAGGGCACGCAGACAATTCACAGTGCAAAGGCGTTCAGCGAGACGAAGGAGCACGTTTTCCAAAACATCGCCGAATTGAAGGTGAACGAGCATCTGACCATTCGTAACAACACGTTATACCACCAAGTTAACAGCTACGTTTATGGCAGCGACGGGTATCATTCTTATATGATTAACAAGATGGCGACCTCGCGTTTTGAGTTCGCCACCGACTACGACTTCACTGGCGGAAACTCTCCGTTGAAAAAACTCGGCGCGTTCGGCGACTGGCTGAAAAAAATCGGTATCCGCCACCAGAGCAACTCCGGCTTCGAGGTGCGTTATTTGTGGAATCTTTGCGACATGGTTTCCTCGAGCAACCTCGGCTGGAGCAACACGCAGGACGCCACCAATCCCGCTGACGGCGGCGGCTCGCTCGGCTACGGCACCATTCTCGGAACGGACAACGTTTACGCCGATGTGCCGTCCGCAACGAACAACTACCCGTGGTTCTTCACCGCGCAGGGTTTGCCGCGCTACGCCGCTTCCACGAACTACGGTTTTTATCCGCTGATCAACGCCAACTTCGCGACTACCGACAGCACCGGCACGCAGCGTTACACGACCATCGTCCCCTTTGACGGGATGATTCGCATCAACCAACTCACCCAGACAAACGTTTTCACCGAGCAAAAACTCACACTCTGGAAATTCTTCCTGCGCGGCGGCGCCCGCGTGACGTTCATCAACGACCGCATTAAGCCAACGTGGTCAACCGATTACGCCATAGACAACGGCCTCCTCCCCGGCTACACGCAGGCGAACTTCCGCGACGTCACCTACGAGCGCAATTACGACCTCAACGGCAGCATCTCCTTCCAACCCGTCGAATGGCTCACCGTCTATGCCGCCGTTGACAAAGACTACGCCTCCTCGGACTGCTCCTGCTGCATGACCGTAGGCTTCACCCAAGACTACCGCGATGCCACCCGCCACAACTACGCCTTCCGCAAATCGGACTTCCACCGCTTGAGCACGCTGCGCGAGTTCGGCGCAAAGTTTGAAATCCTTAAAAACCAACTCTTTGCGACGTTCGCCTACTTCGACCAATCCCGCTACACACCGCAGGCGCCCAGCGACGCCAACCCCGACGGCTACAACGCCAACCCGACCACCTACGAAGGCTACGAGTTCTCCCTCTCCTACCAGCCGTCGAACCACTTCGCCGTCGGCGCAAATCTGAGCATCCTCGACGTCGTCTCCAGCGGACGGAAGCAGCAAAACTTCCCCGACTACACGACGAATTTCTGGACCGACTACCAGTTCGACAACGGCTTCGGCATCAAAACCTCGCTCTGGGCAACCTCCTCCTGGAAAGCCGCCGGCACCGCCAAAGTCCATTCCCAGTTCGGCTTGGACGTCGGCATCTATTACGCCACCAAAAACTGGCGCGTCTCCCTCGACCTCTTGAACGCCACTGACGAGAAAAATTGGGCGCAAGGCAGCAACTACTCCGGCAACCAAGCCAGCTATCTCCTGCCCGCCGAACGCCTCGGCTTCATCCTCAAAGCCACCTACCGGCTCTGACTCCCGCACCGTTCCACCCGCACAAACACGCGAATCTTGCGCTTTTTTGGAAAGTAGTTTTCTTTACCAAAGAAATAAAGATTGCAAACGGCGCGGAGCCACCTACCCCTCTGCGCCAATTGCTCCAAGCAAGGCAACTTCACAGACCAATCCAACACATCCAAGCAACAACGGAAGACACCATGCACACCGCATTCACAGTAAATCTCGGCGCACTCGCCGACATCACCGGCAACCTGCCACTCGCCCTCCTCGCCGGCGACAACGCACTCGAAGACTTCAAGAAAGGCGGTCCGATCATGTGGCCGATCCTGCTCGTTTCCTTCGTCGCCCTATCCGTCGTCATTGAGCGCGTGCTTTTCCTCGCCCGCGAAAAAGTATCCCGCGACCCGCGCATCACAGGGCTGATTTTTGAGCGCGTGAGGAACCGCGACATTGAGGGCGCGATCAACATCGCCACCGCGAGCAAAGACTACCTCGCCCGCATCATCGGCTACGCTCTCAAAAACCGCGAACTCTCGCTTGATGACGCCTTCGCCAAGCAAGCCGGCCGCGAACTCACCCGCTACCAGCAAGGACTCGCCGTGCTGGACACCTGCATCACCGCCTCGCCGTTGTTAGGCTTGCTCGGCACCGTCACCGGCATGATCACGACCTTCGGGGCGCTGGGCACCGGAGACATCGCCAGCAGCGCGAGCACCATCACCGGCGGCGTCGGCGAGGCGCTCATCGCCACCACCTGCGGCCTCGCCATCGCGATTTTCACGCTCTTCCCGTTCAACATCCTGAACACCAAAGTCGAGCAGGCGCGCCGCGAAATTGAGAACGCGAGCAACTCCCTCATCCTCGCCACCCAAAAAGCCGGCGGCTTGTTCAACTCCGCCGAAGTGAGCACCACCGGCGGCGGAATTTAACGCCGCGCCAAACGCCGCGAACAACGAGCCAAACGCCGATGTCCGTCTTCAAATCCAGCCCGCCGAAAAAACGCGCCCGCATCGAGATCATCCCGCTCATCGACGTGATTTTCTTCCTGCTCGCCACCTTCGTCCTCTTCACCCTCTCGCTCAACCAAAGCGGCGGCCTCGCAGTCAAACTGCCCGCCGCCGAAACCTCCGCGCCCCGCGACAGCAAGGGCGCCGTGACAATTTCCATCACAGCCGACGGCGCCGTCGCCTGGGACAAAACACCCGTGCCGCTCGCCGAGTTCATCCGCCGCCTCCAAGCCTGGAAACAAGCCGACCCAGACCCGCACGTGCTCATCAACGGCGACGAAAACGCCCGCTTCCAGCAAGTCCGCTACGTCGTGGATGAACTCCGCAAAGCGGGCATCACCAAAATCAACATCGAGACCAAAATCCGCCAGAAATAGCCCTTTTTTATGTCCAAAGTTTTCCCAGACACTTTCCAAAACAAAAAAGCCCGCATTGAGATCATCCCGCTCATTGACGTGATTTTCTTCCTGCTCGCCACCTTCGTCCTCTTCACCCTCTCGCTTAACAAAATCCAGAGCGTCCCCGTCGAGTTGCCACAGGTGACGCCCAACCAAGCCGCTTCCAAGCAGGACAACGACACCGTCGTCCTGCAACTCTCCAACACCGGCAGCGCCTTCTGGAACAAAGAGTTGATCGCCGTCTCTGAAATCGTCCCGCGCCTCCAAAACTACAAGAACACCACGGCGACCCCCCGCGTGCTCATCACCGGCGACGACGACGCCACCTACGGCGCCGCCATCCGCGCCCTCGACGAAGTGCGCAAAGCCGGCATCACCGAAGTCTCCATCGAAACCGCCCACCGCCCCAGCGGACGCTAACCGCCGCCCATCCTAATTTTCAAACCACCCACCGCCACCGTTTCCTTTATGCG
The DNA here is from genome assembly GCA_031269335.1 of Puniceicoccales bacterium. GTDB lineage: Bacteria > Verrucomicrobiota > Verrucomicrobiia > Opitutales > UBA953 > CALNBE01. Next base: position 6,033 of record JAISZI010000016.1, read on the forward strand.
CATCGACCTAATTCTCGGCATCCTCCTCGCCGCCGCCATCCACGCAGGCGTCGCCTTTGCGGACAAACTCTTCCCGCCCTCCGCCGCACCCGTCGCCATCGCCGAAGACGCCGCCCCGCCCACCATCGCGATCAATGCCCCGCCCCTCGAACCAGAACCAGACGACACCGTTCCGCCGCCCGACGCCATCCAAGAGCAAGCACCCGACCTCACCGACCTCGCCCCGCCGATGCAGGCGGACACTCCCACCCCCGTTATCACCCCCACCGCCTTCATCCAACGCCTCCAGCCCCCGCCGCCCAACCTCGGCAACCCCGTCGCAGCCGTCACCATCCCCAAGGGCAACTTCGCCGCCACCGGCAACAAGAACATCGCCGCAATGTTCGACCTCGCCTCCCTCGACCAAAAACCCGTCCCCACCTTCCACGTCAACCCCGTCTATCCCTACGAAATGCGCCGCGCACGCATCAGCGGCCAAGTCGTCATCGGCTTCATCGTGGACAACCACGGCAACGTTTTGAACCCCTACGTCATCCGTTCCACCAATGCCACCTTCGAGCCGGACGCCCTCCGCGCCATCGTCAAATGGCGTTTCAAGCCCGGCCGCAAATCCGGCCGCGACGTCACCACCCGCAACGTCCAGCAGCTCTTCAACTTCAAACTCAACTAACACACCGCAGCCCAAACACATCACTCCCATTATGGCATCCCTATTTTCACGCACCCGCGCCGCCGCGCTCCTCCTCGCACTATCGATTTTTGCGGGCAACGTGCACGCCGCCGCCGAAAACACCGCTCCCGCCCGCGTCCTCACGCAAGAAACCGCCGAGAAACTCGTCCCCGCCAAGGAGCTTCTCGACAAAAACGACTTCCCCGCCCTCCTCACCCTCATTGAGAAAATCCTCGCCGAACAACCCCCCGAAGCCGCCGCCTCCTTCGACCGCGCCCTCCTCTCCCAACTGCACGGGCAAATCCTCCTCAACCTCAACCCGCCGCGCTACGTCGAAGCCATCGCCCCCTTTGAAACCGCCCTCGCCCTCGGTGAACGCCACGCCTACCTCGACAACACCGCCATCCTCACCCTCTTCCAAACCCTCAGCCAACTCCATTACCAAAACAACGACTTCCCCCGCGCCCTCGCCCACATCGAAACCTACATCGCTCGCGCCCCCAAACCCAGTGCCGACATCCACCTCTACGCCGCCACCCTCCTCTACTCGCTCGCAGAAAAGCACACCGCCAACACCACGAAAAAATCCCCCGCCGCTTCCCAGCCCCTCTTCCTGCGTGCCCGCGCCGCCGCCCGCGAATCGCTGCTACTGCGCACCCGCGCCGACACCCCCTCGCTCCTCCTCAGCCTCGCCACCCACCAGCAACTCGGCGAACTCATCCCCAGCGCCCGCCTCCTCGAAACACTCCTCGAACGCGACCCCAAAAACGCCACCTACCACCAGCAACTCTTCGCCATTTACACCGCCCTCGCCGCCGCCCCCGAAACACACCCCTCCGAGACCCGCCGCTTTCAGCTCCGCGCCCTCGTCGCCCTCGAACGCGCCGCCGCCGCCGGTGTCAAACCGAGCACCTCTGACACCCAGAACCGCGTCGCCCTCCTCATCACCCTCAAACAATACCGCGCCGCCGCCGAACTTCTCGAACGCTCCCTCGCCAACGGCACCCTCACCGGCACCCGCCGCGATTACGAACTCCTCTCCGCAACATGGCAGCAACAACGCAACCTCCCCCGCGCCGTAGTCGCCCTGAAAACCGCCCTGAAACACGCGGAACAAAAACAGCCTGCCAACACCGCTGTCCACGTCGGTAAACTCGCCACCGCCGACATTCCCAACCTCCACTTCGCCCTCGCCCGCCTCTACTACGCCGAAGAACACGCCGCCGACGCCTACACCCACCTCCAACGCGCCACCACCACCGCCACGCTCTCACACCTCGAAAAACCCGCCCAAGCGTGGTTCCTCCTCACCTACATCGCCTACGAGCTGCGCCACTTCAAAGAAGCCCGCCAATATGCCGCCGAAGCCGCCAAATACCCCGAAATCAAACAAGACGACCTCCAAAAACTGACCGCCGCCATCGACGCCGCCCTAAAAACGGAGCCACAGCAAACATCCCCAACCTCCCCCTCCGCATCTCTTTCACTATAAATTACTAAACCGAAAAAACGTCCCAAAATGTCCAAATCTTACGTCATCATTCCCGTCCTCGCACTCGGCGCGTTCGGCTATTTTTACCACGGTTTCGTCGAGGAAGATCACGCCCGTCAAACCACGCGACGCCTCGCCGAAAAACAACAGCGCGACACCAAACTCGCCGCCGAGACCGCCGCCCGCAAAAAAGCACTCGACGACGCCCTTGCCGCGCAGAACGCCCGCAAAAAAGCCCGCGAAACGCGCGAAGCCGCCGAACGCGCCCGCGCCGACAAACGCGCCGCCGCCATTGACGCCCGAGACAAGTCCTTCCGCGAGAACGAGAAACTCACCCGCCAAAAAAGCCGCCTGCAACGCGAAATCGCAGTCGAAGACACCGCCCTCGCCGCTCTCGCCGCCGACCAGAAAACCGCCGATAGCGAAAGTTCCTTCCTCCAAAAATACACCGCCGCCGCCACCCAAAACACCGCCGCCCTGCAAGCACTCCTCGACAAAATCGTCGCCCTCGAACGCGCCGCCGCCGAATACGCCGCCGCCGAACGCGCCCGCGCCGCCGCCGCAAAAAACAAAGACTAACCACCGCCCGCCTTCACCAAAACCAAACACCAATGAAACGCATCTACATCATCCTCCCCGTCGCGCTCATCGCCGCCTTCGCCACCTTCTATTACCAAGACCGGCAGCGCGCCGACGCCCACGCCCGCCAACAAACCGCCCGGCGCGAAGCCGCCGCCAAAGCCGAACAAGCAAAAAAAGACGCCGATGCCGCCAAAGCCCGCGCCGATGCCGCCAAACGCTCCGCCGAACGCGAAGCCGCCGAGCGCACCAAAGAAGCCGAGAAACTCGCCAAGTGGCAGAAAGCGCAAGACGAACTCGCCGCCGAAACCGCCCGCCTCAACGCCACCGTCAAAACCCTGCAAACCGAGGTTGACGGCTTGGAAAAAACGCTCGCCACCCGCAAACTCGCCAAGAGTGCCGCCCAAGAAAAACTCTTCGCCACCCAAAAAGCCAACGAACACCAGACCCTCGCCCGCCAAAGCAAAGAACTCGAAATCCAGCGCGTCATTGACATTATCCGGCGCCGCGTCGAAGCCAGCGAAGCCCTGCTGCCCCCACCTCCCGCACCCGTCGCCGCAAAACCCGTCGCCTATTAAGACAACGCCTATTTCCCCGCCTTCGCCTTGGTAATTTTCAGCGCAAGCGCGGGCTGAGTCTGGAGTTTTTCGGGAAGAATTTCGGGAAGAGTGATGACCAAGTTTCCGTTTTCGTTTTTGAACGCCAATTCGCCGCCGCCAAGGAGGGAAACCCGCGTGTCGGCCTCAATTTTGACGTTGTGAAGCGTGAGCGTTTTGGCGGGACGTCCGGCGGTGATGGCATAGAGCGTGTCCCCTTTTTGGGTGAAAAAGACCTGTTTGACGGCGTTGCCATCGCGGGACACCTGCCCGCTCTGTTTCAAAATGTCGTAGCGCACCTTGAACGTGCCGTAACGCTGGCTGGGCTGCTTCCCGGAAGTCCATTGGCAAGAACGCCCGGCGGTGCGCGTGCCGTAAATGGCGTCGCCGTTGATTTCGAGCCACGCACCAATGTCAAGGAGACGCTGCTCCATGATGGGCGGGATTGTCCCGTCGGCAGCGGGACCGATGTTCAGCAGCAGGTTGCCGCCGCGTGAGACAAAGTCGGCGAGCATCAAGATGAACTCGCCCGATGTTTTGTAATGCTCCGCACGTTCGGCGCGATTGTAGCCATAGGAAAAACCCATCCCGCGACTCTCCTCCCACGGGTGTTTGCCGTCGGGCATTCCCGCACCGTATTCAGTCGTGTAATAATCCCCGTGGTGGTGGCGCGTTTCCTTGCCCCAGCGGTCGTTGGCAACGACGTATTCCCGGCACGGCGACTCGTTGTAGAGCCACGCAAGAAGCTCCTCGCTACGCCAAAACTTCGCAGGCAAATCCCACTCGCCATCATTAAACAACAACGCGGGCTTGTACCGCGTGATGACGTCCTTGAACTGCGGAATGAAATGTTCCTCAACGAAACGGCGTTTGTCCTTCAACCACAGCGGGTTAAACCATTCGTAAAAAGAATAGTAAAAACCAAATTGAATCCCCTCGGCGCGGACAGCGTTGGCGAGTTCGCCAAGCAAATCGCGCTTGGGACCAATCTCGGTGGCATTCCACGGACGCCCCCACGTCTTCGACGCCTCGGCACTCGGCCAAAGCGCGAAACCATCGTGGTGTTTGGACGTCGGCACGATGTATTTTGCGCCGGCGCGTTTGAAGAGCTTCGCCCATTGTTTGGCGTCAAAAAGTTCCGCTTTGAAAAGCGGTGCAAAATCCTCGTAGCGAAAGTTTGCCCCATATGTCTTGTTGTGAAAATCGTGCAGCGGACCGCGACGCGAGCTGAGCCGCCGCCAATACCACTCCGAGTATTCGCCAACACGCTCGTAGGCAGGCACTGAGTAAAGCCCCCAGTGGATAAAAATGCCAAATTTGGCATCGCGATACCACTCCGGCACCGGCCGTTTATCCAGCGACGCCCACTTCGCCTCATAACGCACGGAAGTGTCGGCGGCGATGTCCGGAATAGAAAACCGGAAAACACCAACGCCCGCGCCAAGAACAATCGCAGCAGCAACAAATTCTTTGAGTTTCCCAAACAAGCGATTTGTCAAACAAGCCATAACAGCACGGAAAAAACCCCTTCGCCCCCGAACACTCAACCCCTTTTTCGACCGCCCCGTTTTTTAACAAATCAGCCAAGAACACCCGTCCCACAGCACCCCGCCGCCTCGGTTACGTGCCGCCGCCTTGGGATTTTGTGGGTTCCAAATACCCAGGGCGTTGCCCTGGGCTATGTTAGGACCGCCCCGTTGGGGCTTCTGGTTTCCCTTCACCCCCGAACCCCAGGGCGTTGCCCTGGGCTATGTTGGTGCCGCCCCGTTGGGGCTATGGTTAGTGTCGTTGCCCATTACCCAGGGCGTTGCCCTGGGCTGACTTGGTGCCGCCCCGTTGGGACTGCGGGCAGTCGTGCAGGCGGGACGCCTGCGCTCCCATGTCTGGGCTATGTTGGTGCCGCCCCGTTGGAGGCTCTGTGGTTCCCCCGCCCTCACGCGAGGGCATCGCGCAGGTATCGCGAGGCTGCCGCAGTGATCGCGCCTTGGAGTTCCTCACGCTGGGGCAATGCGCGCTCGTCGGGGCGGTGGGTGACGCTGCGCAC
>JAISZI010000087.1 GCA_031269335.1 Puniceicoccales bacterium
TGCGGACGCATTTAAAAAAGTAGTTCGGTAATATGTCAAGCCCTGCGGTGAAAATTTTTCAAGAAAATTTTCACCCGTTAGCCGGAAACTTCAGCGCAAGCCCCGAGAGGCAGAAGGGTTGCGCTGAATCCTTCAAAACCTTGGGTTGCATTAAACCATTCGCGAGTGACATATTTCAGTATGGGCAACCCGCAGCGGAGCGGAGGGGCGGCAGGGGGCGTGGGGCTTGCCCCACATCCGAATCGGAGGAAGGCGGGGCCTTTCGTCCTTTTGCCGTGTGCGCCGCCGCACCGATCAAAAAAGGAGGCCGGCGGGCGAAGCCCGCCGCCGTCGATTTTATTGCGTTTTGCCGAATAAGGATGGCGTTTCCCATCGTTTTGGGATATCATTGTCATCGGGCCGTGCCCTCTTCGGAAAGGATCCGACATGGCCAAGAAGTACAAAAGACTCACTCTTTGTGAGCGCAGGACAATCGAACACACCCTCGGCCAAAACATTTCGCTGAAGCAAATATCGCGTGAACTCGGAAGGAGCGGCGGAACAATATCGCGAGAGATCCACAGGAACTCCGTCCAAAGAAAGACGGGCGGCGGGGCGGCGCCGTTCAACGAATGCCTGCACAGAGGCGCCTGCAAGAAACAGGCGCTTTGCGCGAAAGAGGACTGCGCACGGGAATTCTGCCGAGGATGCGCGATGTGCCCCCGCGTGTGCGACATGTTCGAGCCTGAATACTGCGCGCGCCTCGAGTCGTCCCCTTACGTCTGCAACGGTTGTGCCGTCCGTAGGAAGTGCACGCTCGCGAAGTTCGTCTACAAAGCGTCGGTCGCGCAGAGGATTTGCGAGGACACGCTCAGTGAGTCGCGAAGCGGCGTCGCCCTCACCGGGGAGGAGCGAAAACGCATGGACGAAATCGTGACGCCGCTCATACTCAAAGGGCAGTCGCCCTATCACATCTGCCTGAACAACAAGGACGCGCTCATGATCTCCGACAAGACGTTGTACAAGTACGTCGCGGCGAACTTTTTCGGGGCGTCGAGCACGGATTTGGCGAGGAAGGTCAAAATGAAGCCCCGCAGGAAGAAGCCCGCCGTCAAGGTCGAACGTTCGTGCCGCAAGGGAAGGACGCGGGAAGACCTTTCGGCGTATCTCCGGACGAACCCCGACACGGAGATCGTGGAGGCCGATTCCGTCCTCGGCGCCAAAGGCGGCGGGGAGAAAGTCCTTCTCACGATCCACTTCACCCATTCCCGTTTCATGCTCGCGTTCCTCCGGGACGCCAACACGGCGAGATCGGTGAACGACGTCTTTGACGGGCTTTATGACAGGTTCGGAAGGGAGGCGTTCATGGAATTGTTCCCCCTGATCACGCCGGACAACGGGCAGGAGTTCTCCGCACCCCCCACCTATCTCGGCAAACCAGGCAGTGAAAAAGCACACCAATTACTGCATACCGCTTACGTCAAACGCTGAGGCAAAAGAGATGATATAAAAGAGCTTGTGTTTGGACGTATTCCAAGCGATGCGCGGCGGTAAAAGGATCGGCCGTCTTGGGACCGGCGGTCGCCGGTTCCAAGAAAAGCGGTCATTCTCAAATTCTGCGTGAATACCGACAAGAAAACGGAGATGTTTTGAAGTGGGAACAGACAAAACAAGAAAAAAATTCTTCTACGGTTGGATTATTGTCATTGGAATGATGTTTGCGTTTGGGAGTGCACAAGTTATCGGTGCAAATGCGCTGAATCTCTATTACGGCTTCTATGGACAAGAATTCGGCATAGGACCGGCGGAGCTTGGTGTTATCAGCGGTATGGTCTTTTGGGTTCAATTTATTTTTGCGGTTGCGGCCGGCGTCCTGATTGACCGGATAGGCGTTCGTTGGGTATTGTTCATTGGCGCCGTGTTGTTTGTGGTTTCTCAGCTGTTAACAACACTCGTTGCGAACAACTTCATACAGATACTGGCATTTGCATTGCTTGCAGGGGTAGCCTCGGCTTTTATTGGCGTTATGACGCTTCAAGTGTTGGCGCGTCGGTGGTTTTTCAAAAGTGCGGGCCTTGCGAGCGGCCTTATTTATTGCACCACCGGCATTTTCCAAGGCATTTTTTTCCCGCTTCTCGCCCAACTCGCGGTTGTCAACGGTTGGAGGATGACTTGGACCGTTCAAACAATAATTACCGCTGCGGTCTTTGTTGTTGCTATTTTAATTACCCGTGAATCCCCTCGGGAAATGGGGTTAAACCCTGACGGTGTTTCAGATGAAGAGTTCAAAAAGACCTTTGAAGCGATGGGAGATACCGATGAAATGCCCTACATGACGAGAAAGGAGGCTCTGAAATCGCGACAGTTTTGGGCTTTTTCAATTCTCGTCGGTTTCGTGACATTCGCCGATTTCGGTGTGATTATGAATGTGACGCCCATCGCGATGAGCGTAGGCATTCAAGCGACCGTTGCCGCAGGGGCGATGTCTTTCTATGCCTTCGCCACGGTCATCGGTCAGATCGTTCTCGGCTATCTTGGAGATCGATACGGCAGAGTCAGAATTATTAAGATTGTGGTTTTGTTTTTGGCTGCGGTTTTTCTGTTTGCGTTCTTCTTTGTGAAAAACGATGTGTCTCTTTATGTTTTCCTCATCGTGTCCGGGTTGGCGATGTCTGTCTGTTTCGTTTATAACGGTCCGCTAATGGGCGATATGTTCGGGGTTAAATACCTCGGAAGCATCAATGGAGTATCGTTGCTCGTTGGCGGAGTCATCGGCGGTATTGGGATTATGACCGCAGGTTTAATCGCCGGAGCCACGGGCAGTTACCATGATTTCTTCTTGGTGGGCATCATCCTCTACGTGATTGCGTTCCTCTTGGCGCTTCTGTTGAAGCCCACGAAAGTGCAAATCGCATGCGCGAAGGGTAAAAAGTCCGGAGAAATGAAAATAAACGCATAACGGCCCGTATACTGCTTCGCGGTGCGGCAAATTTCAAAAAAACGAATTTAAAAAAAACGAAAGGTAAAGGTGTTGAAATTTGAAAAGCTCCTCAAAGATATTATGGATCACACAAACGGCGATACTGCTGGCGTTGCTCATCGTGGCTCAAGCTTCAACCGCACCATTGGGGAATACCCTTATA
>JAISZI010000020.1 GCA_031269335.1 Puniceicoccales bacterium
CAAATCCACCGGCTCCACCGCCAGCAGAATCTTGGAATGAGAATTGAAAGAAAACATACGCCCGCGATGTTAGCAGCAGGCTTCGAGCAAAGTTAGGGGGCACTTTCGGGAACGGTTACGCTAAAAACGACAGCGGGCGGGATGTCCGTTTGGCGGCGTCTAATAAAATCAAAGAGGTGTAGTATTAAAAGAAGTTACAGAGAAGTATGTTCCGGATATCTGTGACGGGCGGGATGTCCGGACAGATATTGACCCTCCACCGGGTCAACATGTCTATAGATCTTTCCGAATTATTATGTTGGAGGGACTTCTATACAGCCAATATGTGGCGTCCAGCGGGAGGAGGGTCAAGACCGATCGAATCCACCGGGGCAGCCTACTGGAGGCGGGCTGAACGACGACGCTTTATCAGCGCCTCGACCACATATCGTAGGCACCGGGAACGTCGCCGTATTTGTCCCTGTTGCGGACGCAGTACGATCTGTAGCAGTCGCCGCCGGTCCAATCCCATTCGGCGCAGTCCCAGCAGCACCGGGACCCGGTGGCGGGCGCGTCAGGGGTGCTTTCCCCGGCAGCATCCACGGGTTCTCCGTCAGCGGGATTGGCGCAATCCTGGGTCATTTGATCAGGCGCACCAATTCCGCCAAGGCGAGGGCTGCGTCTCCTGCGGGCCGCCTCCGCCTCCGGAAAACACCTCGCGGGTTACGATTCCACAGCGGCGAGCCTTCGCCTTCCCGGCAGACGATCGAGGAAGTGAAGTCGTTCAGCGCACGCAGCTCGTGCGGCGCGTCCTTCGCACGTGAAATGATGTCCGCGATGCCCTTCTTGGTCATGGTCTGACCCATGAACTCGCTGCGTCGCACTTGCTTGTTCACCATCAGGTGGAAGACATACTCGTCCGTGTTGATCCCGGCGGCCCCCAACGAGGCCAATTCGTCTGGTGCGACAGGGGAAACAAAGATAGTCTGCACGTCCACGCCCTTCAATCTGGCTGCGACGGAAGGGCTGTTCTTGAACTGGGCGCCGATGGTGTAATAGACCTCCATGATCAACAAGCTGTTGTTGGCGTTCAACAGACGGTCCAGATCAATCGCCTGCGGAAAACCTCGGCAGTCTCCCACCAAGTACCTGTTGCGGTCCAGGTTCGGGAAATCGGAGTCGGGCATGAAGTAGTCCCGATCATCCCAGATGTCCTTTTCGTCCGGCCGTGGCGTGTTGTTCCGTGAGCCGTGGCTCTTGATCACCGGGATCTGACCAAATTTGATTTCGGGGTGGAACTTCTTCAACGCAGCCAGGAGTGGTCCCTTCCCGACGCAGGAAGGACCTGATATCATCACAATCTTTTTCTTTGCTTTGGTAGTAACGTTTGCTTCTTCCATGACGGGCGGCACTTTTGGCAGGGAAAGTGCGTGAGTCAACCGAGAAAAACGCAAAAAACGCAAAGAGCGCAAAAATTTCGCGGGAAGTGTGTTTTCATCTCTTTTACGTTTTTTGCGTTCACTGCGGCTCCGCTGGAGATTTTCGCTCACTCCACCTGCGCCTTACCAAGCGACATCCAAAAACCAAAGATTAGAGGGCTGTCCTGCGAGTTGAATGTCAAATTTCAGCGACGGTTCTACACGAGAAGTCGCATTATGAATTCGAAACGAAAGTGCCCAGAAGTTATTCATTTCGAGAATGATAGTATTGCGAACACCTTGTTTGAAATACACTTTCCCAATTGAAGATGGTAGTTCAATCCGTGGAATAATTCGTTTTGGTTTCATTGAGTCAGCGGGCTGATTCAATGTTCCACATAGATTGAAAGGGACAATCTTTGTTTTGTGATGGTTATAGTGAATCAATTTATAGTAGTCACTTCCATTGCTACCAAGGAGATATTTCACGAGACCTGATGCCAATTTAGACTCGTCAATACTACGGGCGCGCTCAAGTTCCGTTTGGAACGCTTGCAAAAGAGGGACATAAACAGTTTCTTCCTTATTTGGCAAGTCACTCCAAAGTGTCTTCTTTGCCTTCAAATTGTAAAGGGAGTCAAAAATTGGGCGAATAAAAGAAAAATACTCTTCTGAACAAGCAATGTTATACCATTTATATCCAAAATCAAGTTTTTTCGACAATCTGTTGTGTTTCAAGGCCTCGTGATTATGTTTCACGGAAATGCCAATTTCCCATTTGATGTTGCGGCGAATAATGAGAACATCGCGAACGTCACCGCTTCGAGCGACGTTGTCGGGCTGCAAGGAAACGGTCAATGTGTCGCCACCGTCCCCGAGAATACGCGGTTCCATGCCGATAATTTCATGAATGCCCGCTTTGGCAGAAGCGAGCATTTCGGCGCGGCATGTCACCGAGATTTCCGCCGAGACATAGCGTTCACGGGCAATTGAAACACTTGTGCTCTCAACAATCTCAATTGGTCGATAAGGTTCAACCAGTTCCTTGATTGCCAAAACACAAGCGTATTCATACGCCTTCCCGTTTATTGTGCAGCGAATAGTTGTTTTATTGGGCATTTTTCTAGTTCCTTCTTGACTTGTTTTGCCAGTTCGTAGGCAAAGTTAACGGGGACTGCATTCCCAATCATTTTATATCCGTCTGCGAGGTATTCGTATTTGAATATAAAATCGTCAGGAAAGGTTTGCACACGAGCGCACTCGCGAACACTTAAACGGCGATATTCAGATTCGCGACCGGGGACGAAAATGCGTTTATTTTGTTCAATGAACAACATCTTCGGTGCTTTCGGGTGAATGGGAGCATGGCGTCCACCCGCTTGAATTGTGAATGAAGGTTCGTCCCAAGCACGAACACGATTTCGAGACATATAAATTGTCGAAAAACCACCAGTCATATACTCGTGGTTTGGGATGCCAAGTTCAGCACCATTTGTCTTGTTTTTGGGTCTGGCTGGTTTTGCCAAACGCAAATCATAAATGGCGTCCTTTAAGTTAGGTCGGTATTTGTTTGAATTTGGAAACGTGAACGTCTTGTTAAGGTCTTTGCGAATACCAATAATGATAACGCGCAAGCGAGTTTCCGGGACATTGTAATCATTGGCGTCAAGCAACTTCCAAGAGAGGTTGTAACCTGCATTAGCGAAAGCATTCAAAATATCTTTGAATGCGGCTTCGTGTTTGGGGTGTAGAATACCTGCAACATTTTCCGCCAAGAAAAACTTAGGGTGTTTAACTTGTAGAATACGAATGTAATCGTAGAAAAGTCTTCCGCGTTTGTCGTTTATTCCACGACCTGCTCCGGCCTCGCTCCAACTTTGGCACGGGGGTCCGCCGATGATGCCTTCGCAGTCGGGGATTTCCTCCGGTTTAACATCGGTAATGCTACGCTTGTCGAGTTTGACATCTGGAAAATTCTGTTCGTAGGTCGCCCAGATATTGCGGTCATATTCATTCGCCCAAATTGTTTGGAATCCAGCCTTTTCAAAACCGAGGTCAAGCCCGCCCGCGCCGCTGAATAGCGAGACAATTTTGATTGGATTTTCGCGAGTGCTTCCGTTTATCCTGACAATGTGCCGACATGCCCATTCGTTGGTAATTGTTTTGCCCTTGTATTGCAAAGCGAGAGTCGTTTGCGTGGCTTCCTTTTTAGCACTGGTTTCCTTTTTGCGTTCATCAATCGCCCGAAGCAGTTTTTGCTCGGCGTGGTTGCGGGTGTTTTCTTTCAGCGCGGCGACAGCGGCTTCGATAGTTGTTCCTTCGCCCGTGATATTCAGCGTCGAATGGCGGGCGATGTAGCCGTTGCCGTCTTTGGCGAATTCAAGGACGACGGGGTAATCGGGCAATTCGCAATCCTGTAACGACGGTTCGCAGAGACGATTGCATTGCTCAATCTTTTGTTCGACTTCGTCGGAATAAGAAAACGCCTTGGCGGTTTTTTTTTCTTTTTTCATTATCTTGTGGGTTTTCCCAGTCATAGTTTGACAAAAGTTGTTGGAATTATTGTTTGACAAAAGCGGAGGTGACGCCCTCAGCGTAAAATTTGGAGTAGGAAAGGCTGCTGCTTGCGCGGTGACGTGCCGCCTCGACATGTGCCGGCACTTCCATTGCCGGCTGGTCGCGGTAGTAGTGATAGCGCGGGACATTGTCGTCGCGCAAGACAAGCGGCGCGAAGCGAGTAACGGCAGTGTGGCGGTTGTAAGAGGCGTGAGTCATCAGATGCTGGTTTGTTGGCGCGCAAGGTAATGAAGTTTCGCAGCGCGTTGCAAGCTTCACCGTGAAGACGCTTGGAAAGACCTATAGCCATGTTGCCGGGTCAACATGTCTATAGGTCTTTCCGAACTTTGCTGAAACAGCAATTGACACTTTTCGACGGGTGTGCGAGACACAGAACTGGCGGGATTTGGTATGTCGCCAAAACTGCCCTGAATCACTCAAAAAACGAAAAAATGGAACCAAAACACTTGTTCTACTTAGCACCCGTCGCGTCATTTTTGGCGTTGGGTTTTGCCTATTACTTTTTCAGGAGGATGAAGGCATCGGATGCGGGCAACGATAAGATGCAGAAAATTGCGGCTTATGTCCGCGAGGGCGCGATGGCGTATCTGACGCAGCAGTATAAGGTAGTCGCTATCTTCTTTATAGTCCTGACCGCGCTCTTTGCGTGGCTTGCCTACGGGGCAGGGCTTCAAAACAAATGGGTGCCGTTTGCGTTTATCACGGGCGGTTTCTTTTCCGGGTTGGCTGGATTTTTCGGCATGAAGACGGCGACGTATGCCTCGTCGCGTGTCGCCGCCGCTGCCCAAAAATCGCTCAACGCCGGGCTGCAAGTTGCGTTTCGTAGCGGGGCGGTCATGGGTCTGGTGGTGGTCGGTCTCGCGTTGCTGGACATTACGGTCTGGTTTCTCGTGCTTGTGCACTTCATCGACGGGCCGAACAAGTTGGCGATCATCACGACTACGATGTTGACCTTTGGGATGGGTGCGTCGTTGCAGGCGCTTTTTGCCCGTGTTGGCGGGGGAATTTACACGAAGGCGGCGGATGTGGGTGCCGATCTTGCCGGTAAGGTTATCGCGGGATTGCCCGAGGACGACGTGAACAATCCGGCAACGATAGCCGACAATGTGGGCGATAATGTGGGCGATGTCGCGGGCATGGGTGCCGACCTTTACGAATCTTATGCCGGGTCGATCCTTGCGACTGCCGCGCTGGGTGCCGCCTCTGTTCCGGCGTTCACGAAGATAGCCGAACGTGCTGGTGCGACGGCGGTTGACGGCACGCTTGGCTACAAGCTCGTCATCGCGCCGATGGTCATCGCGGCGGTGGGGACGATACTTTCGGTTCTTGGGATTTTCTTTGTCCGCACGAAGGAGAATGCCACGCAAAAGAACTTGTTAGCCGCGTTATCTCGCGGGGTGAACCTGAGTTCGGTGCTGATTACGGTGTTTTCGTTCGCTGTGCTTTATCTCCTTAAAATACCGAATTATCTCGGCATCTGGGGAGCGATTGTCACCGGGCTTGCCGCCGGCATCATCATCGGAAAATTCACGGAATACTATACGTCGCAGGAATATAAGCCGACGCGGAACATCGCCTCGAACAGCGTCACCGGGCCGGCGACCGTCATTATTTCCGGCATTGGCGTCGGTTTTCTTTCTACGGCGGCACCTGTCATCGTCGTGTCCATTGGGACTGCGCTGGCGTATTGTTTTGCGAGCAATGACTGGCATTTTTCGCCGGAGAGCATGTCGTCCGGGCTTTATGGTATCGGCATAGCGGCGGTGGGCATGTTGTCCACGCTTGGCATCACGCTTGCGACGGACGCTTACGGACCGATTGCCGATAACGCCGGGGGCAATGCCGAGATGAGCAAGCTTCCGCCGGAGGTGCGCAAGCGCACGGATGCGTTGGACGCGCTTGGCAACACGACTGCTGCGACGGGCAAAGGGTTTGCCATTGGGTCGGCGGCGTTGACCGCCCTCGCGCTTCTCGCTTCTTACGTCGAAGAGCTGAAAATTGGCATGTTTCACGTGCTGGAAGGTGTCAGCGGTCTGGGCGAAAAAGCTGCGAATGCGACGTTTGGCAACTTCGCTGTCTGGGACAAAGACCACGGGGCGGCGCACGAGGCGATAGTCAAGGGAACGGCTGAGGTAACCAACGCTGGGGTAAAAATTAGCGAAGCGACACTCACGCAGTTTATGGACTTTTTTCAGGTGAACCTCATGAACCCGAAGGTCGTCATCGGTCTTTTTCTTGGGGCGATGATGGCGTTCCTTTTCTGCGGTTTGACCATGAACGCCGTGGGACGCGCTGCCAAGAGGATGGTGCAAGAAGTCGTGCGCCAGTTTCGGAAAGCTGGCATTCTCGACGAGAAAGATGTTGTCAAACTCGAGTATCAGAAGAAAGAAGGCGGGATAAGGTTCCCAGAAGGTTTCCGTCCTGATTATGAGCGGTGTGTTGACATTTCCACGCGCGGGGCGCAGCGCGAGATGATAATTCCTTCGCTTCTTGCGGTGGTAGTGCCCGTGCTCACCGGTCTTGTGTTTGGGGTTCCTGGCGTGTTTGGGCTGCTGGGTGGTGGACTTGCGGCAGGCTTCGTGCTGGCAATTTTCATGGCAAATTCCGGCGGCGCCTGGGACAATGCGAAGAAATACGTCGAAGAAGGAAACTACGGCGGCAAGGGCACGGAAGCGCACAAAGCGACCGTTATCGGCGACACCGTGGGCGATCCTTTCAAAGACACCTCTGGACCGAGCCTGAACATTCTCATCAAGTTAATGAGCATGGTCTCCATCGTCACTGCGGGCGTGAACATTTTCTTTACGCTGCTTTAGTCGCGAAAGCGGGTTGCGCGCCCGCTGGCGCGAGTTGAAACCGGTCTTGGCGGAAAGGGTTCCGCCGGGACCGGTTTTGTTTAATTTGGCGGGGGCGGGAGGAGATATTGCACAGAAACCCATTTTTTGGCTTCACACCACGGCGTCTTTCTCAATCAATTTCGCTCACATGGAAATCTACATAGACGGGAAGTTTTATCCTAAGGCGGAAGCGAAAATCTCCGTCTTCGATCACGGGTTGCTCTACGGCGATGGCGTCTTCGAGGGCATACGGGTCTATGGCGGGCGCATCTTCAAGTTTGAGGAACACTTGGAGCGCCTTGAGTATTCCGCGAAGGGTATCGCGTTGCGGCTTGCTTGGTCGCGGGCGGAAATCGCCGCCGCAACGATCGAGACCTGTCGGCGCAACAAAATTATCAATGGATACATCCGCCTTGTCGTCACTCGCGGCGAGGGCGACCTCGGCTTGAGTCCGCTCAATTGCCCCAAGCCGTCCATCATCATCATTGCCGACACGATCAAGCTGTATCCCGACGAGTTCTACGAAAACGGCATCAAGCTAATCACCGTTCCGACGCGCCGCGTGAACCCGGCTGCATTGCCGCCCATGGTCAAGTCCCTCAATTACTTGAACAATGTTTTGGCGAAAATTGAGGCACTCCACCAAGGCTATCACGAATGCCTTCTCCTGAACGACCAAGGGTATGTCGCCGAGTGCTCCGGGGACAATCTCTTCCTTTTGCACCGTGGGCGTCTTTTCACGCCCGCTTCTTACGCAGGCGCACTCGTCGGCATCACGCGGCAGGCAATCATCGAAATCGCCGCCGCCCAGAACTTGCCCGTTGTGGAAACGAACTTGACGCGCTATGACGTCTTCAACGCTGACGAATCTTTCATCACGGGAAGTGCCGCCGAAGTCGTCCCCGTCATCGAACTCGATGGGCGGACGATCGGCACGGGCAAACCGGGAGTCGTTACCGGGCGTCTCTTGAAGGCGTTTCGCGAGAAAGTCACCATAGACGGCGTGATGATTGATTGACCAAGTGCCGTATTTGCCCGCCGGACTTCGCCTCTGCCCCTAATCGCATCAGACCCGTCATGTTGTTGCACCAAACGCAAATCCTTCTGCCGTTCGCCGCAGGCGTAGCGGGTTACCTCCTTGGCGCAATCCCCTTTGCCGTGATCGTGGCGCGACGCCACGGGGTGGACATCTTAAAAGCTGGGAGCGGCAACCCGGGTGCGACGAACGTGCGACGCGTCTGCGGGAATAAGGCGGGCAACCTCGTCTTCGCCTTGGACACCTTCAAGGGAATTGTCTCCTCCTCGTGGCCCTTGCTTGTCGGTGATAGTTTCGCCGATGCGGACAGCATTCTCTATGCCCAATTAGCCGGTTTTGCGGGTGCCGTGATCGGACACTGTTTTTCGGTTTTTCTTCGTTTCAAGGGCGGCAAAGGCGTCTCTGTCAGCGTGGGTGGCCTCTGCGGAGTGCTTCCGCCGTGTCTCGCCGTCGCCGGAACGATTTGGCTCGCTGTCTATTTTCTCACGCGCTACGTCTCGCTCGGATCGCTCATGGCGGGATTCTCCTTGCCCGTGACTGCCGCTATTTTTTGGGGCATTGCCGACGTCCGTTTTTGGCTCTGCGCGGGCGTCGCCCTCTTCATTGCCATTACCCATCGGAGCAACATCGTCCGTCTTTTGCGCGGCGGGGAACATCGTTTTGAGAAAAAAAAGCAGTGATTCTCCCTTCCCCTCTTAAAAAACACTTGCTCTGCGGAACCCGATCCCTCTTCTTCTCCTTCTTCATAAACCAGAAATAGTAACCTCAACACAAAAAAACTCATGGGTGACGTAACTCAAACTCAAACACCGCCGGAAAAGACCGTGGCTGCGGGAACCATAGAACCGTCGTTGTTGCAAGACATATGTTACAAGGTAACAGGTTGTGCGATAACAGTGCTTAATACCATCGGACCCGGTCTTGACCCAAAAATTTACGAGAACTGTCTAATGATAGAACTCGCCAAACAAGGTCTCCGCTTTGAATACCAACGCAAGGTGGACGTCGTTTACAGCAACCAGCGCGTCGGCGTCGTCACTCTTGGTCTTTCCGTCAACGACCTGCTCCTCGTGGACGTGCGCTCCGTCGCTTCTTTTAACGAGACCGATTTTTCAGAAAATATCTGCTACTTAAAACTGACCCATCTCCCAATGGTGCTTATGCTGAACTTCAAATCCAGCAAACTCCAATGGAAGAAAATCACCTATAACCCCAACCGCTAAAACGGTGACAACTATTGTTCGGCATCGCGGACGCATCTGACGTAGCGGCGCAGCGGACATGGAGAAAAAAAAGAAAAACGCAGTGGTAAGACGGCGATTTTGGGGTGCGGGATTTTGTCCCCGCACTCGCATGACGAGAAAGTCAGGGTGAGTCAGGGTGGGTATAGCCGAACAGCGAAATGTTCAGGTGTTGTGCGCGTTCGATGACTTTTTCTTTTTCGAGAATGAGAACTCTATCGGCGTCGAGGGCGGCGTGGCGGATGCCTCCCTCTACCATGCTTTCTAATGTATTTAGTCCAAAGCACGGGACGTCGAAACGGTAGTCTTGCGCCGGTTTGACGGTTTTGACGAACAGCGATTCTTTTGCGCCGAGGGCGGCGCAGCGTTTCAACATTTTATCGGTGCCTTCAAACGCTTCTACGGCGAGGGTGGTTCCGTTGCTGACGACGACGCCTTGCCCGATGTCAAGGCGGGCGATTTCCCGTGCGATACGTGCGCCGTGGGCAAGCGTTTCGTGTGGAATCCGGCGGCGGTGGTTGGTCATGTAGCCGGTAGTGGCGAGCTGGTCGTCGAGGAAAGCGCGTGCGTCGAGCGGCGTTGTGCCGATGTTGAGCATTTCGCGGGCGAGGGCGCCGAAGATGGTGGCAGCGTTTTTTTCTTTTAACGAGGCGAGGATCAACACCGCCTTCAGGTCTGGGACGAGACCGTTGAAGAGGCGGCGCGGGGTGATTTGTCCCGCCATAATGGAATAGGCGGCGTTGAAACGTTTCAGTGCTGCGAGAAGGTGTCCGAGCTGACCGACTTTTATCCATACGCGGTCGGTGGAGGGGAAGGAGGCGGCGAGGGCGGGGTCGGTTTCGTTTTCAAAGGCGACGAGTTTGACGGGGATTTGCGTGCTGCGCAGGCGATCTATGGTGAGCTGCGGGTAGATGCCTTTTCCCGCGAGAACGGCGATGGTGCGGGTGGAGGCGAAACCGGCTGGGAGGAAACGGGATGGCGGCATGAGAAAGCGAGGAGCGAAGGTGTTGCGAGAGAGCAGGTTGCTTGGGGAGTCACACCCGTTCGTAACTGCGTATTACGTCGAGCATTATCTCAATGTTTTCGATTTTTGCGTTTGGACGTATGCCGTGTCCGAGATTGAAGATGTGGCCGGGGTGATGCGCCATGTCGGCGAGAATAGCGTGCGTGGCGTTGCGCGTGTTTTCGGGGGAGGATTCTTCGAGGAGAGCGGGGTCGAGGTTGCCTTGTAGGGCGGTATCTGGACCTGCGAGGCGGCGGATTTCGGAGAGGGGGCGCGTCCAGTCGAGCGAGAGGACGTGGGCGCCGGTGGCAGCGAGGGATCGGGAATGGTGCGACATGCCCTTGGCGAAGAGGATCAGCGGTGTTTGACGGGGAAGGGCGGCGAGGACGTATTCGACCCACGAGAGGGAATGGCGGTAATAATCGGCGTCCGGGCAGAGAGCAGCCCACGAGTCGAACAGCTGCAGGGCGTCGGCTCCGTTTTCGATTTGCATTTGTAAGTAATCAATGAGGGCGGTGGTTAATTTTTCCATTAAGCCGGCAAATGCGCCGGCGTGGGCATCGGCGAATGCGAGTGTTGCCGGGGCACCGCCGAGCATATATGTCGCGAGAGTCCAAGGAGTTCCGGCGAACCCCAACAAAGCGGTGCGGGTGCCGAGGGCGGCGCGTGTCAAGCGCAGTGTTTGGGCAGTGTGTTCGAGGCGTTCTCGGATGGAGTCTGTGCGCAGGGCGTTGATTTGGGCAGGGGTTTGCAGGACGAAGTCCATGGCGATGCCGCCACTTTCGAGGAAGTGGTAGCCTTGTCCCATTGCTTCGGGGAGGACGAGGATGTCGCTGAACACGATTGCGGCGTCAAAAGCGAACCGCTGGACAGGCAGTAGCGTGATTTCGGTGGCGAGTTCGGGGGTGCGGACGAGGGTGTGGAAATCGTAACGTTGTTTAATGGCGCGATATTCTGGCAAATAACGCCCCGCTTGGCGCATGAGCCAAACGGGCGGGCGTGGGAGAAGTTCGCAGCGGCAGGCGGCGAGGAAACGTTCGCGGGATGTCATGGAATTAGTCCTGCCGCGAATTTTGGTGGGTGGTGCGGACTATTCTTGCGTGAGAATGGCGACGGAGCGGTGCGCCGCGTCCCATTTGACGACGCCGTCTTTGAGGGCGAAGAGCGTGTGGTCGCGGCCGATACCGACGTTTTTGCCCGGGCGCATACGTGTGCCGCGCTGGCGGATAAGGATGTTGCCTGCGGTCGCTTTTTGCCCGCCGTAGAGTTTTACTCCGAGGCGTTTGGCATTTGAGTCGCGTCCGTTGCGGGATGTTCCGCCGCCTTTTTTTGTTGCCATGTGTTAAGTCTGTTTGAGTTAAAAGGTGTTGGTTAAGTTAGGGTTAGGGAAATTAACCGTTAATGGACTCAATTTTGATAACTGAGATTTCCTGCCGGTGTCCGCGGCGGCGAGAATAGTTTTTGCGGCGGCGGTGTTTGAAGATGCGGATTTTTTCGCCGCGTTTGTTTTCGAGGATTTTGGCGGTGACGTTTGCGCCTGGCACGAACGGTGAGCCGATTTTTGCGTCGTTGCCTTCGCCGAGGAACACGACTTGGTCGAGTGCAACGGTGTCTCCGGCTTTTGTTGCCGGGTAACGATTTACTTTGAGAATGTCGCCTTCCTTGACCGTGAACTGACGGCCTTGGGTGATGATGGTCGCTTTCATGTGCTTCGTGAAAAGGGGCGGGAGGAAAAGGGGGATGCGGGGGAACGCAAGGTTGTTTTCGAGGAGACTACTCTTTTTTTTCGCTTGGCGTGTTGTTGGGGGATTCTTCCGGGGTGTATCTGACGAGGGTGCGAAGGATTTTTTCGGAGTTAGTGTCTTTTATCGTGATGTGGAATTCGCCGATGCGCAGGGTCTCGTTTTTGCGTGGCGGGGTGTCGAGGTGGCGGCGTATCCAGCTGCTAACGGTTTCGAGCGGGGAAGCGTCAAACGCCCAGCCTGTCTCGGCTTGGAGTTCGCGCAGGGGCATTTCGCCGTGAATCTCGATATTGTCGTGTCCGCGAGCGAAGACGAAGCCGCTTTCGATATCGGTTTCGTCGCGGATATCGCCGATAATTTCTTCGAGAACGTCCTCGAAGGTGAGCATGCCCGTGAATTTTTTTTCGCCATCGTAAACGACAGCCATGTGGCAGCGCATGGCGCGGAAGCGTTCGATCATCTCCGGGACGGTTGTTTTTTCGTCGAATTCGACGATTTTGCGAATGATGCCGGCGAAATCGCATTCGCCGCCGTATTTTATTTGCCAGAGCCATTCTCGGATGAGCAGGAGTCCGAGGACTTTGTTTTCTTCTTTGTTGGTGACGACGGGGAAGCGGCTGTAACCGCCTTCGCCGGCGGTGTGGAGGTTTTCTTTGATGCCGTTGTCCATTTCCATTACGGCGACTTTGTCGCGGGGGATCATGATTTGTTTGGCGGTGGTTCGGCTGCCGCGAAGGACTTGGACCATTAGGCGGTTTGTGAAAGCGGTGCGTGGCGAGAGTTTGGTGGCGTGGCTGAAGACGTATTCCAATTCGTCGTCGGTGAAGCTGTGGCGTTGCCCGCCGGTATCGCTGTCGTTATCGGGATTGTCTATGCCGACGAGGCGCAGGAGCAGGGCGGCGGCGTGGTTGAGTGTCCAGATGAACGGATAGAGCAGCGTGTAGAAAACGAGGAGCGGCGGAGCTGTCCAGAGGGAGACGTTTCGGGCGCGTTGGATTGCGAGGGATTTGGGGGCGAGTTCGCCGAGCACGATGTGAAAGAACGTTATGAGGGCGAAGGCACTGGCGAAGGCGATGGAGGAGACGGCGGCCGGGTCGGTGACGCCTACCTGTGCGAGCAGGGGCGCGATGCGTTTGGCGAGAAATGGCTCGCCGACCCAGCCCAGACCGAGGCTGGCGAGGGTAATGCCTAATTGGGTGGCAGAGAGGACGGCGTCGAGGTTGGAGGTGGCTTTCAGGG
>JAISZI010000036.1 GCA_031269335.1 Puniceicoccales bacterium
ACCTGGTCGGGATAACTGGCGAAAACCTGACGCGAATAATTCACGCCGTCTAATTTGTAGGAGACGTCAACCGTTGCATCGTCCATGTTCAACGAACGTTGATAACCGGTTGTTTTCGACAGTTCATGCCCTGTATAATCCAGATTAAGCCGTCCCATCGCCTGGTAAAACTGAACATGCCGACCGGGATAACCCAGATTCCATGCTTCCTTATGCGCTTCGGGATACTTTTTGGCAAAGACCAGTTCACGAACTTTCCTGAGAACTTCCGGACCGTCGGGTGGATTGGGATTATACGGCCCGCCTGTCCAGAGCGTTTCGTCGTTAAAAGCGATCACTTCGTGACCCAGCGCTCCGGGTATCATCGCCGCAAAACGCCCCGTCCCAATAGGCAAACTTTCCCAGTATTTTGTAGCGGGAACATCGTATTGCCACTTCATGGGAACCTGATTAACGGTGATAGATTCCCCGCCAAAGACAAGACAACTCGAAGCCAAAACAAACAGCAGTACTATTACTGCTTTTGTTGCTGTTAAAAAAGTTTTCTTCATGTTCAGTTTAACCTTTCAATGTAAAAGTTTTTGTAGTATTTCAGTGGAATTTTTATTTGAATAGTTGGGTGATCACAAAGTAGTCAATGTGGAAAACCGGCTCAACCATTGCGACCGTGAGTGAAAATCCTTCGGCAAAAGGTCGCTCGGTTGTTTTTCGGTCGTTAACATGGGCGTATGCTTTGTCAATACATATCAAGTTTTCTTTCACGTTAACAACCTGATAACAACCGTCGCGCAAATCGAAATTCACTTTGACATATTCGTTTTGTAACGATACTACCTTGTTGTTTTCGGAAGCAATAACATTGTTTGCCATCGCAGTTTGAACGATGATAACAGACAACACAAAAGCAGACGTCAACGTCCTTATGAACCGCGACGCGCCAATTCCGGTAACGACACCGGCAGATTTCGAGGCAAATTTCAAAAATTGCCTTCGTTTTGTTTTTTTCATTTTGCTTTTTCCTTTCGCTTTTTTAACGGTTAGTGTAAAAGTTGTTTTTTGAGATTACGAAACAAATGAAATAAAAGAACAGCCTAAAAATTTTTTTCATCTTGTCCGATTCATTTGTTCCGGTTGTTCGAAGTTCAAATCAGGGCTATCCGATTAAACCCGAAAACCGCCTTTGAAAAAGCGGTTTTCGGGTACAATTCAATTTTAGATTTTGGAGGTGATTCGGAAAGATTTTCGCAGACGCGTTGGCTTTTGCGCTCTCAGAGGTAGTTGACAGAGGAGGGAGAGACACGTTCTTTTCGCGCCATAGAACGTTGTGTCAAGCGCTGGCGTTTTGGTGGCGCGCACACGGCTCCTGTCACGATGCCGTGCTTTGTTTTTGCGCTGATTCGATCGAGGCGTTCCCACTTGTTCACACTTTGCCGCCTCAACCCAGTGCGAAATGCTATCGATGAATTTAGGAGACAGGACAGTATTGCGTGTAAGTTTGGTTTCGCGTTCTGGTCAACTATTTCGGCGACCAGCCATAATCGATGTATTCTCTTGTAAATTGGTTTTCTTTATCCAAATGAATGAGGAGGAACCCTTCTTCCGTCCCATGAAATTTACCGTTCCACCAACCGGCTGAAACTGCGCCACCGGTAATATATTGCACGTCTTTTGTAACGATTTCTTCATACAGGTGCATGTGTCCTTGCAAAACAAGCTTCAAGTTGTGTTGGCGAAAAACGCCAAGAACTTCTTTGAAGTTTGTGATTAAATCAACCCCTTTTACTTTTCCTTCGACAACGGGATAATAGATCGAATAAATCGGAACGTGCGTCACAACAACTATCGGCGTCGCCAACGGGATTTTTACTAATTCTTTTTTTAACCATTTTAATTGTTCGTTCCCCACCGAGAAACCGCCTTTTGGTGTTGTTTGTACGGAATTGATAAGAAAAAAACGCACGCCCTTTTTCTCAAATGTTTGATAAGAATGTCCGAAGTAATTTTTGAAAATTTCATCACCGTTGATGAAGCCTTCTTTTTTGTTGTAATACCGGTCGTGGTTACCGATGGCGGGATAGTAGGGTAAGCCTGTTGCCTCCATCGTCTTCTTAAATTTCGTGTACATTGCATCGGTCTGCTGTTTGTTCAATCCGTTTTTACCCATGCCACTGACATCTACTAAATCGCCGCCAAGAAGAATCAATTCGGCGTCGGTTTCTTTCACGCGATTTAGTGCTTGTAGGAAACCGTTGTAACGGTCTTGGGAGTATTTGAAGTTTTGGTGAATATCTGTGAGAAATGCAAATGATAACTTCTGTTCGGCAGTAGATTTTTTGATTGGGCGGAAGGGCGAAATATGGAATGTCGCTAAATTTCCTTTATGGTCGGAGAACCAATGTTCGGCAGGTTGCGATAACTGATCGCCTATTTCTTTATCGCCAGTGATTTTTCCGTGAAAAAGGGATGCTGGCGGACCAACGATCTTTACTGTTTTCAACTCTACTCCTTCTTGGGGCAAATAGTAAATAAAGTCAATGCGGTCTCGTTCATCTGCGTTTTTTACGCTAAAACCTTTTATCTCGGCAACACTGTTCGCCGTCGGCCATGTGAATCCGGGATGCGAGACGGCATTCGGGTAACGTTGGCGATAAGTATCTACCAGCCCAGCTTCTTCAAGCATTAGTGACACGTCCCAATTGACAACCGCGCCGTTATGTTCGCGAATCGCCTTAGTATCTGCTTGCCAGTCGTGGTGGGAAGGTTCGTTGAAATCGCCTCCAAAAATGACAAAATGTCCTTTTGCCTTTTCTTTTTTTATGTCGGGTATGAGTGTTTTTATGGCTTCTGCACGGAACGCCTCGCGGTTTGCGAGCGTGATTTTATCCGTGTCTATTATTGGCTTTTCGAGTTTCTTTCCCCATTCGGCGTGGTCGTATCCGCGAGGAAGGTAACAAGCGTATTTTTCCCAATCAAGATGCGCCGAATAAATGGCTATTGTGCGCCCTCCGACGGAAATAAATGCTTTGGTTACTGCCCGATGTTTTCCGACTTGCACTGAATAGGATTCTTGCGTCGGCGTGAGAATAGACGCCTTCTGCAATGGATAGCGCGAGAGGATGCCGGTCTGAATGTTCTTGCCATCTTGATGATAGGTTTTCCCTCGTTTTGTTAATTGTTCTACGAGGCGCCGGATCAGATGTCCGCGGTCTAACTCGCAAAGTAAAACAAGGTCGGGATTAATGCGATCAATTATGTCAATTAACATTTTCTCACCGCCGGGGACAACTTTTGCGGCACCCCATGTGTTGAGTTGCAACACGTTGAGTGCTTGTGTGTTTTGGTTAGTTGACAATTTCTTGTCTTCGGTGAAAGCAATGCCGTGCGGGCTGACAATTCCCGTCGTTACTGCCATGCCGGCGGCTATGCTTTTTTTCAAAAAATCGCGCCGTGAAGGTTTTTTTTCCATTTGAAGTCCTTTGTTGAGTGTTGGTTTTTGATTTCGTTTTTCTGCGTTGTAGTTGCAAATTGAATTTTAGTGCGAAGTAAAGGTTTGCAAATCACCCCATTCGCAGACGCCGTTCCGGAGCGTTCCAACGCCGTTCCTGTTCGCCTTCGGGCGAAAGCGTGTTTCAAAAAACACGCCGTCTTGATATAAGTGTTTCTTTGCTTGGAGAATGTTTTTACGGCTTATTTTCCGACCTTAACTTCACCGGTCCCAGCAGACCACTCTCTCTTAATGGCGTCCCTTTCCGTGGCGCGTTAAACGTCCATGTTTTGCGTTTGCCTTCGGGTTGACCAGAGTCGTAGGCCAATCGGTTAAACCAAGTGCTGGTCACCTCGACTTGTAAGGTGTTTTTGCCCGACCTCAATTCGTTCGTAACATCATGCCGGTAAGGGGGTGTCCACAATGTCCGTAATTTTTTACCATTCAGCGTTACAGTCGCTATCATCTCTACACGTCCAAGATCGAGAGAATAAACACTGTTTTTTAATTTATTTTCGACGTTAAATGTTGTCGTATATGTCGCAGTCCCGGAAAATGCTCTGCCCTCGGCGGATAAATCAAGGTCTTTCCATGCCTTTAATTCTTTTATTCCCAACGAATCTGGCGCACCCCAACCCGCAGGAAACACGAGCTTCCACTCTCCAAATAGCGTTTTTATTTCGATATTGTTTTTTGGCGTCATTTGTTTGGGCGTTGTTTTTGCCGTTTTACTAAAAACAACGAAACACGAACCGGATCGGGCTAAGTTAAAATTAATTGTTGTTCGCCCGTCGGCGCGTTTAACGCCTTCTGCAGGTAAAATCTCGCCGCTAAGAGGGTCCCAAATTTCGACATTTTTCAAATTATTAAAGCTCAATTCGCCTTGAAATTCACGCCCGACTGGCGCGCACACATAATACCAATCCGCACCCTCCGTCCGTCGGTGTAGCCACAGTGCATCGGCACCGATCACATCCGGCGCGATTTTGAGTTGTAACAATGCTTCTCCAATCGTTGTGTTAGCGATAATTTTCCCTTTGCCAACAAGGTGGATTTTTTTGTTGTTCGTGCCGCCCCAAAGTTCTTCCACAATTGAGTTGAAACGCTTTTGTGCAGTTTCGCCGCCGGATAAAGTTGCGATGCTTTTTGGCGCATTGCCGACAATCACTGCGCCGCTGCGCACAAGCGACAACAGCTTTTCCAATGTCTGCGGCAACATCTTTTTATTATCAGGCAACCACATTACACGATATGCAATTCCTTCCGGCGTGACAATTTGCCCATCCTTTACGGACAATCTATTCAGCAAAATATCCGGGTTACAATAATCGTATTTATAGCCCTTCGGAAATGGAGCGTTTTGATCCGGTTTATGATTAATTTCATCACCAAGATACCACAATACGTCGGACACCGGTTTCCCGCGTTCAAAGAGATAATTAAGCCGCGAAAGGTATGCCGTAAATTCGGGCATGTGTTTCCACCATGTTTGCCCGCGCAAAAAAGGAGAACCGATACCGGCTGTGCCAAAAGAAGTCCCCGGCGGCGGGACGTTTACTCCAGGGTTATGCGTATAAGTATGAAAAAGCAGGTGTGTAACGCCTTCTACACAGTTGAGATTTGCGACTTCTTTTAACATGCTTAAATGTTCGTCCCAAGTTAATTGAAAAGAAGTAAACGCTTCGGCACCAAGACGTGGCTTGCCATAAAGCCGGGCAGCGGATGCGGCGGGCTTAATCGGTTTGAAATTTAATGAACCGACATGCGATTCGCCTATCGGTTGCCAAAACTCTGTTTGGGGCACGTCGCTGTGCTTGTAATACTCCAAAATATCCGCTGGAAAAACATCTCCCGCCGATGTTTCAAATGTTACGCCTAATCCTTTTGCACGACCGAGTTTTGCCATTTGTCCGTAGTATTCGTTTGTAAAAAGATTGTTGATAACTCCCCGCCAGTCGCGTAAAAAACGCGCACTCGTTTCATGGTTATCTACAACGTATCCAAACAAAGCTGGCAACCAACACCGCAGTTGATAACCAGAAATACGCGCAAATTTCTTTTCCATGTCCCTTGTCCACGTCTGTGTTTTACACTCCCAGCTATCAAGGTGCATACCCGTTAACAAACCGCCTGAAAGTGTCTCATCTGCGAGGCGTCCAATGTATCCTGAGAAATGGGCGTTTGCTCCGGCAGTGTCGAGCTTATCACATTCCCAACCCGTTCCGGCGGGCGGCGCGGGTCCGTTTCTCACTCCGGTATTTACATGTCCAATCCGTAAAATTGTCCATTTGCCACGCGGCGCAGCCCACGTCACGTTTCCTTGTGCGTCCATCTTTGAAGAAATATCGCGGATTTCGCTGTATCTTACAAAGGTTTCCGGGGATTGATTTGGCGAATCGTTTTCACGCACGATGCTTCGCAATGTCCAACCCGCTTCGGACTCCCAATTGTTTTTACGGGCGGCAGAATAAAAACGCAGGAAACGGAGCAGCATGGGATGCTTGTTTGCGATGGCGATTCTGTAAGTTTTCACACCAGTTATTTCCGGGCATGCGAATGAAATCGCCCTGCCATCTTGCCAGTTACTTTGCGGCATCTCGGCTTTCAAAATTTCCTGCGTTTTGCCGTCGGGGAAAATTGCGTGCGCACTTACGCTCACGCCGGGATCGTAACACCAGGCATGGCTAAAACTTTCGACACTCGAAAACTCAATTGTCCGAACAGCCGTAACTTCTGGAAAAGTCACCTCTATCCAATGCGGTTTTCCCGCAGGGGCGGGCGGCAACCCGAAGCCTTTTTTGCGTGTCCCAGTTAAGAGTTCTTTCCAAGCTAAATTATCGCCGCTTTTTACCGATAAAGGCTGCAACTGTTTACCAGTGTCATCGCGTGGCGTCGGAAATGCAATTACGGCGACGTCTTTGTAATCGCGCCAATTCTCCCTGCTTGGTTGTGGACGGGGCAGCATTCTTTTTTGAATGCTCTCTGCAGCACCTTCTCCGCTGTCAATATCGGTGCGACTCATAACTAAATGGCGCATTGCATTTTCCGATTTAATCCACGGTCCGCCAGACATTGCCCAACCTGGCGAGTTGTGCATTGCGAACTTTAAGCCCAGTCGGCGACATTCATTTGCCATATGTCGAACCGCGTCATACCATTGCGGGCTAAGACAGGTGACTTGCTTTGAAACGCCTTTCCAATTCCCGCCGGTATTTCCGTGGAAAAATTGGATCCCCGAAAGCCCGGCATTGGCAATCGCTTCAAGGTCAGCCGTGATACCTTCTTTTGATACATTACCCCCGAAAAAAAAGAGTAATGTTTCAGGGTGATAGACTTTAGGCGGATTCCGAAAGGCTTCTACATCGGTGCTGCCAAAAGGCTGGTTAAGGTCGCTGTAAGACGGGGCAAATGGCGCCGCCGGCGTTTGCTGTTGCGCAAACGCCGGGATACCGATTATACACAGGCTTATCCAATAGCAAAGGTAGTTGAGATTTTTCATTTTCGGTCTGGCTTTTAAAAAATGTCACTGAGTATCATTTTTTAATCACTTTTTTAGGTTATTTTCGCTTCGGTTTGGAACCTGTTTTTGTGCCGAGTTCGGGGAGCCATGTTTGAATTTTTGCCCCGTTCCATCCGTTGACCTGAGCGTAGGGAAACATTCTAATTACGCCGTCCGAAGTTGGAACATCAAACGCCAAGGCACCACCGGAAAGGGGGACAAGTTTCACATCAACAAAAGCGTCTTTCCCGGCGATGACTTTCACCGGTTTGCTGTAATTCGGGTCAACAGTAGAGTCGCGGCAAAGCACTAACGGACCGTAGCGCAACGCTTTATACTTATCGCTGTTAGGGGAGGTGCCGCCTTTGGGTGCATCAATCAATTTACAGCGCATATCAAGTTCGAGCTTGATTGTATCGCCGGCTTTCCAGGTTCTTTTAACTTCGGCGTATTGTCCCGTCTTAGGCAACGCTATTAGAGCACCTTCGCTTGTGAGTTTGGTTTTTTCGCTCCATTCCGGTATCCGCACTTTAATGGTGAACGATTCAGGCTTTTCTACATTCACCTTAATTTCCACATTTCCGCTCTTCGGAAAATCCGAAAAAATTTCAACTGTTAATGCCCCGCCCCGCGGTGTTTTTGTTTTCACAGTCCCCGATTCATAAAAATTGATAATCGGGTTCTGCTGCGCGTCCTGCATAACGGCAATATAGGGGACATAAGCCAGACCTTCGGGTCCATTGAGATTGCAACAGGTAACGTGCAACCTGCCACCGCGTTTATCCTTGAAGTTCCAGCCCCACCCATGATCATTTGTTTTTTTTCCATTCAATAAATTAACGTAAGAAAAACCGCGGCCGTCGTGCTTCATTGCGCCGATGAGTCCGTTATAGACGTATTTTTCAATTTCGTCGGCGCATTGTGGGGTGCCATTTAGACGCAGTAAATGCGAACAAAACTTCATCCATGTTACGCCGGTACAGGTCTCCATCATTCGCTTTATTCGTGGATTTGTTTGCTCAATTGCTGTGTTTCCAAACGCTTCTCCCGCCACCGTCGGGTGATAGGGGTGATCCGAACCGCCGTTGCCAATAATTGTAATTTCATATTTACGCACATTCTCAAACAAATTCAAGGCACATTGTTTGTGATACTCATTCTGCGTGCAGCGGTAAAACTCAACTAATCCTTCAAAGAGAGACAACGTGTCATATGCTTTGGGATAAATTTTACACATCTTGTAGGGTAAAATATTATCATAGGCGGCTTTGAAAAGATTCGCTTCTAAACAGCCGCCTTCAGAAATAATGTAATCGGCAAAATCAAGGTAACGTTTTTCACCCGTCATTTTATAGAGACGGACAACCGGTTCGAGCAGAGTGCTGGACTCGATGTGGTTTTTACCATGTCCGCCATGCGACCAGCCAATGGCGAGAATACTCGTTTTGGGTGGTTTCCCAAGTTGGGATATCAGACAATCGGTTTGACGTTTCAACGACTCGAGAATTTCAGGCTTCTGCTCGACATATTCATAATAATCCTGCAGACCGATGAGGACATATTTACGCTCCCAGAGATCGGAGGTTTCTGGCTGCTTATTCGGCGGAACGCAGCTGATTGAGCCGTTCGACCGTTCTGTTGATAAAATATCGGCGACAGCGGCTTCAAGAATTACTTTCAATTCCGGATCGGCTGTGTAACGATAAAAAAGCGAACCGCTGCGGACGAGTTTTCCCCACATTTCTCCAAGGGCAAACTGCCTGCGTCCAGTGCGGAAGAACGCCGCTGTTTCTTTATACGGAACGTCGCCTTTATTCCATTGCTCGCAGGACAATTTGACCAACCTGTCAAGGTATCCGTTCAATTGCACTTGTCCGGCCGGCAACGGGACAAAAACATCCTTTACGGGAACTCTCTCCGAGAGCGTTTTTCGCGGATTCACATCCTGTTTTGCGGAAAATAAATTTCCGCCTAAAAAACCTCCGGCTATCGCAGCGGAAGATCGTTTGATAAAACTACGTCTGTTTGTCATGGTGATTTAGGATAAAAAAATGTTTGGCGAAGGTGACCTTCTTTTTCAGTGGTTCTCTGCTTTCCCTCTGTAAATTCACGAAAACATTTCCTTGTTAATTTCAATCAGAGCGCGCAGGTCTTCTGGTCGCTTACGGCTTAGGGGATTGGCATAATCAATTAAGCCCGTCATGAGAGTTTGAAAAGGTTCTTCTTTTTCACGGGCATACTTTTCTATTGCACAAATATTGGGGTAAAATAAAATTTTTCTTATCATTTTATTGTATTCTTTCAGCGTCTTTTTCTGCTCGCGTGTCAAGTCTGCCGCGTCAATATAGTCATAATTTAGCGAATCTACAAGGGACTTAAAAAATTCAATGGTCGAACCTTTTTTGAGAAACCCGCCATTTAAGCAATTCTTCTGATAGCTCAACTCACAATCTTCGACGAGATAAATGCCCCCGTTTTTCAACAATGGGAAGAGGTTCAAAAAAGCCGCGATAACATCTTTCGGATGATGGGAGCCGTCATCAAGAATAATATCGAATTGCTCGTCCTCGAAATGTTCCCGGATAAAGTCCGCGTTCGTCGCATCTCCTAAATGAAAGTGGATGTTTTCTGGAAATTTCAGCTTCGCGCAATCTTCATTTATATCAATTCCATGGATGACAGTATTGGCAGGAAAATACTTTTTCCAAATTTCGAGTCCGCCGCCATTGTCAACACCGATTTCGAGCATTGTCAGTGATTTCCGGTTAACATCGCGGTATTTTCCCAATAACTTGTCATAAGTGAAGAGGTAATGTGTCCATCGCTGTGAAAGGAGGTGGCGGTGTTCTGTAAAAATCTCTAAGAACGTCGGCTGTGGTGCGTTAGTCGGAAAAGAGACATTCCCATTAGAAGATGAATCTTTTGTAACTATATTACGTTCAATATGTTCTGGGGGGGGGGGTAGAGAGAAGTTGCAGCATCTCCCTCCTTCTTAATTCGTACAATTGCTGCGCAAACCCACGCACGCAATAATGCGAATGATAAATGTAATATGGCGCGAGAAGAAAACCCTTAAGCCATTGGATTACTGTTGTTTTGTCTAACTTCATAGCAGTGTTTTTTTACTTGTTGTGCGCGTAGCGCGTTTTGATAGGAAACTGGTTCTGGTTGGCACCCGCCACTTCCGACTTCTTCGACATCAACGAAGCAGCAGTTTCGGAACGCAGGAATCTATCCCCGCTTTGCGCGAGCCAACTCTCATTGGAATGAAAAGAAGTCGCCGTTTCATTGTGTTGTTTTCTTCTCGGCGGGTCCTCCGAGGTTCGCCTCCGCGACAGCCTCAACTTGCTTTTGCGTCTTCTGCCAGCTTGGGAATCTCAGGTTTTTCTCGGGGTCAAATTCCATGTTCACATCCAGTGGGTTCGGGTTTAGCCCATAATTCATCGCGAAAAAATTAGTGCGATCAAATTTTATATTCCCCTCGACTTTCCCATAAAGCGCACTTTTCACCTTTCCGTCTTTATCTAAAACGGTCCGCACTCGAATAAAAAAGTTTTGGTCGTCGCGTTCGTTAAAAAAACCGTTTTTGTCATATCCCTTTTTTAATTCGAGATTACTTTCGTAACCTTCTTTCGGCGCGTAACGGGGCATTGGCAATTCTCCACTGTCTCTTGGCACATAACACGTCTGTATCCCGTCTCCTTTGTTTGGAAAACTTATCTTTAGGCGGTAATCATAAGGCTTTCCTGATATTTCAAAGGGAATTTTTTCTTCCAAAGTGAAAATTATGTCGCCACTTTTTCCTTTCCCGTAGGGTGCGATCCAGTCGTTCTTAAACAAATCAAATCCAATTGCAGTTTCGCGTTTGGGAATTTTCTTTCTTCCGGCTCCTCCAATGTAAGGAATCGGATTGAGCACAGGCTTGAAAATTATCTCTATTGTCGGATTCCACGGCTCCCAGCGTCCAAGGCTTTTTTTATTGAAACAGTAGCTGTTTCGCCCATTAAGATAGTAACCCGTCGCGGCATAAGTGCCATAGTTAAATTCTCCTGTCAGACTCCTGCCTGTTAAAACCGCTTTACCCGTGCTGTCTGTCTTCGTGCTGTAGCGAGAAAGAATGTCCTTTCCAAACCCTTCCCTGGGTTCCCAATGATGAAATGTTGACATTGAAACATCGACATTCGCCACTGGTTTTTCAAAATCATCCTTCACGATAAAGGTGATTTGCGCGGTGGGTCGGACTTCAGCCCTCACCACCATTACGGGTACGAGTATTAAACCGCACACAATGATCCACGTTTTCTTTGCTTTCTTTTTCATTGTGTTTTCTCGTTAATTTATGGCGGTCGGAGTTGCGCGGGAGGATAAGCTGTGAGCACCGCTTGTGGCACTCCTTTTTTTGGAGGAGAGGGATTAATTTTTACACAAGCTACCGCCCTTGGCTGGTCAGTCTTTTTTTACCGAAGCCATTCATGTTTTTCTGTGTTAAACAGCTTGATCTTTTTTGCATTACAAACCGCATATTGTTTGGGTTGCGGCAAATTCCACACCCTGCTCTCTTAACCGTTACCTGTATGCCCCATGTGAAACGTCATTTGAGTGGAGGAACAAGAGACACTGAACCCGTATCAGAGTGAAGAGAGGGTGTTTTTTGAAAAATAGGAAGTTCGGGCGGGTAAACTACGCATTGGGCGTGTCATAGAAAGAGGGCAACGGTCTTCTATACGGCGGCGTTCCGGGAACAAATTAGGTGTTGTTTCCGCGTTGTCCAAGACGTGTTGATAGTCGAGGACTGCGCCGCTCTTGAAAGTGCCGCAAGTGGCGGCGGGATCGCTTACGAAGACGATGGCGTAATGCGTTTCGCCCGTGAGAGGCGGAGAGACATCGGTGAACTCAAAGCGTTCGGTTTTGCCAATGAGTGTTTTTTCCGTTGGGAGAAATTCGCGAGTGGGGCTGCGGTGAATTTCTGTTATTAGACCGATTGTGCGGGAAGAGCATTCCCAGTGGAGGCGGACGCCGTGGGCTGTGTGTTCAGCGTGGAGCGGTGGCATTATTTCGGGGAGAGGTTGCGGGATAATCTGGCGGCTTCGTCCGGCGATAATACCTTTGCCGACAAATGCCGCATTGGGCATATCTACGCGGGGAGAGGCGAGGATTCGCGTGCGGGCGTCGCGGATACGCTTTAACATATTTTGATAAGCGGGGGTTTTCACGCCATTAGTAAAAGTCACAACCGGATCGCCTTTTTGAAATTCTTTCCACGGTATCCATTTTTGCGATGGAAACTGGGAGAGGGGCTTAACTTGATGAGCATAGCCGCCTTTGAAGAGAGTCCCGCGGCTGGTAAAATTGTGGTTTACTTTTCGGGCGCGGCAAAGACCCAGACCGAAGGCTTCTTTATCCGTTTTTGCGGCGGGAGCGCGGAGGATAAGAGAAAGTTCTGGTCGTTCGAGATTCACCCAATTATCGAACCGTCGAATGTTTCCTCTGTTATCGGCATGGCACTCGGCACAACCGGCGGTCTTCATCTCGGCGGCAAGGCTTGTTTTCAGTGCAGGGTATTCGCGAATTCTGGCACCGGCGGCAGTATAATCCCATGTTCCGTAGTAAATTCCGTTGCTATCGATCCATGCGAAGAGGAGTTCGCGTTCGGCAGTGGTAAGTCCGTTAATGGAACGGTGCGGGTCTTTGGTAAGAATTTTAGCGAGCGGCGCGGCACCGGAGCCATGAGAGTAGGGTTCAAAGATTCGGCATGACCAATTGGCAGTGCCATTCATGCAACAAATACCTGCGATGAGGTCGGCGACATATTGCTTTTCGCGGCGGGCTGTGAGTGTTTCGTAAGAGTTGCTAAAATACTCTGTCCAGCCGCCGGTGAGGTCGATGCCTCCTGCGAGCGCTTTTTCGCCGCCGTGGCAAGAGACACAGCGTCGGTCGAGGATGGGCTGGATCATGGAAGGGTAGTCAATATGTCCACCGCCCCAGCTTTCATCGACTAATTTACGAGGGACGCGGCCGCGGTGGGAGAAATTAAGCGGGGCGTTTTCGTATTCGTGGCAACCAACGCAGCTCCGTGTGACGCCCGGGGCAGCTTGAATAAAAGTTCGCATAGAGCGGACAAGGCGATAATTTTTATCGAGGAGTTGGAAGTAAAGGGCACGTCCAGCCGGTGCTTCAAAATAAACGCTGCCATCGTTTTCGACGGGGACGATGCCGTGGTAAATTTTGGGGGACCATGCGAGAGCGGCGGAAATGGAAAAAGTCTGGTTCATCCAAGTTCCTCCCGGAGACTCGCTAACGCGGGAAGTTTCTTCTACTACGCGCAACCATTTAACGCTATCCTTGGGGATATCGGGCATATTAGCATAGACATTTACAACGAGGAAATTTCCGGTGATTTTAGTGCGGTCAGTAGTATCGGGAATAAGGCGTGGCGTGGGGCGGGGAGAAATGGGAATGGGGTTGTGCAGGTCTATATTAGGATCGGAATGGACGAGTGTTTTTTTACCGGTCGTGGCGTCAATGTGCATAATGGCATTGAAGTATGCATTGCTGCGTCCGCGGGACCTGGTTCTTGGTGCATTTGGAGAAGTTGGCAAGCCACTGTAGAGAATGGAAGAGGGAGAGAGCGGCCACGGGTCGCAAGATTCGCCTTGGTCGTAAGTTGGGCGATTCGGGTGTTCGAGGTTTTTGATGGCAGCCGGGTTATTCTTGCCTAATGATGAATTGACAATAGCAATGGAACCGCGCGGTTTGGAGTTGTGCGGTGTAAATGTAGCGACGACGTGGTTATCTGTTCCGGGAATAGGTTTCGCCTGTAGGACTGCTTCGGGGAAAACCATATTGTTTGCATAAAAAGCAGTTTCGTTAGTGCCAGAGGGATTTACGGTCCAGAGCGACTGGATTGTGAGTGCGTTTTTATCTATGTATTCCCAACGCCCGAAGAGGATACGACCGTCGGGCATTACAACGGGGTCAAATTCGGTAACGTTGTTAACGGAAATAGTATGAATATCGGACCCATCTGCATTGGCGACGTGAAGGATGGAGACGCCATTGTTGGCGCAGGGGACGAGACCGGAATAGCGTGTGGAGCAGAAGACGATACGACCATCGGGTAAATAAGACGGTTTAACGTCATGGTGACCACCCCCGCCGCCCTTGTAGGGATTGCCGTTGCGGTCGAGATTAGTGACTTGACGCAGACCGGTGCCGTCGAGTTTTATTTCGTAAATAGTGGAGTTGCCGCGGGGAGTTGCCTTGTGGCAAAAGAGGATTTTTTTTGCGTCGAAAGACAGGCTCGGATCGAAATAAATTCCCGGACCAAGTGTTACCGGGGTCGTGGGGTCAATGACCGGGCGGACGCGATGTTTTTCTGCGGGGTCGGCAGGATTTTCGAGGATGTAAATACCGCCACCTGGCCGCCATTGATAGAAAGTGTCGTATATGTGTATTCCCTGGTAATTTTGGCGTTTAGTGAAGAGGATAGGGATATTGGGGAAAGGCTGAATTGGCGTGGATTGTTCCATCTTTACACCGGTCGGCGCAGCGGTGGCAGTGGCGTGAAATGCCGTGCCGGTGAAAAGCATGGAACACCCGCAAAACATGGCTGTAACAATGGCATTGCTGGCAGTTTTGATGTCTGTGCGGAGAGATATGATAAACGTTTTCGATTTCATGTTAGGAAGAGGAGTGCATGTCTCGTTTATGGTTTTTGGTTAGTCAGCCACTATTTAACGAGTGTTTTAATTTCAACATTTCGGAACACTACCGGGTCGTTGTGACCGGCGAAACCGAAATGTCCTTCTTTGCGGTCTTTGCCGCGTGGTTTTTTGCCCATAAACTTGGTCACGGTTGAAAGGTTTGCGTTGAGGATAGGCGTGCCGTTCAGCTCTACTTTTATCGTTGGACCGACGACAAAAATCTCTTGATAATTCCACTCACCGGAGGGGCGTTGATAGCCACGTTGAGCGGCGACCATACCGTAGGCGGAACCGTGTGCTTGGCGGGGATCAATTTTATGGCGGGTCACTTTTTCGTAGTCGTCGGAGAGAATCTGCAATTCGCACATGCCCTCGTAGGCGGTGTCGCCTCTCCCTGGGTAACGAATTGCGAGTCCGTTATTGGCACCGGGAGGGAGTTGAAATTCTATACGTGCGACGAAGTCGGAAAACCTTTCTTTGGTGTAGAGAGTGCCGCCTTTTTTTCGTTGCCAAACAAGGGTGCCGTTTTCGACTCGCACGGCGTCGGTGGCACCTGCCCAGTCATCGAGGTTTTTGCCGTTGAAAATGGGGCGGAAGCCAGTGTTGTTACGTTCACGCAACCGTTTGATCGCTTCTTCGTTGCCGATTTCGCGCACGTAGATATTGCGCCAACGGATTTCGGAACCATGAGTTTGCAACTGTATCGGGCCGCGTGCCGGCACAGGCAATTTGCGGTTATAGTAATTTTCCATAATTGCGCCATTGACCGTCTGTTTATCGTTGAGCCAAACCCACACGCGAGAACCGATCATGATGACGCGCAAGAGATTCCATTCACCAAAAGGTTTATCGGCGAAAACGAGCGGGTCCTTGCCGGGTGCCCCCGGGCTATTGTTCCAGAGACCGCCGGAACCCTTTTTCGCGCCGTTTCTAAATTCCCGCGGATTGGTGGGGTCCCAGATTTGCACCTGCGGGCAACCGCGCAGGTAAACCCCGCTATCGCCGCGTGGAAGTGACTTGTATTCAAGGAGAAGCTCGAAGTCTCCGTAGTATTTGTCGGTGGTCAGGAACAGACCGCGTCCGTCGTTGACGAGTTCGCCATTTTTGACGCGCCAGTGGGCGCGGATATCGGCGAGCGAGGCATCGCGTTTTTTCGCGAACGCGTCCGGCGGGAGAGCCATGTAGCGGCGCGGGTCTTCGGTCGAAGCACCCCACCAACCATTGAGGTCAAGGCCGTTAAAGAGAGCCGTGAAGCCTTCGGGAGGCGACGGCGGCGGCGTCTGAGCGGAGGTCACAGGTGCAAGCACCGCGATGGCGATGGCAGCCAGCACGGTAGTCCAAGATGTGTGTGTTTTCATGAGAGGCGTGTGGTCGAGCGGGCGGACATGGAGGAAATGGAAATGTTCCGGTGGCAGCAGAATTATTTTTGGACGGCGGCGTATTTGGGTCGAGGTCGTCGGATTTTTGGGGGAACGGCGGCGGCAATCATTGGTGCGGCTTCGAGCATGTGGGAGCTGTTCAAGGTGAAAATTTCTGTGGTGGCCATAAAAAAGCGTTTTACGGTCTTGCGAACCAGTTTGCGGATTGGACAGTTCGCTGGCGTTCTTCGCGTTCGTCTGGAAGATGTCCCTTGAACCAAACTTTGGCGTGAAAATTCAACGGCTTACCGGAAGGCAGAGCGGAAATAGGTTGCGAGCGGAGTGCGAGCGGAGTGGTGGTGCGGACGGCGGTTTCGGCATGTTCGTGGCAGCCGATACAGCCTTTGTTTTCGCCGGGGCGGACATTCATCCAAACCAATTGGTTGCCGACTACATTGCGGTCACTATCTAAAACCTGCAGCGCAATAAACCTGTCTGCCGGGACATCTATGGCGAAGGAACCATCGACTGCCAACGGGATAATTCCGATATCGCGCCCAAAAGCACCGCCATGATTTTTCCATGCCCGTTCTTTTGGCGTCGTCTGTGTGGCATGGCGAGTCACCTGAGGCAATCCTTCTACAATGCGCAGCAACTTACCCGACTCCCGCGTCCGCGCTTCTTGTGAATAAAAAACGGACTGTGAATAGAGTGTCCCCGTAAATTGCGACCCCCGTGTGAGTGGATTTTCTGGAATAACCGGCGGGACGGTGCGCGGGTGCAGTGCACGCGCCTCATAACATGAATATTTTTCGTCTTTGTAAAGGAGCTGCAAATTACCTGTTGCGACATCCATTGTATAAATTCCCAACGCGACGGGGTCTTTCGGGAACTGCGAATTTTCCATTACCTTATTTTTCTTTCCTGCGGCGACGAGCAGCGTTTTTGGGTCGAGCCGGATAGCGGTTGTGATTACCATTTTATCGTTGCCGCCTTTGCGGAGAAACTGGTTGCGGAGCAATTGTTCGCCATAGCGTCCTTGCGTGAGGACGGGACCTGCCGGGGTTGTGAGTAAAATTTTATTTGTAGAAAAAGGTTGCGGTTGCGTGAGGCGCAAGAGACGGTGGCGTCCGCCTGCTACACCACCGGCAAACCAGCCGCCATAACCCCCGTGGATTTTTCTCCAAAACGCTCTGCGTTCTGGTCCATAAATAGTGCGGGCTTGGGTGCCATCGGAGCGAATGGCGAGGAGGTTGTATTCGGTCTTCATTCGGGAATAAAATAATTCTAATCGCGTAATTAAAACACTCCCGTCGTCGGAGACGGATGGTTCCGAATCGCGTCCGAAGTTAAAACCGACGACTTGGATATCTTGCCCGTCGGGAGTCATTGTGCTCAAACCAGTTGAAAGATAGCCGTGGTATTCATCGCGTGTTCCGAGTCGTGTTGAAGAAAAAGCGATTCGTCCGTTGGGCAACTCGACGGGCTGGACGTCGTGATAGGGACCGAATGTAATTTGGCGCAGATTGGAACCGTCTGTTTGGATACGAAAAACATGCCACCACGGAGATGTTCTTTCCCGACGCGAAAACCATACTGTTTTAGCGTCAAAAGAAACTTCACAATCGGCGATAAAACCATCTGTAAAATTGGTTAATGGTTTTACGACAGGTGCGCCGTTTGAGACATCGAGAATGTAGAGGTTATTACCCGGTCTGT
Organism: Puniceicoccales bacterium; assembly: GCA_031269335.1. Classification (GTDB taxonomy): domain Bacteria; phylum Verrucomicrobiota; class Verrucomicrobiia; order Opitutales; family UBA953; genus CALNBE01. The sequence goes on from JAISZI010000036.1 coordinate 17,764, forward strand.
AAGTGGGACCGCTGTCGGTTGTTGAGTAGGCTTGCCGCCAACTATCCATCTGAAAAGGGTTGTTATTAGGAACAATATCGCCTTTAATAAATACGAATTTTGTCGCACGTCCGTAAACCTCGGACGGATTGACAACCGGGACGGAAACCTCTGGGGCGGGCGAGCGTGGAAGCGGCTCAATACCGTTTCGCCAGAGCGATTCTCGCGCCGCCATTCTTACGCTGTGAAAGGGGTGTTTTAACTCTGCTGTCTGCAGTGCTGCCAACGCCTTTTCGGAACCGATTTGCCCTAACGCGAGCGCAGCTCTGTGGCGAATGCCGAGTGAATTTTTATCATCGTTAAGAATGCGGATAAGAATGGGGACAGATTCTACGTCGCGAAAGCCGCCGAGTGCCATAATCAGTGCTTCGCGGTCTCGCGGAGTTGGGTCGTTGAATTCATCTTGCCCTTGGGCTTGAACATTATAGGGAGGCGGTGAAAACTCGCCGTAATCGCCTTCGCGTTTGGAGCGATCGAGACGCGTCCGGATAGCGGGGACGGCACTTTTATCGCCGGTGAACAACAATGTTTTCGCTGCGTTAATGCGGACCCAGTGGTTAGGGTGTTCCAATAGCGGAATAATTTTTGGCAGTTCGGCGGGATCGCGGCAGAGCGTCAGCAGTAAATTTGAATTATACGAAGTATTCACAGGCAGTGGAAAAGGACGAGAAAAGGGAATTGGCGAAACAAAAAATTGGACGGAGCCTTGGTCTGTTTTACGGCTGGCGCAGACTCCGGTTTTAGATGAAAACTGTGTAAAGTTGCCATTAAGTTTGTAGTGAATAACGCTGAAAGCGTGCGTATGAAGACCGCGGTTGAAAATTTCTTTACCGATGCGAAGGTCCGGGAAAGCTGCGCTGGAATTTTGTTTAAGTTTGTCGTATTGTTGTTCGGCGAAAACCGGTTGCATCTCGTCAAGATAAATTATTTTTCCGGTTTTATCAATCAATTTGGCTTCCGCCCAATTCGCTCTGTCCATCGAAGAATTTTCCACGTTATCCACGATCAGATAAAGATCGTTCCATCCGGAAACATCACAAGCGAGGTGAAACGCTTTGTCTCCTCCGCGCAGCACAGGGCTGTGGCTTGCTGCTTGGTTGAATAAATTTTTGCGGTATATATTAACTGGTGTTGGTCGCTTTGGGGAGATCGGAGCTTGGAGCGCGTTAAACGCATGTTTGAGCAGGTTGTCTTTTTCGCCGGATCGGGTGAGCAGGGAGCGGAAGATTTTTTGGAATGGTTCTTCTTCATAAAACACAAGGCGGTCTATATCAAGTGGAATTTGTTTAGCGATAAGGGGAGAGATTTGTTTTAGTTTATCAATAAGTTGCTGGTCATCGAAAGGAATCCGTGAGAGTGAAAACAAAATTGCGTAAACGGAGGATAAAATACGGTCACGCGCATCGAGGTGCGGGTGATCGGTTGAATGCGTCGCTGGCGCACATAAACTTACTTCATTTTCGAGGTCGCTATCATTAACATTTCTTGCGTGGGGCGGGAAGACTTCCATCAGGATCAAGGCTGCTTTTTTACCGCCGAAGTCGCCCAAGGCGTCTGCGGCATAACGCGTCCATTGCGGGTTGCGTAAAAAGTCGCTTAACGCAGCAAACGCCTCTGGTGAAGAGGAACGTCCTAAAGTGCGCAGTGCAGTTTGGACGCGGACTTTTGCGTCGCTGTTTTTCTCGTCGCGAATTTTTCTCCAGGGTTCGATGGATTTGGCGATGAGTTTTGTGGTTTCGTTGTTTACACCTAAAGCACCTGCGGCGCGCAATGCCCGTATTGCGTCGTTATGATCAGGCGAAACGATTGCTGTTAAAATTTGTTTTGGGATTTTGTTAATTGGCAATGATTCGATGTAAAGTTTCCATTCATTTTCGGATTGTTTTCGGGAGGCGGTATCTGCCAAGGCGTTGAAGTTTATTTTCGCGCCGGTCAGATTTTCAAGTGCGATTGCTGCGGATTGGCGCACCGCCCAATCTGGATCGCTTAATCGTTGGCACAGCGGTTTTAACGCTAAACGGCTTCCGCACCATGCGAGCGATAAAGCGGCGTTGCGGCGCACTTCCGTTGCCTGGTCGGAGAGTGCGTTTATGAGAACGTTTTCTGCTTTATATGCTCGCATATAGCCGAGAGCTTCCGCCGCTCTCGCCCGTTCGGCAGTATTTTGCGAACTGGTTAAAGCACGCGTCTTTTCGCGCACTTCATCTTCAAAAGGATTATCCGCGCCGTAGAAGGTGAGTGCGTTAACGCAGAGAAATAAAAAGAATAGCACCGGGTATTTTTTACGAAGAGTTTTCATTTTTACCGAGCGTTTTTTTTGAGTGAGATCAAAGCGTTATTAAGACGTTAGTCTATTTTGACGCGAGTGGCGAGACGCAGGGTAGTGGCGGTGGCGAGAATGGACACGATGCAGAGTATCACGCCGAGCGTGGTGCGTGCGTAAAGTAAATTACCGATACTGAAGAGGGCAGACCAGACGGCGAGGCAGCCTACCATCATGCACAAGAGACCAGTGGGGACATCCCATTTTGCTTTAGTGCTATCTGGTGCGGCGGTTGCTGGCAAAGCAGTGAGCATTGCTGTACGCACTTTACGCCAGCCGGGTCCGCCAGCGCGAATTTTTGAACAAAATTTACTCAAAAACTCTACGGATTCTGCCGGCGTAAGGAAGGTGACCGTCATCCAACCTGCGGTAGTGATTGCGATTCCGATAACGAGTTTCCACGCACTGTAATCCATAATGGAGAACCAGCCATTATTATGCATAGCGGCTTCAATACCGAGCGGGGTGGCTGCCCATTGAAAAAAGCAGGCGACGGCGAAGGAAATGATCATTGCAGATATCTCGCTCCAAGCGTTAATGCGCCACCAGAACCAGCGGAGTATATAAAGCAGACCCGTCCCGGCGCCGATTTGTAGAAGGATATCAAAAGAATCTTTCGCATTGCGCATCCAGAGTGCGACAAGACCGGAGAGGGCGAGTAAACCTATCATGACGAGACGCCCGATAAATACGGCGCGGCGCGGCGTAACGTTTTTGTTAATAAAGCGTAAATAGAAATCCTGCACGACGTAGGACGAACCCCAATTCAGGTGTGTGGCAATCGTGGACATATACGCCGCCACGAGTGAAGCTACGATCAGACCGAGCCACCCTTTTGGCATCATGGAAACCATGCCTGGATAGGCGATGTCGTGGCGCAGGAATTGGTCTTCTACTTTGGGAAATGCCTTTGCCAAGCTGCCCGTTCCGGCGACATCGGCTCGTTTTTGGCGGACCTCGGCGCGTTCGGCGGCGGGTAATGCAGCGGCGTCTTTCTCGTAACTGGCGACAAGGGTCTGGTGCGATTTGAGCCATTCGCGGGCGGCGGTTTGCTGCGCGGGCGGTGTCACAGGGAATTGCACGAGAGATACTAACGCAACGATGATCCATGGCCACGGGCGCACCGCATAGTGGAGAAAGTTAAACAGAAGAGTCGCTCCGATGGCGTGTTTTTCGTTTTTAGCGGAGAGCATCCGTTGGGCGATATAGCCACCGCCGCCCGGTTCTGCGCCCGGATACCAGACGTTCCACCACTGCACTGCCACGGGGAGAATGAGGAGGGTCATCAACACCGACAAGCCGCCGTCACTACTGGGAAACATAGCGGAACGCGCTGACACATCGGTATTTGCAAACAATTCCTTGAGCGACGTAAAACCGCCGATTTCGGGTGAATTGACGGCATAGACCGCCGTAAAAATCGCGCCCGCCATCGCCACCGAGTATTGATAAAAATCCGCCCAAATAGAGCCTGTCAACCCGCCGAGCGTCGCATAAATCGCCACGCCGGCAGATGCCCACAACAGCGTTTCCACCGGAGAAAAACCGAAAAGGACTTGCCCTATCTTAATGGCAGCCAACGACACAAGCCCCATAATCATAACGTTAAAAAATACGCCCAGATACAGTGCGCGAAAGCCGCGTAGTGCCGCAGCCGGGCGTCCGCTGTAGCGAATTTCGTAAAACCCGAGGTCCGTGTCCAATGCCGAACGCCGCCAGAGTTTCGCGTAAACGAAAACGGTTAACATTCCCGTTAATAAAAACGCCCACCACACCCAGTTGCCGGCGACGCCGTGTGTGCGGACGATGTCGGTGACGAGGTTTGGCGTATCGCAGGAGAACGTGCAGGCGACCATTGAGACCCCGAGCAGCCACCAGGGCATAGAGCGCCCCGATAGGAAAAAGTCGCTGGCACTGCGGCTCGAACGCCGGGCAGCGGCTGAGCCGATAAGCACCACCGAGATCAGGAAGCCGACGATGATCGCGATGTCTAATGAAGATAGTGAGTTTAGCATAAGAAAAGTGGTTTTTTGCAAATTGTGAAATTAGTTGATTGAAGTGTTAAATTGTAGTCTTAGCGTGCGGGGCGTTACCATTCTAAAAAAGCCCGCCTTGCCCGAACGAGATTTCGGGCAAATAGTAGAAGGAGCAAGGGGTGAGTAAGAAACCATGAGGCGGCAGGAAAGCCCGTAATTGGCGCATTTCAAGAAAAAATCTCTCGGCATTGCGGTTATTGCGCCACCGTTCCGTGGCGTGGTTAAGATTTTTCTTTCAAACACCTTGCGATCGGGCAGAGTGCAGGCGTTTCCTTTGAAATGGTGGCTTTTGTGTCTCAAGATTTGAAATTACGTCTCCGGCAACACGCGATAAAGCGCGGTATCGACGCGTTGGTCATATCTCATGCGGAGTGGCTGGGGCGGGCGAAGCGGTTTTTGGCACTTGAGCGGAAGATGCTTTTACGCAGGCACAAACAAGGAATGGAGGGACTGGATCTTGTCCGGTGGCGGGCGGCGGTAGTTGATGTTTTTTTAGAGCATCTCTTGCGTTTCGCGCTTCGCGGTGCCGACACCGTAGAAAACGCCGCCGTGGCTCTTGTCGCGCACGGCGGTTACGGACGCGGCGAGTTGTGCCCGTTTAGCGACATTGATTTGATGTTTCTTTATGACGGTGAGGCACTTTCGGAAAAACGTCTCGTGGCGTTGCAAGAGCGTGTCTCTGGTTTTGTGCTGGGGGTGCTTTGGGATACGGGGTTCAAGCCCGGTCACGCCTCCCGCACGGTGAAAGAATGCGCGGCTGCGGCGGGCACCGACGCGGTGACGTGCAACACCTTGCTTGACACGCGGTTAGTAGCGGGAAATGAACGGCTTTTCGCAAAGTTAATGCGGGTGCTGGACGGCGTTATCGGGAGCAACGGCGCGGCGTCGGAACAGATGCGTTACTTGTTCGCAGAACGTGCGAAGCGTCATGCGCGGCACGGCGGAGGCGTTTTTACGCAAGAGCCGGATGTTAAAAATGGGGTGGGCGGCTTGCGCGATTTCCAGACGCTTTGCTGGATAGCGCGGTTGGCGGGCGGCGAAAAAAACCGAGGTCTGGAATGGCTTGTAGAAAAAAATGTTCTGACCGGTTCCGAAGCTGCCAAAGCCGAAGAAGCCTACTCCTTTTTGCTGCGCGTGAGAAACGAGCTTCATTTCCAAGCAGAACGCGCCGATGATGTTCTCGACCTCGAAAAACAACCCGCCGTAGCGGTCGCCCTCGCTTGCGAAGGCAAAGATTGGGAACGGCAAATAGAGGCTTTGATGCGCCGTTACTTCAAAGCCGCCGAAGCCGTGCACTGGGCGGAACGCGCCGTAAAATGGCATTTTTTTGACAAAAAAGACTCCGCCGATTGCCCCGAAACGGAAACCGACATCGGAGGCGGCTTCGTCTTGCGCGGGAACCTGCTTTCGGTGGCAAACGAAACAGTGTTCGCCGCCAAGCCGATGAATTTACTCCGCGTTTTCCGATTCGCGCAGGAACACGAGGCGAAACCGGATTTTCCCCTCCTGCGCCTTGCGCGTGCGAATGCGGTGTCGCTCACGCCAAGCGCAGCCCGAAAACGGGAGGCAATCACCTGCTTTCTCGCCATCCTCGCGGACGCCGGTCGCGTGGGCGAAGCCATTTCGTTGATGGACGAGACGGGGGTGTTGTGCCGTTTTTTGCCGGAATTTTCTGGCATACACCGCCTTGTCCAACGCGAAATTTTCCACCGCCACACGGTAGATGTCCACACCCTGCTCTGCCTGCGCGAATTGGACAAAGTATTTGCCGACGCGACGCCCGAAACCGCCTGTTACCACACCGAACTTTTGGAAATAGGCGATCCCCTGCCCCTCTACCTCGCGCTCCTTTTACACGACATCGGCAAGCAACTCGGCATCTCCGGACACGCACAGACCGGTGCCGCAATCGCCGCCAAAATCCTGCGCCGCCTCAAAATTTCCCACGAAACAGCCGAGGAAATTCTCTTCCTCATCCGCTCCCACCTCGACATGTCAGCTTTCTGGCAACGCCACGACCTCGACGACCCCGCGAATTTCGCCACCTTCGCCGCGCAAATTGGCGGGGCGCGACACCTTCGCCTCCTTTACGTGCTCACCTATTGCGACGCACGCGCCACAGCACCAGAATTGTGGAACGAATACAAAAATTCTCTTCATCGGCAATTATTTTACGGCGTTTTGGCATGCTTTGAGCGTATCGAGGGCAGAGACACAACCATGCTAAAACGTGAAGACATCGAAAAGAAACTCTCGGAAGAAATTTCTGCGGAAGAAATTTCCGTCCACTTCGACACTGTGCCGGTCCGCTATTTTCAACAATACACTACGGAAGACGCCTGCCTGCATATCCGTATGGTTAACCAAAAATTGCGCATGATAACGAGTGCCTTCGGCGACAGCGCCCTCGCGCCAGTCATCCATTGGACAGAGCACAAAGGGCACAGCGATCCCAGCGTAACCGTCGTCACATGGGACCGCGAAGGGCTGTTTTACAAACTCGCGGGAGCCTTCGCCGTGTCGGGATTGGACATTTTGAGCGTAAAAGCCTTTGCCCGTTCCGACCACATTGCCATTGATACCTTCCGCGTCAACAACCCGCACAACGCCGCCACCGCGCAAGAAAGATTCGCCAACGCCGTGGAAGCCGCCCTCGTCCAACAATGCGACCACGAACCCGACATCCGCCGCCGCGCCCGCGCCCTGCGAATCCTGCTCACCCCCACAAAATTCCTCCCCAAACCGCCTCGCCCGAAAGTCAAACTTAACCACGATAACACCTTACACCGCACTATTATAGATATTCGCGCCGCCGACGCCACCGGCCTTCTTTTCTTCCTCGCACGCACATTCTTCCGCCACCGGCTCAACATCGTTTTCGCACGCATCAACACGGAACGCGGCATCGCCCAAGACACCTTTCACCTCGAACCTTTCAGCGGCGAAGCCACAAAGACGCCCCGCGAATTGGACGCGCTACGCGAAACGCTTTTGGCAGAATTAGATGCGCTCGCGCCCGCCCCGCCGTAACCGCGCACCGCCGCCGCACATTTCACCCTTGCGCGCCCGTTTCCCCTCCCAATAGTCTGGGATTACTCAACATGAGCGAAAACGCACTCCCGACAGTTCCGCCAACCACTGACAGGAACCATCCCTTTCTTGCACGTATCCTTTCCCGGCACCGTCTGACAGCCGCGTCTGGGGAAAAGGAAACCGTCCACGTCACTCTTGATATTGCTGGCAGTGGAATAACTTACACATGCGGCGACTCCTTGGGCATCTTCCCTACCAACAACCCCGTTCTCGTGGAAGAACTGCTCGCCGCCCTCAATTTCACGGGCGACGAACCCGTCCTCCTGCCGCAAACACGCGCCGAGACTTCCGTCCGCGCCGCCCTCTCCGCCTCCTTCGCCCTGCGGGGTCTATCAGAAAATTTTCTCAAAACCGTCCACGAAAAAGCCCAATCCTTATCCGAAAAAGCCGAACTTTCCTCCCTGCTCGAAACAGCCGACCCCCTCGCCCGCAAGAAATGGTTCGACACCCACGACGCCCTCGATGCCGCCCGCCTTTTCCCTTCCGCCAAATTCACGCCGCAAGAATACATCGCTTGCCTGCGAAAACTCGCTCCGCGCCTCTACTCCATCGCTTCTTCCCCGGCAAAAAATCCCGAAACCATCGACCTCACCGTCGCCGTTGTGCGTTACGAAATCGGCGGGCGCACCCACGAAGGCGTCTGCTCCAATTTTCTCGCCCACTACGCCCTTCCCAACGAACGTTCTGTTGCGGTGTTCCCCTCGCCTTCCCATTTCGCTCCCCCGGCAGACGACTCCGCGCCGCTCATCATGGTCGGACCGGGCACCGGAATCGCTCCTTTCCGCAGCTTTCTACAAGACCGCTCCACCCGCAACGCAACCGGTAAAAATTGGCTCTTCTTTGGCGCACGTCACGAAAACGCCGATTTTCTCTATCGCGACGAAATTCTCCTCTGGAAAAACTCCGGCCTGCTCACCGAACTTTCCCTCGCGTGGTCACGGGATCAACCTGAAAAAATATACGTCCAAGATAGAATGCGCGAACACGGTAGAGAAATCTGGGACTGGCTCGAAGCAGGTTCATTTTTCCGCCTCTGCGGCGACGCCAAACGCATGGCAAAAGATGTCGAAAATACTTTCTTGGAAATAATCATTACACACGGTAAAAAGACGCCGGAAGAAGCGCGTAAATACGTCGCCGAAATGCGAAAAACAGGGCGCTATCAACGGGACGTTTATTAACCCTGCCGCCTTCTCCCCGTTAAATAAAAACAAATTCAAGCAACAACTTTTTTTCTCACAAAAACAACTATGACTGCCGCCGCTCCCACCGCCGCTGATTACGAAACCGTCATCGGTCTTGAAGTTCACGTCCAACTTAAAACACACGCCAAAGTTTTCGCCGGCGCACCCTATTTACACGGCGGCACCGTCAACCCCTCCGAAATAACACCGAACACCCTCACCGACCCCGTCGTCCTCGCCCTCCCCGGCGCACTCCCAGTCCTCAATAAAGCCGCCCTCGAACAATCTATCCGCTTCGGTCTTACAACCAACGCCCAAATCCCCGCTTTCTGTAACTGGGACAGAAAAAATTACTTTTACCCTGACAGCCCGAAAAATTATCAAATCTCCCAAAAAGACCACCCCGTCACCCTTGGCGGCGAAGTAGAAATCGAACTCCCCGCGCCTTCCCGCAACATCATGGGCGAACATAAAATAATCCGCCTCAATCACGCCCACCTCGAAGAAGACGTCGGCAAACTCACCCACGCCGCCTCATCTTCCCTCATCGACTTCAACCGTGCGGGCGCAGCCCTCCTCGAAATCGTTACCGAACCTGATTTACGTTCCCCGGACGAAGCCGCCGCCTTCCTCAACGCCCTGCGGATTCTCCTCGTTTCCGCGAACATCTCCCATTGCGACATGGAGAAAGGGCAAATGCGCTGCGACGCCAACGTAAGCGTACGCCTGCGTGGCGAAACCCGACTCAACAACCGTGCCGAAATTAAAAACCTTAACTCTATCTCCGGCGTAAAAAACGCCATCGAATACGAAGCCCGCCGACAAATCCGTGAAACACTCGCCGGACAAACCCTTCCCCAAGAAACACGCGGCTGGAACGCCAACTCGAATCGTTCCTATCCCCTTCGTTCAAAAGAAGATGCTCACGATTATCGCTACTTTCCAGACCCCGATCTCATGCCCGTCCGCGTCTCCGCCGCCGACATCGCCCGCCTCGCCGATTCTCTCCCCGAACGCCCCTTCGACCGCCAACGTCGTTACGCGCAACAATACAAACTCCCCTACACCCTCACTTCCGTTCTTATTCCAGACCGTCCGCTTTGCGAATACTTTGAAACCGCCCTCGCCTTTTATCCGGATAACCCCACTTCTCTCGCTAATTTTATCGCCAACGACTTCCTCGGCGCCCTCGCAGCCGACCCCGAAATGCGCTCTCTCCACTCTCCTGTAGAGGCCGCCTCGCTGCGCATTCCTCCCGCCCAACTTGCCTCTCTTGTAAAACTCACCGACCAAGGCACCATCTCACGGCAACAAGCCCGCGAAGTCTTCGTAGAAATGTTCGCCACAGGTCAAACCCCGGAATCCATTATCTCCGCCCGCGGTCTTCACCAAAACACCGACACCTCCGCCATAGAAGCCCTTGTCCGTGAAACACTCGCTCTTCCTTCTTCCGCAAAAACCATCGCAGAAATAAAAGCCGGCAACTTAAAAGCCATCAATTCCTTAAAAGGTCCAATTATGAAAGCCACCAAGGGCACCGCCAACCCAGCCCTCGTTGATAAACTCCTCCGCAAACACCTTGAAGCATTGTAAATTAATTAGAGTGCGCAAATAACAACGGCGCGCCCTATTTTGGGGGCACTTCTTCCTGCAAACTTTTCTGGCGCGAGAGGGCGGAATCTTGCCATAGCGTTTCGAGAGAATAAAAAGCGCGGGCGGAGGCTGTGAAGAGGTGAATAATGGCGTCAAAGGCATCAACAATTATCCAGCCCGTTTCCGGCTTTGTTTCGCTTCCAATGACTCGTGAGCCGGCGAGGAGGATGGCTTTTTCAACTTCGATGCGCAAGGCGCGCAGGTGGGGTTCGGAAGTTCCTGTGGCGAGAATGTGGAAGTCTGTAATGTTTGATTGACCGCGCACGTCTATAACTTGTGGGTTTTCCGCCTTTTTTTCCTCCAATGCGTGGAGGCACGCCATCACGAGCGGAGGAAAGGTTGCGGCGGGCGGAGTGATTGCAGCGGTTTTTGCGCGGGAGCGCGGTTTTGCGGCGGCGGATTTAGTGGCGGTTTTGGTTTTCGGCATGGAAACGTGGTGGTGGTTGGTTTTGCTGTTAGCGGTGGCGATTTCGTTATTTGAGTAGAAACAGGTTATTATCGGTAGGAAGGTTCTTGTTCAATGAGATGACGGGCGGCGGGCGGGAGGAAAAGAGAAACAGGGAGATTGGCGCGGAGGCGAGAGCGGATTTCGGTGGAACTAATGTCAATGCGCCTGAAGGGAAGTTCTATAAGCGTGAGCACGTTGGCGAACTTTGGTGAGAGGGGAGGAAGGGGAACACTTTCTTTGCGCGGGGCAACGGCGAAGTTGACCATGCGGCAGAGTTCTGTTGCACGGTGCCAGTCGGGAAGGCGGGCAAGTTGATCGGCGCCAATTATCCAATAGAGTTGTGCATTAGTAAATTGTTGGCGCAGGTGGACCGTGGTGGTGAAGGAGTAGCTGGTGCCGCCTTGGCGAATTTCCCAGTCGGAAACTTCCCAGTGGGGGCGGTGGCCGGCTGTGGCGGCGCGGACGAAGGCAAGGCGATTTTGTGCCGGGGCGACCGGTGGGTTGGATTTGAGCGGGGTGGAGGCGGCTGGCATGAAAATTACTTTGTCGAGCGAGAGTGTTTCCACGGCTTCCTGTGCGAGGATGAGATGTCCGAGATGGGGCGGGTCAAAAGTTCCGCCAAGGATTCCAATTTTTTGGCGATGCGTGGATGTGTCATGCGGCATTGTCTCAGGAAGGCGGCAGGGGAAGCACGCTGACGATGCGTTGGGAGACCTCTGCGATGCTTCCGGTTGAGTTGACGATGTGGAGGGGAAAGGCGTCACGCAGGGTTTGGAGTGGGGCGCAGGTTTCCTGCATGAAGACGTGGTAACGGTTTCGGGCGAGTTTTGGGTCAAGATCGGTTTTGCGCACCGTGCATGAATTGCCCGTGGCGTTTGCGGTCTGCGCTTCGTTGCCCCGTTTCATTTGGCGTCGCACGCTTTCTTCTTCGTCAACGAGAAGGATGAGTATGTTGAAGCGCGGGGCGGGGTAACCGCGCCGGGCATTCATTGCGGTGAGTTTTTCGTAAAAAATGCGCAGGAACTCCACCTGCGCCTGCGTGCGCGGGAAGCCGTCAACAATGATGCTTTGTCGGCGGAACTGAGGTTCGATCAACTTGCGCAACAGGAGAGACAGCACCTCGAAATCGCCGACGAGCTGACCGGCGTCCATAATCTTGCGCGCATAGGGGCTTTTCAAGAGGTCGCTGATAACGATTGGTTCATCCAAGCAGCGAAGGTGTTGAAGGATGGTCGTGGTATGGGTCCCTTTGCCGGCGCCCGGGGCACCGTTGAGCCAGAAAATTTCACGAGGAAAATCAAGCCCGTCCGGAGAAAATTCCGCCGCGAGACTCTGCCACGCGCTGCTGAAGATGCTGCGTGCAGCTGTGTCGTTTTCCCGCTCTCGGCGGGGGTTCAAGCTATGATCGCATGATGCCATTTCGAGTTGGCAAAATAGAAATTCATACTTTCCCGTGACAAGTGGAAACCCACACCGGAGGCGGGGACATTATTTTGCACGGGCTTTAACGGGTTTCGCAGAAGGTGGTGCGTGGTAAAGGAATCCGTTGTTGGGATTCGCGGGGTCGAAGGCATAGGCATCGCGATTGCGGAGAAAGTCTTTCACAACGTCCACGGGGATAGCGAAACCGAGACCTTCAAAGCCGATGATGACGATTTTGAGGTTGTTCACGCCGACGACCTCGCCGTTCATGTTAAACAAAGGACCACCGGAGTTGCCGGGGTTGATTTGAGTGGTCGTCTGCACGAGTAAACGTGTGCCGGTGTTACGATTGCGCAGACTCACGATGCCCGACGAAACCGTCCGTTCCAAGCCGAGCGGACTACCGACGGCAAACACCGGGGAACCTTGCGCCAATGTCTCGGAAAAACCAAGCGGGACGGTCGGGAATTTTTCGCCGCGGGTGTTTTCAATTTTTAACAGCGCGAGATCGAGGTGCCCGTCCGTAGCAACGATGCGCACATTGTCGTAACGGCGTTTCTGCATGTCCTTCCCTTCGCCTTTGAAAAGGGTGACGGAGAGCTTGGTGTCGGCGGCGATAACGTGGTCATTTGTAATGATATAGCCATCGGGGTGAATGATGAACCCCGAACCAAGTCCCAACGAAGAGTTCACCTGCACGACGGCACTGCCGACCTTTCCCGCAAGCTCGCGCACGCCGGACGCGCCCGCGCTGGAACTTTCGCGGAAAAGGTCAGTGTTGAACACAGTTTCGCGGGCGGCGGGAATAACGGTGCGCACCGTGGCAATGGCACTTCGGGGAATGGCAAGCAGAGTGAACCCGAGATCAACGACGACTTTGTCGGGGTTTTCGCGGAGAAGTTCGCCACGGATTTCTCCGCCTTGGTTAAGGGCAACGTCCGCAGTGACAGCGGGGGCAGAAACGGGGGCAGAAATAGCGGCTATTACGGCAAACACGGCGAACGCGACGCGGGTGATAGGAAATGACTTGGACATGGTTGTTAAAAAGGTTGCGAAGGAGCGAGCAGCGTGGAGGTTTCAAGCGGGGCGTCGAGGAAAAGTTTTCACAAAAAAGTGGCACCGATAATTTTTTGGGTTGAACAAGACCCGCCTTGCGCTTGGCGTAATGCCCACACATGGGAAATTTCATCAGTAATCAGCTCGTCAAGTTCCTAAACCAACGGCTCGCCGGCGTCGGCGTCGTAGATTCGGTTGATCTGGGGCGTGACTCGCTATCGGCAAAAATCAATTTGCTCGGCGAACCCAATCCACTCGACCTGCGCCTTTCAGGCATTCGCTGGTCAACGGGTGAAGGGAAATTTCACATTCTCTACGAAGAAGCTTTTGTATCAAAGGAATGGATGCAGGGGCTGTTAAACATTCTCTCTCAACGGACAAGTAATCGCATCAGCATGCCGGATAAAATTTCTCTCATGCCGTTAAAAGTGATGTTCCCTAAAGCAGACTGAACCGCTGTCCAAAACGCTTATCGCCCCTGCAAAAACAAGGGTCTGTTGTGTAGCTAAAAAAAGGAGAGCGGAGGGATTTCTAAAAGCGAAAAGAATGGCAAAATAAAATCATGTTTTGCCTCTTCTTTTTTTCTACAAACAATAAGTGAAATCGTATCAAAACGGGCGTTTATACTGAATCACGGGTGGTTTTCACGATCTGGTGCTGCGGAGCCGAAAAATTCCGGCATAGTGGCGTCGCCGCCGGCGGAGATGTCGGAGCAACGCAACACTTTCAACAAGGTCATCGCGATTATTTTGGCGTCGAGGAGGAGGGAGTGGTTGTCCACATACCAAACATCGAGGCGGAATTTTTCTTCCCAAGAAATGGCGTTGCGTCCGTTCACCTGCGCCCAACCGGTGAGTCCCGGTCTAACCTCGTGGCGGCGCGCCTGTTCCGGCGTGTAGCGGGGAAGGTAGCGCGTCAACAGCGGGCGCGGACCGACGATGCTCATGTCGCCTTTGAGGACGTTCCAAAATTCCGGTAGTTCGTCGAGACTCGTTTGGCGCAAAAAGCGGCCTATGGGCGTAAGGCGTTCTCCGTCGGGCAAAAGCACACCGGCGGCATCGCGCACGTCCGTCATGGTGCGAAATTTCACCATTTTGAAAATGCGGGCATTTTTCCCTGGGCGTTCCTGCCGAAAAAAAACCGGACTGCCGATTTTCCAGCGAATGAGGCCGCACAAGACAACCATTAGCGGTGCCGAAGCGAGTAAGGCGAAGGCGGAAAACACGATGTCGAAAAAACGCTTAATCATGGTCATTTTGCACAAAGTTTCCAGATGACGGCATCATCCCAGTCGATCCCCTCGTCCGCCTCCTGTTCGCGGCTGTGAATCGTAACGCGGGCACCTGCGGCACCTGCGGGGGCGCGTCCAAGACAGACCACGGGTTGCCATTGTTCGCCCGTGTCAACGGGGTGGATAATAGAGACGTGCCGCCCGCGAATCTTCCCGCCGCGTGCGTCCAGAAATTGCAGTTCCAAAGCGGCGTATGTTCCCGGGTTGACGCGCCCGCGAAAAACCGCCTTGGCGACCACCCACTCGCCTTCTTCCACACCCGCCACATCCCGCGAAAGAGCGACGCGCTCGCTCCCCAATATGCGCAAAAACCCCGCCTCCGGCAAACGGCGGGCAGCGTCCCCGTTTTCCGCTGTGTTGTCGTGCGGGGAAGGCACCGGGCGAAAGCCGAGGCGCAGCGTCTCGTTTTCAACCAGCGAAACGCGCCACGGCGGATTCGGCAGGGAAACCGCCCCTCTGCCGTCGGCCGCTGGGGCAAAACCTGCCGCGCCAAAATCCTCGCTTGCGAGCAGACGGGCACCCGTGGAGCGAGCGAGCACGCTCACCAACGAGCCTGCGCCGTGCTGCGTCGCAAACCGGGTCGTCTCGTGCCAAACTTCGCTCCATTGCGCACCCACGCGCCCGCCCGCCGCCAAGCCCGTCTTGGCGGTGCGCAAAAGCCGTTCGACCACGGTGTAGCCGACTCCGCCGGTGAGGAAACGCCCCCATTCGCGCCGTCCGCCAAGGTTCAGCGAGGAGCGATTCCAGCGTTCCAAGGCGTCTAAAAATTCTCTGCGTGCGGCGGCTTCTCCGGCGAGCAAGCGCAAGGTCTCACGCGCCTCGGCAGGCGTGGCGGGCGTGCGCCGCAACAAATTCTCGCGCAGCCGGTAATATGCCAGAAAACGCTCTGTGACCTCGAAGGCGAGGGACACCATGCGGACGCGAACCTGTTGGCGCAAGAGGCGGTTGTTGTCGTGCGCCGCGAGAGATACCGGATGGGCGGGCGGAAACGAGCGCGCCGCCTCGTCGAGTGCGGTGCGCATCCGCCGCTGGTTTTCTACGGAAACGAGTGCGCCCATGTTTTCCACACGCCAAAACTTCAGCCAACGCGCCGGTCCCGCACGCTCCTCCCAGCAAAGTCCGGCGGTGTCGAAGAACTCGCGCATCGGCGCGGCGGCGGGACCGTAGGCCTCATTAAAAAAATGGCGCAGGAGCAGCGCGCTGTTTTGCGAGGGGTAAAGCAGAAGGCGCCCCGCAAGCCACGCTTTGGGCGCGTCGAAACTCCATTCGGGGTAAAGTTCCGCGTAAAACAGGCTCGCGCCGTTGTCCGCGCCCCAGCGAATAGAATCAATTTCCTCGTCGAAAAAAACACGCGGCAGGAGGAAATCCCGTCCGTAATAATAGTCGTAAAGACCAAAATGGCGGACGCCGCTCCGCGCCCATTGGCGGATGAGTCGGCTGTCGTGCTGCCGAAACACGGGGTCGCGCCATTGGGAACGATCGGCGGTGAGCACAGGAAAAATGTTAGGGTGCAGCGGAAAGTCCGGGGTGCGTTCGCAATGCGAGTAGGCGATGCAACCGAGCAGCTTGTCCGGCGGCGGCGGCGTGATAGCAACGGGAGGCTCTCCGCCCAGCGGCATGAGATCGCGCCAGCGCACTGCGTCCCAGCCACGCCCGGGCACGCCGACAGGCGATGGCCAGAGTGCGGTGGCAACACGGTTCATGAAGACGAACACATAATTGCTGTAATCGGGCTTGCCGCGAAAATAGCGTCCGGGAGGCGCCAGCACACGCGATGTCTCCGACTCGTCCCAAGTCATATTGTCGTTGATTCCGAGCGGGAACACCTTTTCGCGGGGATTTTCGCTAAAAAAAGCCGCCGCCCGCCGCGCCGCGTGTGTAGCCGCGCCGGGGGCGGCGAGATTGGGCTGCGGTTCAAGCGCCCCGCGCCCCGACGGGAGTTCGCGCCGCCCGTCAAGCAAGGGAAAAAAGTCTGGGCGTTTCCGTGCTATCTCGGCGTCAAACACATGGTGCAACGCGTGCGAAAAGGACGGCAACACGCCGAACCCGTTGTCGCGCAACCACGTCGCCGCCTCCGGCGAGTCCCCCAATCCCCCCAGATAACGCCAGCGGTAAGCGGGGCGGCAGACATGCGGCGAACGCGGCGCCGCGATCATTCCGCGCCGTTCCCACTCTGCGCCCCACTCGCCGGGCAAGAGAAACGCCACGCCCAAGTGCCGCTGGATAAACTCGCCCACCGCGAGACGCGTCGCCAGCGGCGTGTTGCCGAGAATAAAAAGGGCGTTCCCGTTGCGCATCTCCCACGCCCACGCCTCGCCATCGGCATCGGGCGCACGCACGCCGAGTTCCCCCGCCCGTCGCGTCGCACCGGTGTAAATACCGGAAGCCGCCGCACCGGCACCCTCCGCAGCAATTTCCGGCTTAACCCCGCTCACGCGCTCGATCCAAACGGCGAGAGTCTCAGCAGCGTCGCGCTCCTCCGACGCGGGATTGTTCGGAAGATAGATTTTTCCGTTAAAAACACCGTCTCTCACGAGCCAGCCGACATCAAACTCCGGACCGAAAACAGGTTGCGACGCCAGCGGCGCAAACAAGCCCGCGACAATCACCGCCAGAAGAAAAACCCGCCGCGCCGCACCCTGCAATCCGCCCGTGCGCCCGTCCCCGGTGGTGTTTTTCGGCCTGTCGTCCATGGGAGTCTCAGCGAACGTCAGAAGGGGAAGTTCCAACACCGCCCCTCAATGCCTGCCGCGCCCGAATAAATTCTACAACAACGGGAATCAGCGAAACCACAACGATTCCCACAATCACGAGGTGGAAGTATCGCTTCACGATTGGAAGATTCCCAAATAGATATCCTCCAACGACAAAGAACATTATCCAAAGAAACCCTCCGGTCACGTTATAGAAAGCAAAGCGCGTGTAACGCATCTTTCCAATCCCCGCAACAAAGGGGACGAAGGTGCGGATTATGGGCGCAAAACGGGCGAGCAAAATGGCGCGTCCTCCGAATTTTTCAAAAAACGCATGGGCGCGTTCGAGATGTTTCTTCCGTAAAAAAATGGAATCTTCGCGGGTGAACACCTTCGGACCGGCTCTCGCCCCAATCCAGTAATTCACGGAATCGCCAAGCACGGCGGCTGTCCAAAGGAGAACAATCAACACGGCGGCATTCAACCCCGTCTCCGGCATCGCACACAGCGCGCCAGCCGCAAATAACAGCGAGTCCCCAGGCAAAAAAGGGGTCACGACAAATCCTGTCTCCGCAAAGATGATGAGGAAAAGTAATGCGTAAGTCCATAACCCGTATTTAGTAGTAAAACCCGCCAAGTGAACGTCCACGTGCAGGACAAAGTCCACAAGCTGCTTGAAAAGTTCTTCCATAATGTGCGCAGGAGAAAACGTTAATTTCGCCTTAAAGGAAGCCGGAAATCATCCGCTTCCCGCCCTGCCTGCCCGGCTCCGCCCGTGCGCGATTCAACCATTCTCGCGCTTCTCTTTGCCGCCGGCGGGTGCCGCTGTCGGCGTCACCGCTGGCTTCGGCTCTCCGCCCGCAGACGAGTTCGCCTCCTTGGGTGCTGCCTTTTTCTCCGGAATGGGCACGCCCAGTGCCTTGTAAAGTTTGCGCCGCGCCTCATCCAAATCTTTGTAAGCCTGCGCAAGCTGTTGGCGTGTCGTGTTTAACAACCCGACGACCTCGTTGTGCCGCCGGGCAAGTTCGTTGTGGCGGCGAATGCTGTCGTTGAGCCGCTCCGCGAAGTCTTTCAAACGGGAATTAAGCTCGGCTAAATGCTCGTCGCGCTCCTTCACGGCTTGCTCCCAGACCTTGATGTTTTCCCTAAGTTGCACGCAATCAGCATTTAGACGGGCATTGTCGGTCTCCACCTTGCGCAACACTTTTTGCGTCGCAGAAAGCTGTTCCTTGGTGTCCGCAAAATACTGTTTGAAATGCGCAAGATCGGCGGACAACCCGTCGATCGTCTGCTTATGCCCGGCAATCTCCTTCTCGTTCGCCGCCTTTGTCTGCAACAAACCCTCCACTTGACGGCGCAACAGCAGCTCGCCGTGCCATTGCACCGCACAAAAGCCCGCAAGTACAAGTGCACCAACCAAATTTAATAAAGTAAGCAACCGCATGTTTTTCATGGTTTGGGAGAGGAAGAGGCACCCGCGCCGTCCTTGGCGTCAATGGTGCGCACCTCGAAGGAAACGTTTTGGATGCCCGCCGCCCGCGTAGCGTTAAGGACTCGCACCATATCGCCGTGCCGCGTGTCCGCATCCCCGCTGATGAGCACGCGCAACGAGGAATCCGCCTGGATCCGCGTTTTCAAGGTGAGCGCAAGCTCGGTCGCCCCCACGGGCGTCTTGTCAAGATATATGACCCCGGCCTTGTCCACACTAATGCTAATGAGATTGTTTTTCATCTCGGCAACGACCGCAGTCGCCGTAGGGAGATTCACTTGAACCCGCTTCAAACTCACCATCCCGATGCTGACCAACATGAAGGACGCGAGAAGAAAGAACATGATGTCTATGAGGGGGATAACCTCAATACGAGCTTCGCATTCTGCGGAAAGTTTTGAACCAAGTTTGACTGGCATGGGTATAAAGACGCGATGGGCGTGCAATTGATGTGAGGGGCGCATTTTCCACAAAAGACCCCGTGAAGAAAAGTTTTTTCCTTCGCGCCGCCCGCCGCCCCATGACGCTATGGGCGCGGCGAAAGTTGACAGAGGTTGACTCGCGGCGCACTTGGTGGTTCAGGGATGGACATGCCTGTATGCATTGTCATCGGCGGACCAAACGGCTCTGGCAAATCCACCTTCGCCCACGAATACCTACCGTTGGAGGCGGGGGTGCTTCGGTTCATCAATACCGACGCAATCGCCCGCGGTCTTTCCCCTTTTGCGCCAATGTTGGCGGTTCGTTCGGCGGCGCGCATCGCCATTACGGAAATGCACCGCACCGTGGCAGACCAAAAAGATTTCGCCCTCGAAACGACGCTCTCCGGCAAAACACACGCCCTCTTTTTCAAAGCATGGAAAAAGGCGGGCTACAGAATCGAGATCGCCTACCTCAAAATCGATGTCCCAGACCTGGCTGTCCAACGCGTCGCCATGCGCGTCGCCCAGGGCGGACACCCCGTTCCGGAACAATCCATTCGCCGGCGGGTCAAACGAAGCTGGGAAAATTTCAACGAAATCTACAAAAAGTTGGCATCCGACTGGTGGGTCTTTGACGCCAGCACACGAGAAATGCTTGACGCGAAGTTCAAGGACGACATCTTCTACGGGTGGAAACTATGAAAGAAACCACAACGCAGAAAGTCCGGTACAAGCGGACGCGGCAGGTTTGTGCCGCTATGCGGCGTGCTCAAATTGCAGCCGCAAAGAAGGCCATTGAGTTCGGGCAACTGCTCTACGTCGCACGAAAAGGTAAGGTAGTCGGCGTTGACCCGCGCAAAATTTTGCGACTGGTCAAGGCTTCTGCTTAAATCCGAATGCTCACATAGCCTCATAAAACGCCAAGCGGAGGAGCACCCAACTCCTCCGCTTGGCTCGCCAAAACAACAAATCACCCCCGCATCGACATCATGCTGCTCGTCATTGATAACTTCGATTCCTTCACCTACAATCTCGTCCAATACTTCGGTCAACTCGGCGTCGAACAACGGGTGTTTCGTAACAACGAAATCACCGTCCGCGAGGCAATTGCCCTCAAACCCTCCCGCGTAATGATCTCCCCGGGACCGTGCTCGCCCTCCGACGCTGGCATCAGCCTCGACATCATAGCCGCCTTCTCCGGACGCGTCCCCCTGCTCGGCGTCTGCCTCGGTCATCAAGGCATCGGGCAATTTTTCGGCGGCAAAGTTATCCGCGCCCCCCGCCTCATGCACGGCAAGACTTCTCCCATTTTCCATTGCGGCACAGGCCTTTTCAAAGGATTGCCAACACCCTTTCGCGCAACGCGTTACCACTCACTCATTGTCAAACGAGAAACCCTGCCGGACTGCCTTGAAGTCACCGCGGAAACCGAAGATGGGATCATCATGGGGCTGCGCCACAAAACCCTCTCCGTCCACGGCGTCCAATTCCACCCCGAATCTTACGCAACCGACTACGGAATGAACATCTTGGAAAATTTCCTCACGCTTTAACGCTCCCCCCGTGCCCAACGCGAACACCGACTTCTCCCTCTACCTCGTAACAGATGCCCCCTCTCGTTGCCGCCTCGGCTTGCTCGCCACCGTAGAAGCTGCCATCGACGGCGGCGTCACTCTCGTCCAATACCGCAGCACACATCCCCTCAAAGGTGCCGCCTACGCCGAAGCCCTCGCCCTGCGCCAACTGCTCTCCTCCCGCTCCATTCCGCTCATCATCAACAACCACGCCGATCTCGCCCTCGCACTCGACGCCGACGGCCTTCACATCGGTCAACACGACCTGCCCCCACCCGTCGCACGCCGCCTCCTCGGCAAAAACAAACTCCTCGGTCTCTCCATCAACAACCACACCCAACTCGCCAAAACCGATTTCTCGCTGCTGGACTACATCGGCATCGGTCCCATTTTCGCGACACAGACAAAACCGGACGCCTCCCCCGTCGTCGGCCTCGAACACCTCGCCGCGCTCGTCCGCCAAAGCCCATTACCAGTCGTCGCCATCGGCGGCATTTCCTCCGAAAACGCCACCGCCACCCGCGCCACCGGAGTCGCCGGCCTCGCCGTAGTCTCCGCCATCTGCTCCGCCCCCAACCCCGCCGCCGCCGCCGCCCTCCTCCGAAACCGCTAACCTGCGGACGTGCGCGTCCAGCGGTAGTGTCACCGCAATTTGCACACCGCGCATCTTGCGCTGCTTTTGTTGATGCCGCCGGTGGTTTCGCCGAGCGAGGCGGAAAGTGTCAGCGGCGCGACATCGGGAATTTCGGGAAGGTCTGCCAATGGCGCCATGTCCAATTTGCTGATGTCGTAATGCCGCATGAGCTTCAACGCCGGGGCAAGCTGCCGTGCCTGCGCATAGGATTGGCAGGTCGCGATTTGCTCCGGCGTGAGGTTGACGTTGACATTGTTTATCGCGGCATTTGCGCGCTGCATCGGGAGGCAAACTTTTTCGTTGAACTGGTCGGCGTTTAAGCTGGAGAGATCGGCTTTGAAATAGGCGTTGGCGTTCAGTGCCTCCCGTTGCACAGCGATGTTCTGCGAAATACCAGCCCAGTTTGGCGGGAGATTCATGTTCGCGGCGGCGTTGACATCGCCGGCACCAGGAATTTTCGCCGCGAGTTTATCCCCCAAATCCACTCCGCCGCCTTGCAAATTACCCAAATTCGGCGCACCTAAATTCCCCTGTGCGCCCGCAAAAAATTCGCCCTTGGGCGCACCCGGCAATTGCGGCAAATCGGGCAGCGGGCGCGAAGGACGCGCCGGAGGAATGTTTTTCGATGTGTTTTCAATGGCGGTTTTTAATTTAACAAACGCTTTGGGGTCGGTGATTTTAATGTTAAACGCCTCGCAAACTTGAATGAGCTGCGTGAGCTTCGCCAACTCCGCCAATTGCACGGCGGGAAACGGGGGCAGCTTCGACATTGTAGAAACAACAAAATCCACCGTTTTTTGCATTTTTACGGCGGCATTCGCGTCGTAGGCAAGATTGACACCGGTGTTCGCCTGGCATGTTTGCAAGCGCGAGACCGAGGCGTAAAATTCTTGCAATTTCGGGTCAACTGCGGGCGGCGGCAAATCCGGCAACGACGCCGAACCATCTGCGAGTGATTCGAGCGAAGCGCGTGCCTTGGCGTCAAGTTCGGGCGCGGCTAAATTAACCCCCGTGGCACTTTTCACTTGCGAAACCGCGACCGGCAAACTGGACATTTTCCCCATTTGCATATCGCTGACGGGCATGTTCTTTACGGCATCGGGAACGCGCAACGCACTTATTTCCGAAGGGGAGATGCCGGCGGCTTCAAGCGCGGTGTTGGCATTGGCGGCGCCGGCGGCAGCGTTAACCGCATCTTGCGCGGACGTCGCGACGCCGACGCCAGGTTGCCCGCTTATATTAACCATGGGCGCATCAATATCCGCACCACCGGCACCGCTTGTTTTATCGAGGGCAAGGTTCGCTTGCTTTGCACCGGCTTCAATTTTTCCCAACACCTCTCCCTGCTCGTTCAAAAACGCGAAATCGGGTTGCTCCGGCGCCGTCGCAACAACGGGGTCGAGCTTGTCCATTTTCACCGGTGGGATGTCCACTCCATCCGGCAGTTTTACGGACGGGCGTTCGCGCAATTTTTCCATTGTCTTATAGGGACAAAGACAAGGCGACGCGGATTTGAAAATGCCGAACATAAAAAAACGGTTTTATAGAAAGAAAAAAGAGGCAAAGAACGCTATGTTTTCTCTGCTTCGCCTTCACCTTCCAGCGGCTCATTTTCACGCGCCGTTTTGGCAAATCGTTTGCCTTTCATTTCATCCATAATCATCTCGTAATTGTTGACAATCGCCCCGAGGAGCAGGTTCAAAAGAAGAAACACGGCAAGTGCGAACCAAGTGACGTGATAAAAGGTTATTACCGTGCTGTTCGAGGCGATAAGACCGCGGGTGTAAGCAATGCGCAAACCGTAGGGAACAATCGTCCAATCGTCGCCCGTGGCAATGCGGAAGAGCGTAAACATGGCCTCCGGAACATTATCGTAAGGATCAACATTTGCACCGGCATTCGGATCCTCCCGATGAAAATTGTCGTAGTTGGCAAGCAGTGCCAAGGCTGCGTCGTCAAATTTCTCCGGCATGTCATCTTTCAATTTCTTTTTTAACGTCTCGTATTCGGCAATTTTTTCTTTGGAAACACCACGCTCCTCCGGAATCTGCACCCGGAAAAGTATGACACCAAGAATGGCGAAAAGATACATGAAGGTAAAAAAGAAAACAGCGTTGTAGAAAAGAGACTTAAAAGACTTGACGAGAACGCCGACAATGAGCCTCAACTCGTCGGAAATACGCAGCAAACGCAACACCCGGACAACGCGGATGGCACGGAAAAGAACCAGCTGGTGACTGCCGACAAAAAGCCCTTCCGGTATCCAGCCCAAAATGACAAGAGAAAGGTCGAAGAGATTCCACCCGTCTTTGAAAAAAGAAGAAATATCTTTGCGCGCCAAAAACCGGAAAATAATTTCCACCGTGAACATGCCAAGGATAACGCGTTGGACAAGCCGGAGCACCGGCATCTGTTCGTGCGGATCAATGCCGGTAAGAACGGTATTAACGAGGATGATGCCGATAATAACCAGTTCGAACGGACGGCTGGTCGTCAAGGTGCGGCAGAATTTTTTAACGGTTAGGGACATGGCGGTTTTGTTGGTTTTGCTTGGTGTTAAGTCGTGTGTATAAAAGTTTTGAAAAGTAAAAAAGCAAAGAAAAATCAACCCGGCGATACCGGAATGTTCGACGCATCGCTCTTCTCCTTCTTTTTGTGTGCCTCATCCATGATGACTTGGTAGTTGTTGACTATGGCACCGACAAGCAGGTTGAGCAGCAAAAAGGCAGAAAGCGCGTACCAAGCGACATGAAAACCCGTGACGAAAACAGGACCGAGTTTTATGACTCGAAGACGGCTGGCCTCGAGCAAATTATAGCGAACGTCCGTCCAATCCTCGCCGGTCATCACGCGGAACAAAGTGAACATGGATTCGCCGAGCGTGCCATAAGGATCGGGCGAACAATTAGGCGTCGGCGGCGCAACTTTTAACAGTTCAGCGCAGGCTTCTCTTTTAACAGGATCAGCGGCAAGTTCTTTTGCTGTCGGCAGATGAAAAAACAAATTCCCGAACAAAGCAAAAAGATACATGAATGTCATAAAGAAAAACCCGTTGAAAACAAGTGATTTCAGGGACTTGATAAGAACGGCGGAAATAAGCCGAATTTCATTGCCGACCCGCAATAAACGCAGAACGCGCAGAAGGCGCAACACCCGAAGTGCAAGAATATCGCCCGCAGGTAAAAGACCGCCAATATAACCGATGGAAACAAGCGCGATGTCGAAAAGATTCCATCCGTTCAGGAAAAACTTTTTAACATTCTCGCAGGCGATAAAACGCAAAACAATCTCCACCGTGAAAATAATGAGAATAAAATCCTGAACGGTTTCGATGGCAAAATCATCCTCCGTATAAGTTGCGACGCCAACAAGACCGGCATTCAAAAAAATGACGCCGGCAATCCCCCACTCAAACAGGGGAAGCGTGACAACCCTTCGGGCGAATTGTCGCACAACACTTGTGCATGACTTAATAAAGGAAAACATCTCTTATTAAAAATGAGCCTTCATTGCATCGTGTTAAAATGTGCCTCTTTACTCTGGATTTTTATTTTTTTGGTGGTGGTGTCGTCGACCGCTTCGCGCCCCCCTTCGCTCCTTCAAATGGCGATGATGTTTGTGTGGAGAGCGATTTTAATGCTTCCTCAATAGAGGTCTCTAATGCGTTGCAGTCGTCGTGAATACTCTTGCAATCCGCAGCCAAGGTTTCAAACAGACCATTTAACGCTACTGCGGCGCGAATCCCACCCTCGTTGTCTTTAACTACCTCAGAAGGTTTAAAAGGTTTTTCCTCTAATTTTTTTCCCAACTCCGTAACTATTTTCAAAAATTCTTGGGCATGTTTCCGTGCTTCTCCCACTCGTTCAATTTTTTTTGTCGAAAGATCGACAAATAATTTTTCTTTGAAGGTTTCAAAATCTTCTGTTCCTGTCTTGGTCAAAACCGACTCAAACGCAAAAAACAAGCTAGCAATGTTGGTAAATTCATTCGGCAGTTGTTTTAATTTTCCTTTGCAACCACTTTTCGGGTCACTTGCGCCCTTTGTTATTGTCAGCCATGTTTTAACGGAAATGGACGGGGAATCCGGAAGCCATGAAAGAAATCCTTTATATTCGCGATAGACCTCGTTGTCCTCCTCGTATAGTGTTTGGAGATAGTCAACGACTTTATTGACATCTTTGTCTGCGCTGGCCAGCGAAGCCCGGTTCAAACCACATTTGCGCATGGCGTCTTTGGCAATTGGGTCGTTCTTTACCAATGCTCCCCATGCAATAGAGTATTTAGCCAAAGTTGGATTCTTCAAGCGGGCGACCAAACCAAGCCGCCTGTTTTTAGGATTACTGAGTGCCTCGGCTGTTGCCCGCCATGCAGTTTCAATCGCTTCTTTTTTAACAATTTTATAAATTTCTTCCTCGAGGGTTAATCCCGCCTCGGCAGTTTTTTCAACGATTTTTCCCGCAACCTCAAGCCCCGTGCCAACAGTAGCACCCACACCCGTTGCTGTTGCTACCAAACCCGCCGTCTGTAAAGCTTCTCCAACTATTTTCGCTGCATCCAAAAGTGTTTTTATTGTATTATGGGTAAACTCACCCGTCTGATTTACGAGGAAATTCTGGGAAGAGGAGGTTAATTCACTTTGGGCGTCTGCGAGATTTTTGGTGCTGGAACGCCACGCTATAATTGCTTCAACATGCTTCCTCGCCTGATTCATATTCTTAATCAACTGCACCGCCGTCGAGAGCATTCCCAAAGGTGCAAAGAGTTTCTTGGCAAGATCGATTCCACCCTCGACAATGGAGAACGCAGTATCAACAATTTTTTTATCGCGCTCCAATTGCTTGATTCGATTGTCAATGGAAGCTGCGCCTATGGTCGCGGCACCCTCCCCTCCGCTTTCCATAAATTTCTTGAAGGCATTTGCCTCTTCTTCTTCCTCTTTTGTTCCTTTGACGTCAATGGCATCCGCATCGGCAAGATATTTCTTTAAGTCACTCACCGTGCTAACTGTCCCTTTCAAATAGTCCTTTAATCCATTGAGAAACTCATCCACGTCAAACGCGTCATCTTTTTCGTCTTTTTCTTTTTCGGAGTCTTTGGATTGGCCGGCACTTTTCAACTTATTAGCACTGGATTTGGCGAAATCTTCCAACTCCTTTACAACGGGGATTCCCCCAATTTTTCCAGCAAGTTCCCCAGCAAAATCATCCCCAAGTGCGTCCTTGAAGGCCGCGATCACCGCAGTTTTTAGTTCGTCGGTTGATTTGTGCGCGACAGCTTTCGTCACGCCAACGGCAAACTTGCTGCCGTTGAAAACCCTCGTCGCATTTTTCACCATTTTTCCAAAATTTTCTTTTTCCTTCCCGGTCAAGTTCCCACCTATTTTTCCAACTATTTCCTTACCAAGTTCGCTGGAAATAATATCCCCCGCAAAAGAATGCAGGGAGTTTCCTATCTTTCCCAAGGTATCCTTGAGTGAAGCATCACCTTCAACAGCGTCTTTGATATCGTCTTTTAGTTCGAGGACAAAATCAAAACTTGTTTCCGTCACTTCAAGAATTTTTCCCGCAAGTTCCAGTCCTTTTTTTGCACCATCGGCTCCAAACTCAGTGGCAAGATCAATACCCGTGCTCGCGAGTTTTAACGCTGCCTTTCCGTAGAGTGCGGTTCGATTAATAGGCGGCGTTAATTTTCCTTGTTCCTTGTATTCAGAGACCCGTTTCCGGTAGAGTGCATTCGTTTCATCAAGCATCTTTTGAACCTCGGAATAGCCATCTGGAACAAAAGTTTCTGGAAGCAGACGTGCACGGACTAAGGGAGTCCACAATTCCGCCGCCAATTCTTCCTTAGTGAAAAGCGGCTTCCCCTCCCGAACTTCTGATTTTATCGCGCCGAGTTCCATGTCTATGGCTATTAATTTATGCGTCAGCTTGTGAATCTCAACGGAATTTTTCTTCATTGTTTCGCCCAGAATCTTCCAATCAATTTCCGTAAAGTCAACTTCGTCAATCGAAGTTCCATCGACCTTAAGCAATGATTTTCCCTTGCTCCCTTTAACGCCCACCCATGCCTCACTGAGTCCTTTGCTTAGATCCTTTATGTCCTTACGGTAAGCGTTCAACACCGCTTCTTTTTGGGCTTGGTCTATTAAGAAATTTTCGACATTATCCGTTCCCACAGACTCGCCGCTTTCTGTAGCCCTGACGCCAGCAAACTTGCAGAGCCATTCTTTTTCGTTTTTTCCGATTCCGTTACTCATGATACGTGTTTAAGTTGTTGTTGTGGGTGTGTAAAGTGTTTGTTAAAGAAAACTAACGGGCGCATGTTTGGAAGTTACCGTGCAACAGCTCCAATTGCACCCCAAAGTCCGAAAGGGCACCTATCTTATTTGTAAACGGGCAGGAAAGCAGGATGGGAATGGAGGGATGTTTGTTAAGTATCCCCTGATATCGCCGCACAATCGCGAGAGCTTCCTCGCGAAGCGCACGCACCTCTTCTGGTTTCAATGCTTTTTCCATTTTGCCTTCAATGTCATTAAAAGCTTTCGCGTCAAAAGCGTCATATATGCTTTTCAAGCGTTGTAACGCCCGTGTTACCGTGTCCTGAATGTCCGCGTCGTCCGCGCCCTTGAACTTTTTTATCACTTCTATAACGCCCCAAATCATAATCTTAAAGGCATTTGCTGCTTTTCTGTATTTTTCAATGGAGACCGGTACCTGCGCACGCGAAACGAGGAGTATTTCTCTTTTGGGGTTGGCAGCAATACGCTCGCCATACGAAATGGCATTGGAAAGAAGTTCGAATGCGGATTTATAATCATTACTCTTTTTAACTTCCGTGGCGTTTTTGAACATTTTTTCCAATATAGAAATGTCCGTCGGTTCGGATTTTGCGTCTTTTGCCTTTTTGTGGATAAAATCATAGATTTTTTCCTGGGACGCCCATTGTGCTTCATTTAGTTTCTTTTCCGCCGTATTGTTGATAATTTTTTCTTCCTCTACAATCAACTTCGACGCGTCACCACGAACCTCATCCAGTTTCTCTTTCAAAGTTTCTAACTCGCCTAATAATTTTTTTATGTCCAATTTCACAATATCTTTTTCTTTACTTCCTTCTTTGATCCTGTCGAGAATCGCTCGGGTGGATTTCAAGTAAACGCTGTCTGTTTTTCCGAAGAACCCCGTGGTTTGCCCCAAAGACTCAAGCGTCTTGTTACATTCAAGATATACACGATCGAACTCCTGCCTCAAGGCGGCATTCTCCCTTATCTTAGCCTCCACCTCCACCGCTCTTTTACGAAAGCTGGCGAGGGATTCCATGACTTCTTTGAGTGTTTTCAGGGCTTTAATGTCGCTGCATGATTTTTCAAATTCGGACGACTTTTCCTTACCCAGTATCGTCTTCCATTGGGTATCCACTGCATCTCCATATTCTTTTCTAGCAATGCCTAAGCGGTTGTTCACCTCGTTAATTCGGTCGATGGCAACTTTGGCTGACCAATCATTTGTTGCAGTGTTACAGGCTTCCACCCATGAATCGACTTCAGCAAAGATTTCCACTTCAAGACCGGGCAGAACTTTCAGCTTTTCTTTAATACTTTTTTTAACCATCTCTATTTCTTTTTCTTTGTAGCTTTTCGTTAGTGTCTGTTTTCCCGCATCAGTTATCGCCTGTCGGATTTCTTTTAGTGACGCTTTTTTTCCTTCCAATTTAACGCTCTCTGCGTAATTTAGTGCTTTCAATTTCTCCAATTCATTCTCCCATTCTATCGCCTCTTGGATCTCTTTCAGTGATGCTTTTTTTTCTTCCAATTCACGCGCCTTCTCGGAATTTAGTTTTTTCAATTTCTCCAATTCATTCTCCCATTTTATCGCCTCTTGGATCTCTTTTAGTGATGCTTTTCCTTCCAATTCACGCGCCTTCTCGGAATTTAATGCTTTCAATTTCGTCAATTGCAATTCTATCTCCTCCTCCAAGAGGGTTTTGCTTTTCGGTGCCGTTGCGGTTACCCCAGGCTTTTCTGTCTTTTTCCCCATTTGTTTTTGTTCCCCTTTTTCGCCCAGATTTTGATTTGCTTGTTTACTTATATCGTCTTTCGTTAATCTGTTGAATCTCTCGACGGCGGAAGAAACACTGGCACTGTTGGAGACGCCGAAATCGAGGGTTGTTTCCAACGGTTCCGGTGGGGTTGGAGGCTTTTTTCCCGCCGTAGGCGCAACTATCTTTTTTAACTCTTTTATCGCCTCACCAAGGTGTTGGGATGTCGCCAATTTGCTCGCCTCTTCAAACAATAAATGATTTTCTTGGTAGTAGTTACTATTATTTTTATTCGCCAAAAGAAGTTTGTATTTTTCTATATTCAACTTGTCGTATTCCTCGCGAAGTTCTTTCTGCAATTTTTCTAATCTGGGTTTAATTTCGTCACAAAAAGCATCCAGAAGGACAGCATCTTTCTTTAACGCTTCAAAGCACGAATCAATCCCTGTCGCAGTTGTTTGGGATTGGACATCTTTTCTATGTTTTTCGAGTTTATCTTGATGGTTTTTTCCCAAGCCACCTTCTTTCCCTTTAAATCCCAAAGAGTCAAGGGCACTCATCGTTTTCGCCATGACCCTTATTTTTTGAATGTAAAACTCGTTAAAAACTTTCAGTTTATCGCGAAAAGATTTTATTTCACTTTTGAGTTCTTCCAGCGATTTCTTTTTTTTGCCGGTGTCATCCTCGCCATTAAGGATCGTCCTAACGCGTTTCTCGAACTCCTCTTGTGCGACTTTGGCACCTATTTCTTTGATGAGACGATAAATTTCGTTTGCCGGTTCCGTCAATGTTTTATCAATGGTCTGCGCAAGATTTCTTGATTCCTTTCGTTCTATTATTTCCTTTAAGGCTGTTTTCAATTCTCCTGTTTTTTGAAATACTTTATCCCAATCCGACTCGCTCGCCGGTTCTTTCCCATCAATTTCTTTTGCAATGTCCTCGACTTTTTTCTGGGAAATTAATTCTTGGTGCTCCGGTTTAACTTCGTCGTAATCCACCACCATTGTTATCAGGCGTTTTCCGATGTTGCCCACATGGGCAAGGACGTTGGCAGTCTCCATTGTTTTGGCTTCATCCTTGTCTTGTTTCTTCTTTTCTGAATCCTTGTTTTCAAGATAACTGGCATTGATTTTGTCCAATGCAATACGCATATATCCCAATAGATTGGGCAGCAGGTTTTTGAAAAGCGCGGCACTTGGTGTGAGTTGCTTGTAATAATTGTTGGCGACATCATAATTCCTTACAATGATGCTGCGGGCATCTTTGGGTGTCTCGTCTTTTGAAACCTCTTCGCCGGTTTTGGCGTTCTTAAACTTGAATTCGTCAGAGAAAACTGTGTGCCGTTTATAGCAAGAGAGAATTGTTAGTTTAGGTTCTTTACCCATCTGCGTAGGGTGTAAAAAAAGGAGTTTTGTGAAAAGTTTTTTATTAAAGGGTTTACAGGGTCTTGAAGATTTCTACGAGGGCAGTACCGAGGGATGATTTAATGGTGACTGGGACACCAAAGGGATTTGGGGTATCGAGTGCTTCGATGGTTCCGTTGGTTTTAAGGTATGCGCCCATTGCTTTGATGCTGGCTTTGTCGGTGGGAGCTTTGCGGGTTATGTCCAAGACTTCGGTGATGTAGGAATAAATTTCTTTGGCTTCGGGGTCACCGGTGGCGGCAATGGCGCGGACCAGACTGACGAGTGATTTTGAAACTTCCTTGTGGGCGTCCGTCCATTTTCGGAGGGCGGTTTCACGGGCTTCTTTTTTTGCGATTTCGAGGGCATCGTTTTTGGCGGTGCCGCTTTCGCCGCTGGTGCCGCCGCCAGTGTCGCCGGAGTCGCCACCTGCATCGGGAGGAACGTCCTCGGTGTCAATCGCGTCGTCTTCGGGATCGTTAAATTCCGGGTCGTTCTTGTCGAGTATTCCGATGACAGGAAATCCGAGCATCAACACCTTTTGGATGGAGAAAACTTTTTTGAAGATTTTTTCCCAAGCTGGGTTCATGGTTCGTTTGCCGGCGAAGATAAAAGTTTTTGTGCTGCCATCAAAGGTGACGCGTCCGATGGCGAGGACTTTTTGGATGTCGTATTCGTCGCCGAACTTTTTAAGCACCTTTGATTTTGTGAGTTTTTTGAGGTCGATGAAGAATTGATATTTGATCTTGGGATTGGAGCCGGTGGTGCATTTGGCAAAGGCGAATTTGAGACCTTTGTCCTTAAATTTGCGCGTCTTTTTGAGCCAAACTTTGAGTTTGTAGCCCGGTGTATCGTCGTCGTCCTCGTCGTCGTCTTTTTCGTCATCGTCCTTGGCGTTTTTACCGGCGGCGGCGAGGAGGTCTTTGAGTTCCTGCTCCGCTGCTTCCTTGAAATCTTCAATGTCACGCTGGTATTCGAGGGCTTCTTGCTTGGCATTTTTGCGGGCGGGCACCTCTTTGGCGCCGGCGGTGGTGCTTTTGGCGGCTTTGAGAGCGGAAAGGAATTTGTCGGCAAGCGTGCTCAAAGAATCGCAAACCGTTTTGGCGTTCCGTGGAAAGGTCTTGGCAAAATCGGTGAGTGCGTCAACGTCGGCTTTCTCATCGGGAATCAGCGATTTCCAGTCGGCTTTCTTTGCCGCGGTTTCAAGGTTTTTAAGAGCCTCGTTGATGAGGTCGTCGGCAGCAAGCGGGTTATTACCCACAGCCTTTTTCCAGCCGGAGGTGGTGAGAATGTTGGGCAACACGGGAAACTTTTTAGGCATGGCGCAGAAAAATTTGCAGGTTTCGGTAAAAGTCAACGCATAGAGTTAAAATGAGATAAAATTTTAATTGCGGTGAGGGATGTGGGCATGAATTTTCCTTTTAGCCGCTTCGTTTTTTCTCAAAGTCTGCCGTCATGCCACAACCTGCCGCCCGTTTAACTGATATGCACACTTGTCCTATGTGCAACGGTCCCGTCCCGCACGTCGGCGGACCTGTGGTCGGTCCCGGTTGCCCGACCGTGCTCATCGGCAAAATGCCCGCCGCCCGCATGAGCGACCAGTGCACTTGCGTCGGACCGCCCGATGTCATTCTCAAAGGTTCGATGACGGTCATGATTGGCAAGCTACCCGCTGCCCGCATGGGCGACTCCACGGCGCACGGCGGCGTGATTGTCCTCGGTTGTCCGACCGTCATGATTGGCGGTTAAACAAGGGTGCGTTCCCCTGAAAATGGCGGCGAACCGTGAATTTCGTCAGCCTTTGCCATCATTTTATCTCGCTGATAGCTTGACGTATTGGCAACGCCGTCCACCTTTTCCACGCCTACACAAAAACACTATGTTAAGATTCGCTTTTTCCCAAGTGTCCGACGTCGTTTTTCCGTCTGTTGCCCGCGTTTGTGCTTCACGTTTTT
This sequence comes from Puniceicoccales bacterium, assembly GCA_031269335.1. Taxonomy (GTDB): domain Bacteria; phylum Verrucomicrobiota; class Verrucomicrobiia; order Opitutales; family UBA953; genus CALNBE01. Next base: position 50,513 of record JAISZI010000036.1, read on the forward strand.
TTGTCGTGTTCGCGCTCGGCATGGCGGTGTTTGCCGTCGGCGGTTGCGCATCCTCCAGTCCGGCGCCGCACGAAATCTCTGTGAGCGTGGACAAGCCGCTCGAAAACACGTCCATTCAGGTGGACATTTTCGCCGTCAACGACACCACCGAGCGCTCCAAATGGGAGGGTTTTTCGGTGAGCGATTACTGGGAACCCGACAACACCACGCGGCGCGACCTCGACCGCGTCACGCTCGAGTTCGGTCGCAACCGCCCGTCCGGGCAATATTTCCCCAAGGCGGACGCCCGTTGGGAGCACTGGATTTCCACGGGAGCCAGCTCGCTTGTCGTCATAGCCGACATTCCGGGGATACGCGATGGCGGCACCACCGACGTGCGTCGGCTCATTCTGCCGCTTGCCCCCAAGGCATGGGAAAAAGATTCTGACGACCCGGTTAAAATCCTCGTCAAGGAAAGCGGCATCCGGCTTCTCACTCCGCTCGTTCCCAAAGAAAAAGACTAAATGCCGAGATTCGCAGATTATACGCTCCTGCGTGAAGTTGCATGGACGCCGCATTCAAAGTTGAGCGAGGCGCGGCTGGAAATCGGGCGCAAGGGTGCGGGGCGTCCGCTTGCCGTAAAAGTTCACACGCCGCCGTTGCCACACGGACCCGCCCGGCAATTGCGTTTGCTCCAAATTCGGGCTGCCCTCGAAACGCAGCGGAGCATGAGCAAAATCGCGCCAGACCGCTGGGTGGCGGTGACCGACTTTGGCGAAGATCGCAAGCACGCCGCGCTGTGGAGCGTCACGCCGTTCTACACAAACACGCTTCAAACGGTATTGGACGCCCGTCTGGACCTGCCCTTGTCGGCGATTTACGTGCTCACGGCGTCCATTCTCGAATCGCTCGAGCTGCTGCGCAAACACGCACACCGCCCGCACGGCGCGTTGACCGCCTCGAACATCTACATTGTCGGCGGCAATTCGCTCGAAAAAGCGAGCATAGTCCTCTCTGACCTCGCGCCTCTCGGGCGCAACGCTCACGCCGCCGCCGGGCTTGCAGACAACCACGCTCTCGGCGTCATCCTCGCGACGCTTATCCGCCGCCGCGAGCACACTGTCGGCATCATCGAGGACGGACCGGAGTGGACGCGCCTTGGTCCACATGCCGCCGACTGGCGCGAATTTTGCAATTACCTGCTCGACCCGCACACCACCGCCTCCGGCGCGACACTCGCCGAGACGCGCCTGCGGTTCTCACGGCTTGGCGGACGCGCTGTGCGCCGGCGCGTGAAGATGGCGTTCGCGCTCACCCCCTTCTTGCTCGTCGCACTCGCATTCGGCTGCATCCGCTTTGCGCCGTTTGAGTTAATTCCCCGATCCCTCCAAGAATTTGCAATCTCCATCGGCAATTTGCCGCCGGATGTTGAGGAAATTCCGCCCGAATTCGGGCAAGTTTGTTCGGCTTGGTATGAGTGGTTCGGACCTTTGTGCGCCGAGCTTGATCGGCACGACGTGCGCACCGGTCAAAAAGTCGGCGACATCTGGCTGCGCGAACCAGCCCTGAAAAACATCGCCGCCATCGCCCTCAAAGAGCGCGGCGCGCTCGACCCGCGCATCCTCGTCGATGACTCGCGCAATTTCGAGAACCTCCGCGAAAATCCGCCCGCTGCCGCTAAAAAAGGGGTTGTCGTCCGGCGCATCAAAGCGGTCGCCGCCGTTCTCGCCAAACTTGCCGCCGAAGTCCAGGCATGGGACGACACGAAGCAGCGGGACGCCGTCCGCGAACGCCTCGCCGCCGCCGGTCTCGCCACCGCCGCCGCTGACCTCCAGCTTCCTCCGCTGCCGAAACTTAAATCCGGTCGCCTCGCCGCCGATATCACCCGCCGCCTCCTTTTGAAAGACACCGTCGAACGCGCCGTCAAGGAATGGGACGCCGCCGAAAAACTCCTCGCCGCCCACGACTCCACGCGTGACCCCGTGCTCGCAAAAATCCGCCCGCAGGCGATCGCCTCCCTCGCAAAAACGCCCGCCGCCTCCCTTGCCCCCGAAATCGCCGCCTTCGGCAAAACCATCGAGCCTCGCGCCAATCTTCTTCAAAAAAACTGGCCTCAAAACATCGCCGTCACCCTCTGGCTCAAAGAAGGCTTCCCCTCGAAGTTCACCGGCGACGCCGATGACGACGCCCTCGCCCGCTGGGATGCCGCTATTGCAGACTATTTCCGCCTGACTCCCGCCGACGACCCACGCTCCGCCGTCCCGTGGGACGTGCGCATCGCCACCCTGCGAAACGAAATCTCCCGCTACGTCGCCGAAGACGTCCGCCTCTACGGCGAACCCACGGAATCCGCCCAACTCCAAACCGACGCCACGGCGCTGCTCGAACTCACTCGCTCGCTACGCACCCGCATCGGCATCCGCCGCGACATTCTCCTCCTGCGCGACCAGACACAGGAAATTGAGAAACGCCACGCACGCGTCCTCGCCGCTATCGCCGACGGCCGCCGCGACCTCAATCCGGCACCCGCCGACTGGCTTGCCCGAACCCTCGCCAAAAAAATCACCGGCTCGTCCGTCCTCGCAAGCGAATGGGAAAACCGCCGTGACAGCCTTCTGCAAGACATTACCGTTGAAAAACTTGCCGACGATCCGTTGTTCCGTTCCCTCCGCGCCGCCGCCCGAAAAACGCACGACTTGCTCGATGCCCTCCAAGGCGACCGCTTCCTCGGCACCGTCCCCGCCCTCGTCAAACCGCCCGCAAACCTGCCGCCGGAGATCGCCGAACGCCTCGCCTCTGTCGCCGCCGCCCAAACAGACCTTTACCTGACGACACTCATCAAACAAATCCCGTGGACGCCCGATAACCGCGCCCCCACCGTCACCCGCGACGCATACGCCGCCTCCCAAAAAGCAAAAGACGCCGCAGCGGCACTCGCAAAATGGCGCACCACCGCCCCCGCCGCCGCCGTGTTATTCGCCCGATTGCGCCCCCTGCTCGAAGAAGGTCGCGCCCTTGACGACAAAGAGCTTACCACCGTCAGCACAGCCATTGACAACAACGCCGCTGCGCCCTCCCTCGCAAGCGAAGGCGTGTTGCTGCCGCCAGTCCAAGCTCTCGCAAAAATGCGCGAAATCGGGCAAATCACCGACAAAGCCGCCTTGCTCGCACACGTTATGCGCCCCGAAAACGACGCGTTCCGCGCTTACGCAGGCGTCGCCCTCTCCGCATGGCGGCGACTCGGCGACCTTGCCGACTGGCCATCGACCCTCGCCGAACTTGACAGCGAACTTGCCGCTGAAAACGCCCTCGCCGCCTGCTACGACGCGCTCCGCGATAAACGCCCCAGCTCCGAAATCGCCGCCGTCAAATCCGAAATCACCGCCGCTGCCCGAAAACGCTGGCTCCGAGGATACGCTTTAATCCCCGCCGCCGAAACCCCCGCCCTCATTGAACGCCTCGCCGCCTTTGGTCTTAACCCCGCTGATTTGCGCGGTCTCGACAAATTCGACTTCCTGCTCGCCACCGCCAAAAAAACACCCTGGGCAACGCTCGACAACGACACCGCGACCGCCGAGCGCGACCGTCTCCTCGCCCAATCCCTCGAAGCACTCGGAGATGTCCCTGCGGATAATCCGACCCGCGCCATTGCCACCCAATACCTCAACGCCATCGGTGCCGCCAAACTCTCCGGCAAACAACAAGAGTTCTCCGCCGCCGGCATCGGTCCGGGACGCCTCGGCTGGACGGGCAAGTTCTCCGAAAATTTCCGCCGCGTCACCTACACGAAGACCGACCACCGCAACGCCACCCTCACGCAAGAGTTCCGCCTCGTCGAACCATCCTCCGGCGTGCCGTTTTACCTCTCGACACGCGCCGTCTCGCTCGGCGATTTCATCACACTCGTCGAAACCGGCACTGGCGGCGTTGACGTCCTCGCCACGATGCCCGCGTGGTTCGACGACGTTTCCAGCGGACACGATTTCGACACGCGACCGGGACCGCAAACATGGCGCGTGATCGCCCGCCGCCACGCCACCGCCAATCGCGTCAACGACAGCCGCATGGCGCCAAACACGCGTTGGACAGCGTTCCTCGACCCTCGCTGGCCGGACCCGCTCTATGCGCCGACCATCTCCGCCCCGCCCCCGCCCACGCATAATCACCCCATCCAAAATATCCCGCCTGCCGCCGCCCGCACCTTCGCCGAAAAACTGCTCGGCGCCCGCCTGCCCACGCCCGAAGAGTGGAACGCCCTCGCCGAAACTTTCCCCGAACTCGCCCTGCCCAACGCACCTGGCGCCAATTTCTCCGACGCGACATGGCTCGCCCAGCGCGACCATCTCGCCACCGCCGCCACCGCCGAAAAACCGTGGCCGGACGCCGGCGCCTTCACGCCGCCGGAAACACCTTCTGGCGCCAAAGCCGCCGCCTACAACCCGAACGGCAACGACGGCATCCTGTGGTTCGCCGAAGTGGGCACCGTCGGCAACGAAGCCCCCGGCTTCACGCACTTGTTCGGCAATATCGCCACATGGACATACGACCCCGAGGGCAAAACCTACGGCATCGCCGGCGGTTCAGCCATCAGCCCGGCGAACGTCAATCCCGCCCGCGTTTATCCCGCCGAAGCATTCAGCGAAGGCTTTGCCGACGTCGGACTGCGCCCAGCCTTCGACGCCCCCCCCGCCCTCATCCAACGCGGATTGCTCATGTCCGCCATCCGCCGCCAACCCTACCTCCGCCAATCCGCCCCAACCGCACCAGCTTCCCCGCAAACTACCTCCCAACCGCAATCACAAACCAACAAACAAGAAAAATGAACACCACCGCCGCTGCACCACTGGACATACCCGATTGGGTGCTTGCGACCGCGCACCGCCTGCGCTTTTTCCAAGCCAACTTCGCCAACGACTCCCGCGAAAGCCGCGATGCGTTCCTCGAAGAAGAATTGCGTCGCCTCCTCGAACCCGTGCCCGCCGCGAAACGACAAGAGTATCTCGCCGCACTCGCCGAAAAATTCCCAACATGGGAAGACCTCGCCGCCACCGCACTGGACACTGCCGCCACCGCAAAAGCTCAAACAACAGAGGAAATCTGGCGCCTCTTCCTGCAAACCCTCCCGCGTTTCACGCCCGAACAACGAGCCGCCATCACACAACGCCTCGCCGAAGAAGGCCTCGTCAAAATCGCCACCGATTCGCTCTCGCCAGAGACAATGGGCGACGTCGCCGAAAAATTAAAGTTCACCGCCGCCGACAAAATCGACCCCGCCCGCCTCGGCAAAGTCTTCGCCGCACTCGCCGAGTTCGCCGCCATGAGCGACCAGCTCGTCTGGAACGTCTGGAAATCACTCGCGCCAAAATCTACGCTCCGGCGCGACGGTTCCGCCGGCGATCTCCGCACCGCCGTCCGCCGCTCCGTCACCGGCGACCCCGAAGTCTCCGCCACGCAAATCGCCCGCCAACTCGAACGCCTCCGCCAGCTCACCGCCGCCCTCATCGCCTCCCTCGCCCCCGCCGCCAAAACCTTCGCCCGCCAGCACAACAGCCGCTACGCCCCCGATGCCGTCCGCGAACTCGTCAAACTCGAAGGCGGAACCTCCCTCTTCGGCAACACCGACGCACGGCGTTGGAAAAAATACTCCGAACTCGCCCAAGGCATCAGCGGAGACTCCATTCAAACCGCGCTCATCGCCTCCGTCACCCAATACGCCGAAGACCTCATGCACGGCAAAGACAACTAATCTCCTCAAAAAACCAAGCCACCCGCCCTCCACCACTCAACCACCGCTCCAACCATGAACATCCACTGGCACGAAGGCCTCTTTCTCCAACCACACCACCTCCAACGCTTCCAGCACGCCGCCACCGACGCACTTGCCGCCTGCCGCCGCCTCAACCACCCCTACCCCTTCGGCATCATCGAAGCCAAAGTCTCGCCCGACGAACTCGCCAACTTCCGCGTCCGTTTTGAAAAACTCCACATCGTCATGCCCGGCGGAATAGAACTCGATTTCCCCGGCAATGCCGACCTGCCGTCCATCGACATCAAGCCGCTTTTTGCCAACGCAGGCGCCGTCTTCACCATCCACCTCGGCATCCCGCTCTGGCAAGAAGGTCGCGCCAACGCCGGCGGCGCCCCTCCCAGCCCGCAACCCGATACCACCTCAAAAATCATCTACCGCGTCCAAGAAGAAAAACTCGCCGACGAAAACACCGGCGCCAACCCGCAACCCATCCTCACACGCCGCCTCAACGCCCGCCTCGTCCTCGACGACGACGATAAATCCGACCTCGAACTCCTCCCCGTCCTGCGCCTCGTCCGCGGCACCGGCGAACAACTGGGGCAGCCCAAAATTGACCCCGAATTCGCGCCACCGTGCCTGTTTGTCACCGGCTCCGCCGTCTTGCACAACCTCGTGCGCGACCTCGTCAACCAAGTTGAAGCAAGCCGTCAGGAACTCGCAGTCCAAATCAACCGCGGCGGCTTCGACATGAAAACCATCCGCGGCCTGCAAATCGAACAACTCCTCCGCCTGCGCACCCTCAACCACTTCGGCGCCCGCCTCTCGGCAACACTCAACGCCGCCAACATCACCCCCTTCGACTGGTATCGCGAACTGCGCACCTTCCACGCCGAACTCGCCGCCCTCCACCCCGAACGAGACGACTACGAAATACCCGCCTACAACCACGAAAACGCCTGCAGCTCCTTCCGACAGCTAAGCATGAAAATTCGCGCCCTCCTCCGCGGCACCGTCGCCGCAAGCTTCCTGCGCGTCGAATTCACCAAAAGCGCCGGCGGACTGGAAATCACCCTCGAAGACCAACATTTCACCCGACCCATCGAGTATTTTCTCTCCGTTAAAAGTGCCGCCGACCCCCACGCCATCGCCGCCCTCGTCGAAGACGGAAACCGCTTCAAATTCATGCCCAAATCCCTGGCAACCCGCGCTATCCGCGGCATAGAACTCAAAGAAGAACGCTTCCCCCCCATGCAGCTGCCAGCGGTGGCGGGCATGAGCTTCTTCCGCCTAAAACGAGATGAAAATGCAAGAATCTGGGATTTGTTAAAAACCGAAAAAATCGCCGTCCTGCGCGGAACCGAATTTGCCACCGGCGATATCGAAGCCGCCCTCTATATGACGCTTCCAGAGTAGAAAGAACTCGCTACCATAAAAAATTCACCTTTCCTCCGTCGCCCTGTGTCCAACAAAAAAACCATCAAGCACCCGTCCACGCCCGCTTCGGCGCGAGGCGACATGGTGTTTTTCGTCTAAAATTAACAACTGCAATAACAAATAAGATGATTCAAGAAAATACGGTAATCTATTCCCAAACTCCCGACACCCGCGACAACCCGCCACAATTTAACACTTCATCCACCAACACACAGTAATCTCCCAAACTAAACCGCCCGCATGCCAGCTCCAACCGAACCAAAGAAACTTGCCCTCCCCCAGCTCTGCGAACCTATCTTTCAGGAGATTTGCCGCCTCAATCGCATTGCCAGAAAGGCACCCTCCGGCGACTTCAACATCACCCGCGCCGCCATCAAAGACCTGCTCACCAAAACCGCCGAGCGCGCCAAAACCGACCCCGCCCTCGCCGCTAATTTCGAGAAGGTCGAGCTGCCCATCCTCTTTTTCATAGACTCGCTGCTCTCCGAAAGCGCGCTGCCCTACGCCAATGAGTGGAACCAGAAACGCCTCGCATACGAGCGCAACGAACTTGCCGGAGACGAAAAATTTTTCGACCTGCTCGACGAAACGCTCGCCCAAAACAACGACGCCGCAAACGAACGCCTCGTCATTTTTTACACCATGCTCGGGCTGGGCTTCACGGGTTGGTATCAGGGGCAAAACGAGTTCCTGCGCAAGAAGATGAAGGAGATTCAGCCGCGCATCCGAGCATGGGTGGACTCCGATGAAACCGGTCTCATTTCACCCGACGCCTACAAACACACCAACACCACCAACCTGCCGCTGCCGCTCGGCTCCATCCTCATCCCGCTGCTCATCCTCATCCTGTCGCTATTCTTCATCGTCGTCGCCGCAAACGTCATCTTGTTCAGAAACGCCTCCTCCGACTTGCGCAACGCGGTTGACCTCGTCAAGCAACACGAAAAACAGCGCATCAAAGAATTTGAGGAACGCGGCAAACAACCACTCCCGCCGCCGCCAACGCCGCCGCCCGCCGCCACGCCTGCGCTTCCGGAGAAAACCCCCGCCCCCGCCGCCGCCGAAGTTTCCGCTGCCAAACACCCCGCGCCGCAAATTCTGTTAAGCCACGCCGCCCACCCGCCGCATTCCACCTTTTCCACACAACAGTAAACACGACCATGAGAGAAATTTTTGAATCCCTTTTCAGCAACCTGCGCTATGTCGCCGCCCTCCTCGGCGGCACCGCACTCGCCAGCCGCATCTTCCTCGTGGACAGCGTCTTGCTCACCGTTTTTGCCGTGGGCTTCATTGTCACTTCGGGACTGTTTTTCGTTTACGAATTTGTCAAAAAAGCCCGCCGGAAAAAAGCGGAGAAATCCCTTGCCGACCAGCTTTCCGGCAATTCCGCCGCCACTCCGGGCGGCGTTAGCGATGCCGCCCGCCGTGCGCAGCTCGACGACTTGCGCCAGAACTTTCTCAATGGGTTAACGAAGTTCCGCGCCGCCGGCAAAAGCCTCTACAACCTCCCGTGGTATATGGTCGTCGGCGAGCCAGGCTCGGGCAAAACCGAGGCAATCCGCCGTTGCAACGTCGATTTTCCCCCCGGCCTCCAAGACGAAATGCAAGGTTCCGGCGGCACCATCAACATGCACTGGTGGTTCACAAATCAAGCCGTCCTCCTCGATACCGCCGGCAAACTCCTCTTCTCCGAAACACCCGCCGGCACCACGACCGAGTGGACAGAGTTTCTCAACCTCCTGCGCAAAAACCGCCCCAATTGCCCCGTCAACGGCCTCCTTCTCGTCATTCCCACCGACACCTTGCTGCGCGATTCCGCCGAAGAACTTTCCAAAAAAGCGGGCAAAATCGCCGAGCAACTCGACCGAATCCAGCGCACGCTCGACGTGCGTTTCCCCGTCTTCGTGCTGCTCACAAAATGCGACCTGCTGAACGGCTTCCGCGAATTCTTCGCCGACATCAAAGACCCGCAGCTCCAGCACCAAATGACCGGCTGGTCAAACCCCGACCCGCTCGACACCCCCTTCGACCCAGTGCGGGTCAACCAGCACTTCGACGTCATCAAAAACACCGTTTCGCGCCGCCGCCTCGCCCTCATGCTCGACCCCGCCGCCAACAGCGAAAACGGCCGCCGCGCCGACGAAGTGGACTCGCTTTTCTCGCTGCCAACGTCCATCGACGCCCTCGTGCCCCGCCTGCGCCGCTACCTCGAAATCGTTTTCACCGCCGGCGAATGGTCGTCCAAACCGCTTTTCCTGCGCGGCATTTACTTCACCTCCGCGCTTACCGAGGGCAAGGCGCTCGACATGGAACTCGCCCGTGCGATGGGCGTCACGCCGGACTCGCTTCCCGATGGGAAAATCTTCGAGCGCGAGCGCAGTTTTTTCCTGCGCGACTTGTTTATTCAAAAAATCTTTCAGGAAAAAGGACTCGTCACCCGTGCCAGCAGTGCCAGCCGACAAATCCGGCGGCGGCAATTGATCATCGGCGGCACGACAACAATAGGCATATCGGGGCTGCTCGCGCTCTCAATTTGGGGCGCGTTCTCCGTGCGCGACAGCGTCGGCATCGAGAAATCCTACTGGAAAGCCGCCGCCGCGCACTGGACAACCACGCACGAGTGGAACCCCATTGTCTCGCCCGAATTTCAAGGCGCCTCCAAATACACTTACAACGGCGGCAACACCATCGTCGTCGGCAGCGAGAAGATTCCGCTCGTCGAATACCACACGCGGCTCCAATCCCTCGTCACCCGCGACATACCGGTCCCCATCGTGTTCGCACCGCTCAACGCCGTCGTTGTTCAGGCAAACACCGGACGGCGCGAGGCACAGCGCATTATTTTCGACACCTCCGTCACGCGCCCGCTGGTCGAGGCCGCCCGCGTCAAAATGCTCGACATCGAATCGCCGTGGACAGCGCGGGAAACCGCTGCACTGGCGGCACTTATCCAGCTCGAAGGCATCATTCATTACCCGTCGATCAAGCTCACCCGCGTCCAGTTCGAGCCGGGCAAATTCATCACGCCGCTGCTTTCGCTCTGGATTCCCGATAATAAGATTCCCGCCGCCCTCAACAACGTTTTCGACTGGACGGAATACTCAGGTTCGGGCGCCGGAATCTGGCCGGACAAGACATTTTCCGCCGGAGAAACGCTCCACCAAAACGCTCCCGTCCTTTCCGGCTTAAACCGCTTTCGCGAAAGCAAAGGCGGGATCGTCCGTGCGCAGGCGCAAAACGCCGCCACCCTCGCGGCTGTCCGCAAAGAGGGGTTGGCGTGGCAAAATGCCGAAAAAGAGTTCGTCAGCTTCGCCGGTCGTCCCGCGAACACGCCGGGCTGGCTCGCCGACGTCAACAAAACCTTCCCCGCGCTCGACGCTGCGGGAATAGCACTCGACAAAGCTTTTGAAAACGCCCGCGCCGCCGGCTTTTTCCCGGAGGACAAACCCGCGTCCCTCGCCGCCGCAGTCAACAGATCGCTCGAAGACACCCGCCAAAACATCGGCCGCGAATTGGTCCCGCTGCGCGAAGTCGTCGGCAAATTCCGCCCGCCATCCATTCTTAATAAAGCCACGGACGCCGTCGGCAGCGCGCTGACAAGCCGTGCGCCCGCCGCCCTCCAAACCATCGCCGTAGAAGCCGAGGCGCAGAGCCTCGCCGCCAAGGGACTCAGCCAGCAACGCTCCGCCTTCTCGCCCAATTTCCCCATGCTGCAAGAAGTCACCACCGTGCTCGACCAAATCGCGCAAGACGCCATCAACGGCGTCACCGGCGTCCTCGGCAACGCCAAGCCCGAAGACATCGCCCGCCTCGACAAAGAAAGCCTCGACTTGCACTTGCGCGGACCGCTCTACCAGACGCGCCACCAAGTCTTTAAGAACGCCCTCGCCCTCTTCACCCTCCCTCCCGAAACCGGCGACACCCTCGTCGGAAACCTCTATTCCGCCTTTGACGCCGCCGACGGGCGCGCCAACTCCGTCACCGCCGTCGTCTCGGGCTACGATCGTGCACTGGTAATAGAATTTCGCGCCGTCGCACAAAATCTTACCAAAGCCGGACGCGCCGCCAGCAACGCCGCTCTTTGCGACCTTTACGCAGACAAGATCGCCGACGGCCTCGCCAAAAACGCCGCTTTCCCGGTCTTCCTCGACTCCCCGCCCCCTTCGATGTCTGCGGACGCCCTGCGCAAGCTCGCCTCCTTTATCCGCGACGCGCAAAAGGACACCCACACGCTCGCCGAAAAAGCATCGCCCAAACAACGCGATCTCGTCCGCCTCACCGCCGACCGCATCAAGAAAGTTGCCTCCATCCTCGATGTTTTCATTAACAAAGACGACACGCTCGCACCGGTCAAAATCGTCGTCCCCGACCGCTCCGTGCAGCAAACCGTGCTCGGGCGGAGCGGCATTGTGGACTTCAACCAAAAATTCGCCGGAAACATTTGGCGCACATTACGGCTCGGCACCTCGCCCGTCCGCGTCCCCGATTCCGCCAGCACCCGCCTTGAACCCATCCTCACGCTCAAAGTCGCCGACACTTTCCCCACGCTCGAACTCTTCCACGGCGCCGACGCCAAAAGCACGCCCGACGCCTTCCGCGCCTTCAGCCAGCCGTGGACAAGTATTTCGCTCATCGCCTCCGCCAAAGGCGTCATTCGCAAAAACGACGGTTACACCTGGCTTGCGCCCATCACCATTACCGACACCTCCGACGCCAAATCCGCCGAGTATTTCCTCGCACTGCAGTTTCAATTCGAGAAACCGCTGCCGGAACTCTCCGATTGGCCAACGCTTAAAACGCTTCAACTGGAGAAAACGAAAGAGTAACCGCCGCCCGCCGCACAAGAAACTTTCCACATAAGGGCAAGCACCATGGCATCCGCTTTTTACAACGATTTCCTCCACACCCATTCCGCCGCCCGCATCGCAAAGATGCGCCCCAGCGCACAGCTCGCCGTCTTCGGAAAACACCCCGCGTGGAACGACCACATGGAAGACATCGGTCTGGAAACGCAAACACTCCTCGAAACCAAACGCCTCCTCTACATCCAAGGCATCGGCTTCCAGCTCGATAAAAACGCGTGGGCATCACTCCCAGCCGCCAGCGCACTCGAATCCTACAACCACTGGTTCCTCTGGCACCGGCTCGGCGAATGCCTCATCGGGCGTTTCTTGCCCACCCGCGACGGCAAAGGGCGCGACAAATACCCGCTCATTCTCGCCGCCCACATCCTCGGCACCCCGCTCGCACCCGCCATCAACGCCGCTATCGCCCCGCTCAAACACCTCGAAAAAGAAATCCAAGCCGCCACCACCCGCACCGCCGTTGGCGACGCCGTCCGCGACGCACACCGCGCGCTCGCCGTCCAAATTGAAAACGCCGTCGATGTCCCGCACCTGCTCCCGGACGACGCCACCCCTGCAACCGACGCCACCGGCTGGGCGCGCATTTTACACTCCGCCACCACCGAACTCGCCGCCTTCGCCCCCGGGCGCAGCACCACCCCCAACCCGCCGGGACGCCACCTGCGCCTGCCCATGTTCCCCGCCACAGCCCACCCAAAAGATGCCCTCCTCTACTGGGCTGCGTTTTGGTTTGCCCAGCTCAACCGCAACATCCCCGTCCTCCTCGTTCACGCCGTCGGCACCGACTTTGTTGACCTCCTCGTCGGCGAACCAGCCTCGCCGCTCTTTTACTGCGTCCGGGCAAACCGCGAAGTGCTGCCAGTCCACAGCGATATCCCCTACAAAACCACCGCCGCCGCAAATGCCTATGCCGCCTCGCTCGCCGCCCTCCCGTATCATCTCCCCGTCGAAAGTTTCTTCCCGCCGCACCCGCCCGTCGGAGACCTCCACGCCATCCTCGGCACCCGCGACGGCCTCCATCAAGCCTTAATTAACCGTGGTTTTTTTGGCGGTCTTAAAAAAATCTTTGGCATGAAATAGACGAGAGTCGCCACCATTCATGCCCATCCTCCTTTTTAACTAATCACTCACACCATACATACGATCCGCACCTTCATGAAAAAAATTCTTCCCGCCGCCACGTTTCTCGCCGCAGCCCTTGTTTGCGCGCCGGTCTCTGCCGCCCCCGACACTATCGCGACCACAGGTTTCACGCTCGCCTACGGTCCCTCCTCCGCCACTCCCATTCCGCTCGACGAATTGCGTCAGCTCAAAATCTTTCTTGTCCGGAAAAACGGCGTCTGGTTCACCGCTGGCACACCCTCATCCGACTTCACCCCCATTCAAAGTTTTACCCTTGGCGAAACTTTTTCCGATAATTCCCGTTTCGCACCGGAGACCCTGCTCTACATTTTTAACACCATCGTAAAACACTTCAACAAGCGCGGCGTCCACGGCGTTTATGTCGTTGTAGATTCAGAAGATATAAACCCGCAGACCCATGAAGACTACCGCCCCGCCGACCGCAGAACCCTCCGGCTCGTCGTCTGGACAAGTCGCGTCGGCACCCTGCGCACCGTCGCCCGCGGCTCGCGCCTTGAAAAAGCCGAAACCATTAACAATCCCGTCCACGCCGCCATCGCGGAAAATTCCCCCCTGCAGCCCCCCGCAGTCGCGCCCCAATCACCCGAAGCCACCCCCGCCGATACCCACAGCGACACAAAGCCTTCCCCCGGCTCCCTCTTTTCCAAACCCCTCATGGACGACTACCTCCTCCGCCTCAACCGCCACCCCGCCCGCCGCGTTGACGCCGCCATCTCCTCCGGCTCCGCCCCAGGAGAAATCACCCTCGATTACCTCATCTCCGAACGCCGCTCATGGTTCGCCTACGCCCAAATTTCCAACACAGGCACCGAGTCCACGAGCCGTTACCGCGAACACATCGGCACCTCCGCCTACCAGCTTACCAACTACGACGACCTCCTCCAACTCGACTTCGGCAGCGCCTCCATCGAACACGGCAACTCCGCCTCCGCCTCCTACGACCGCCCGCTCATCTTCCCCGACTACCTCCGCATCCGCCCCTTCGGCTCCTACGGCGATTTCACCGCCCGCGACACAGCCTCCCACGGCTTAAACGAGTTCAAAGGCTCCTCCGCCGTCGGCGGCATCGAACTCGCATGGTCACCATTTCGCCTCGGCGAAATCTCCATCGACTTCGTCCCAGGCATTTCCTGGCAATACTACCACGTCAACAACTCCACCATGTCCCTCACCGGAAACGTCCAGCTCCTCGTCCCCATGTTCTCCCTCCGCGCAACCCGCAACACCGACACCATGCGCACCTCCCTCAACGTCTCCTACGAAACCAACCTCCACTCCGTATTCGACGTCTCCGAAAACGACATCCGCGCCCTCGGACACCTCACCGCCAACCTCTCCTACAACATCGTCCGCTACGAATTCCGCCACTCCATGTTCCTCGAACCACTTATCCACGGCGAAAAATTCTGGGTCGGCGACGAGTGGGGCAAAATGACCCGCGCCCACCAAATCGTCTTCTCCGTGCGCGGACAAAAAACTATTAACAATAATCCCCTCGTCCCACAAAAACGCATGACCCTCGGCGGACTCCACACCGTTCGCGGCTACCCCGAATCCCTCGTATCGGGCGACAACGCGATCGTCGGCACCGCCGAATATCGCCTTCACCTGCCACGCCTCTTCCGCCCCTACAAAACCAACAACGGCAAAAACAAAACCGTCCCCGACTCCGCCCCGCCGACCTACTTCGGCATTCCCTTCAACTGGCGCGCGCCCAGTGCCAGCTCCGTCCCAGACTGGGATTTGTCCCTCTGCTTCTTCGTGGACGCCGGTCACACCGAAGTCAACGAAGAGCCAACACCATGGTCTAGAAACCAAACCTTCACCGGCCTCGGCGTCGGCTTGGAACTCCAAATCGGCAGCTTCCTCAACGCCCGCGTTGATTGGGGCATCGCCCAAGACTCCGTTTCCACCGGCAACCAGAAAATCCACCGCGGCGACTCCGAAGTCCATTTCAGCGCCGCCTTTCTCTGGTAAAAAATCCCGTAACATAAAATTTCTTTTTTCCACCAATGAAAACCAAGTTAGCCAAACATATTTCTCGTTCAATCCTGTTTGCCGCCGCCGCATTGCCGGTCGTGTTCCAGCCCGCCGCCACCGCCGCCACTGGCGTCGTCCACGGCAACGTCGTCGTCGGCAGTGCCGCATTTTCCCATGCGCCCGGCACCACAACCATCACCGCCGCCAATAAAACCATCGTCGAATACGCCCGTTTCAACATCGGTGCCAACGAGACCGTCCGCTTCATCCAACCCTCGCCAACGGCGACCGTTCTGAACCGCGTCACAGGTTCCGATCCCTCCAACCTGCTCGGCACGCTGCAAGCCAACGGCATCGTTTATCTGGTCAATCCCGCCGGCATTTATTTCGGCAAAAACGCCGTCGTCGATACCGGGCAAATCTATGCCGCCGCCGGCAACCTCGCCAACACCGACTTCCTCGCAGGCCGCAACCACTTCACAAACCTCACCGGAACCGTCGTCAACGAAGGGCAAATCCGCGCCGCCACCGGCGCAGTTTTAGCAGGAAAACACGTTGTCAACGACGGCATTATCGCCGCCGGAAAAATGGTCGTGTTAAGCGCAGGAGACGAAATTCTGGTCGGCGAACGCGAAGGGCACTTGTTCGTGGAAGTGGGCAGCGCAGCCGAAACCACCACCGCGCCAAACGCCCCCGCCGAAGGCGTCCGCAACAACGGCGACATTTCCGCGCCAGACGGACGAGTGCTCCTCGCCGCCGGAGACCTCTACTCCATCGCCATCCGCAACGCCGGCGTCATCCGCGCCCGCGAAACCCGCCTCGAAGGGGTAGCACCCACGCCCACCACCCAACAAGTACCCGCCCAAGAAGTTGCCTCCGCCGAAGTTTGGAACGACGGCACGATTCTCGCCACCTCGCCAGATTCCTCCGGCGGCACCATCACCCTCACCGGCGCCAAGGTCGGCCTCGGCGAAAACTCGCTCCTCGACGCCTCCGGCTCAACCGGCGGCGGCACCATCCACGTCGGCGGCGGCTACCAAGGCAACGACCCCGCCCTGCGCAACGCCCGTGCAGTCTTTGTCGCCCCAACCGCCACCCTCCGCGCCGATGCCCAGACCGCCGGTGACGGCGGCAAAATCATCATCTGGTCCGACAATTCCACCCGCTACCACGGCCATTTGTCCGCCCGCGCCGCCGCCAACGGCACTGGCGGGTTCGCCGAAGTTTCCAGCAAAAATTACCTCGATTTCAGCGGCACCGCAGACCTCTCCGCCCCCAATGGCAAAACCGGCGCCCTTCTCCTTGACCCGGGTGACCTCGAAATCGTTCCCGGCAGCACGAACACGGACATCACTGGAACTGGACCGATTTTTGAACCCAACGGTGACTCCGCTACTCTTGGTGTTGAGCATCTCAACACCGCCCTCGTCACCGCCGATGTCACCGTTAAAACGTCGGGCACGGGCAATATCACCGTTTCCGCCGCAATCAGTTCTACTACTGACAAATCCCTCACCCTAACCGCCGGAGGAAACATCATTTTTGCCGATGGTGCCGCCGTCGATCTTGGTAGCGGCGGTCTTACACTCAACGCCGGTGGGGGCATTTCCATAACCGCCTCGTCTGTCCTCCTGAAAATCGGTGCGCTCACCATCATCCAAAACAACGCCCTCACGCTCTCCGACAACACCACCAATCTCTTCAGCAAAATCGATTTCCGATGCGTTCCCACCGCCTTCGACCTCACTGCAACCGGCGGCATCACACTTTCCACTACCAGACCAATTTCTTCTACCGGAAACATTACTTTTAACAGTCCGGTCACACTTGGCAAGAACACTTCGCTTTCTGCTAACACAGTCATTTTCAACAGCACGGTCACCGGCGGCGGTAAGTCGCTCACAATTCGCGCTGGTGTTGTCGGCTCTTGGCTCGGCGACCCCCCCACCACCACCGTTGCCGGAAACGCCGAAATCTGCGGCGATATCACCGGCGTCTCCACCCTTACCATTGACGGCAATACTTCCCTTTCCGCAGACGTCACCACCACCGGCGCACAGTCTTATTCCGCTGGCACCGGAGGAATAATCGTTTCCCAAGACACCACCCTTTCCGGCTCAGAAATTTCCTTAACAGGCAACATTTCCCTCACCGCCGATTTTACCGTCACAGCCACAAATAAACTCACGTTGGACAGCCTCACCGGTAACAGCAGTAGTAATCTCACTTTCACGGTGCCAACACTTAAAAGCGAACACCTTTCCCTTGGCACGCTTTCCGGGATCAACACCCTCTCCGTCACCACCACAGCCACCGGCAACGGTAACGAACTGAGATCTTCCGACCTCCCTGCCTCGGGTTTTACTAACCTCGCCCTCACCGCCGCCGCAGGCATCACCCTTTCTTCAGGTATCAACACTACAGGGACCCAATCCTACAACAGTGCCATCACGCTCACCAACAATGTTACTCTCGAAGGTTTTTCCGTTTCGTTACCTAACAATATCACACTCGCGGCTAACACGCTTACCGTTCCCAGCAACACCACGTTCGCGACTTCGACCACCGTTTCCTACACCGCGCCAACACTTTCGGGTGATGCCTCCACAACCGCGACCCTCATCTCAGGACCATCTGACTACAGCAACATCACGGCGGTCAGCCTTACGGGTGCGGACAGTTACCGCCACGGGCGAACCACCACGAGCAACGCTCTCGAATACGGCTTCATTTCCGGCAAAGCGAATCTCACCTGGAATAATGCCGCCAGCACCAATAAGTGGAGCACCGACACCGCCGACGCCAATTGGACAGACGGCACAATCAACACCACCTACATCGTCGGTGATAGTGTAACGTTCGCCACGAACGGAGCCAGCATCACACTTACCGCCAACCTCGCGCCCAGCAGTATCACAATTAACCAAGCCACAACCTTCACCGGAACCAGCATCGCGCTTAGCACCGCGACCCTCACAATCAACGCCGCCGCGTCCTTCCCCGCCGATCTCACCGTTATCGGCACAACCACCCTCTCCACAGACATTACCACCGGCGGCAATCAGTCCTACAGCACCACCACCCTCAACGGCAGCGACGGAATCCACCTGACCGCAAATTCTGGCAACGGAACGGTCACCTTTACCGACGCGCTCACCGGAAACGCAAAAGACTTAAAAATCACCGGCGCGGGCACGTTCAAAAACACAGTTTCCAGCATCGCAAAACTTGAAGTCACCGGCGCGACCACGCTCAAGGACAATATCGCCACCATAACTACTAGCTCTACCCAGACCTACGGTTCGCTCGTGCTTGAAAAAGGCGTCTCCCTTTCCGGCAGTGCTATCACCACAGGCAACGTCACCGGCGGCGGCAAAGACCTTTCCGTCACCGCCACCGCCGGCGCGATCAGCCTCGGGCAGCTTGGCGCGGACGCTCCTAACAAACTCGGCAATGTTACGCTGAACGCCAGCGGCGGCAGCACGTTCAACGGTGCTGTTTTCGCGGAAAACATTGTTGTCGGCACTGGCGCAACAAACGGCGGTGCTGAGTTCAAATCTACCGTAAACGCCGCCCAGCTCACCGTCACCGGCGACGCCGTTTTCAAAGGAGCAGTTTCCGCCGAAACCATCAGCGTAACAGGCACCACCGATTTTAACACCGCCGGTGCCATTACCACCACTGGCACACAGACTTACACCGGCACGGTTAGTCTTTCTCAAGACACCACGCTCAACGCCACCGGAAACATCACCGCCAACAACGTCACCGGCGGCGGCAAAGCCCTTTCCGCCACCGCCACTGCCGGCGCGATCAGCCTCGGGCAGCTTGGCGCGGACGCTCCTAACAAACTCGGCGATGTCACGCTGAGTGCCACCGGCGGCAGCGTGTTCAACGAAGCTGTTTTCACCGCCAAGCTCACCGTCACCGGTGCCGCACAAATCGGCGCGAATATCACCACTACCGGTGAACAATTCTACACTGGCGGCGTCAAGCTCGCCGAAAACATTACTTTCAGCGGGAGTTCCGTCGGCTTTGGCAGCACGGTAGGAAGCACCGACACTGGTGTTCCCCGCGACATCACCATCGTCGGCGACGCCATTTTCGAAGGAGCAGTTTCCGCCAAAACCATCAGCGTAACGGGCACCACCGATTTTGCCACCGCCGGTACCATTACCACCACTGGCACACAGACTTACACCGGCGCGGTTAACCTTCTTCACGACACCACGCTCAACGCTGCCGGAAACATCACCGCCAACAACGTCACCGGCGGCG